>NZ_JALAHI010000109.1 GCF_022711995.1 Enterococcus sp.
AAATCATCTTTTTAATGATTTCAACAGACATGTGCCGATGAACTATCATTCTTTCCTGTAGCCATCTGAAAAGGAACTTTATTAATTTTACATTAAAAAAATTAATCAAAAAAATTTATTTTCTTTCTAGCTGTACGCTGTTCGGAAAGATATTTTAGAATTATTCATGTTATTTAAAAGAGAGGCAAATGTATTGAATTTTCTTTATCATTTTTCAATTAATAGACGTTAAAAAATCCTCTTTCTTATTAGAAGAAGCCCTCAATTACTAGGAAGTCTGAAGAAAATTGAGCCCAATCCCTTCTTTGCTGTTCCTTTTTTTATCCCGAAATAAATCACCAGAAGCACCTAGTTTTGGACACTCCTTCCTCATCAAAAATAAAAGACACGGATCACCAGTAACGTTAGTCCCAAACCTTCTCCCTTCATTTCGGAAAAAGAAGGTAGCTAGTTCCAAAATGAGTTGATTAACTCCTATTTGCATACAATTACTTAGTTCCTCAGAAGGAAAAAGTGAGGCACAGGTAGCATTTATGCTTTTTTTATCCAAAAAATGGCAGAAATGAACGAGTTTCGTCATTTCTGCCACTTTTTCAGGTTGTAGATAGTTGCTCATAGGTTCAAAGTAAAGGGGTTCATCTATGTGCTAAACAACTTGATTATTCGTTAATAGGTGTAACGTTGATGTGAATTGTACGTATTGGTTTGTAATTAAATAGCGTGAAATAGAATTTATATTCTACTTTCCCACCACCGATATTTTTTCTTGAATATTCCTCGATACTGTTTTCGATTGTTCCTAGAGAAGAACCTGGGTCAGTAATTAGTTTTACATATAATCGATTTGACTTAAAGTCACGATTTAATTCTAACTTGTAACCACTGTATTTTGTTCCTTCGCCTCTTTGATCTTCGACAAATTTGAAGTGATCCACGCGGTCGTTATAAGTTACCTCTTTTACTAATTTACTACCTGTGACAGGTAGGCAAACAGGAGGAACACTTACAGTTTCCGCGTTTTGAGTTCCTACAGCATCTGCATGGGCAATATTCGTTTGAGCTGCCGCAATCGACAAGCCGCAAATTCCCGCTATGATATACTTACTTAGTTTCAAAATAATCATCTCCTTTAAGTTTATGAATAAACACCAACACTTTTACCATTAGTGTTTACTACAACAAATATTTATCATAAAAAGAAAGAGCCTTTTTTTATTTTTTTTAACCAGATAACCCCCTGCAAGAAAAAATAAATAAAATTTTCTGAGATAGGAGGGATTGCCTCTCCTACCGAAGATTTCTCTCCGAGTCTCCGTTCTTTTTTGCACTCCTCAAAAAAGAGCGAGAACTTTTTTAACGACTGTTTAAGAAAAAAACAACGGTGTTCTTCCCGTTTCTCTCGTAATCGATATCAAAAAGTGTGTATTACTACAACAAAATTTCTGCAACATCCCCTAAGAAAAGCAAAAAGGAAACGCCGAAGCATTTCCTTTAAGAATAGAAAACAGTAGTTGGCTTAGAAAGTTGTTTTTTCCCAGCTCATCCCTAGTGTCAAAAAAGAGCGGGCGTCCTGCGGCCGAAACAGCAAAGTGAACGCCTTGCTTTCATGCGACAACAGGAGAACAACTATGGGCTATTCAGCCGCCAACGCTGCCATTGTCATATAATTATACGGTTGATTAAAATGCGGTAAAAAGAAAATATCAAGTAGCTTCAATTCATCAATCGTGACTTGTTTTTGGATTGCTAATGAGAACATATGAATCGCCATTGAAACATCCATTTGTGAAGATAGCTGTGCACCGACGATACGCCGTGTTGCCTTTTCGTAGACAATCCGAATGGACACTTTTCCATTTTCCTTCATAAAGGTTGGCTTCTGATAATCCTCGTAATCGGTGTATAATACATCCATGCCGTACTTCTCAGCCGCTTTTACTGTCAAGCCTGTGGCAACCATGTGTAACCCGAAAATAGAAATTCCGTTGGAGCCTTGGACCCCGATCGCGTTTAACTTAACACCGGCAATATTATGTCCTGCGACGATTCCAGAACGTACTGCATTCGTTGCTAACGCAATATAGGTATCTTTTTGTAAAGCGTTCGAATAAATGGTGACACAATCTCCCACTGCATACACATCCGGATCACTTGTTTGTTGCGTTGCATCAACAAAATAAGCCCCATTTCTAAAGGTTTCTAAATGGTTTTGTCCAAGAGCATTATTTGGTAAAAAGCCAATCGCATGAATGACTAGCTCTACAGGATATTCCTGTTTATTCGTGACAATGGCCTCAACAGTTTCATGTCCTTTATAAGCTGTGGCAATTTCACCAAAATGAAGCTTAATGCCATGATCTGCCAATGTCTGATCCATTTTAGTAGAGAACTCAGGATCATAATAACTAGATAACGCCCCTGACTCGCCATCAAATAAATGAACATTTTTTCCCCGTCGTTGTATCGCCTCCGCAATTTCCACACCGATATATCCGGCACCTACAACTGCTACATTTTTAACTGCTGGATTATCAAGTAAGGCATCAATCGTCTTTCCGTCTTGGAAACTCTTCAGAAAATGAATATTTTTCAAGTCTTTGCCCGGGACATTTGGTGAGATAGGGCGAGAACCGGTAGCTAAAATCAACTTATCATAGGTTTCACAGTAAGTTTCGGTTGGATTTTGACAATAAACTTTTTTATGACAAAAATCGATCATCTCTACTTCGGTCTCTAGTGAAATCTTAGCCCCCTTCTTTTCCAATGCTTCTTTACTCGTGTAGAACAACTCTTCATAGGAATCGATTTGTCGTCCTACCCACAGGGCTGTACCGCATCCTAAATAGCTAAGGTTCGAATTTTTATCGATCATTACCACTTCATGACCAGTTTGAGATAATAATACATTGGCTGCTGCAATTCCGGCATGATTCGCGCCTATAATTATCGTTTTCATCTGTTATCTCCTATATAAAAAGGTGAAGCCCGCGAACGTCTCCACCTCATTTATTTACGCTTGCGCAGGCAAAATAGTTTCTACTTCTGCATGTGGACGAGGAATAACGTGAACAGAAAGCAACTCACCGACACGTTGAGCCGCTGCTGCACCGGCATCCGTTGCGGCTTTGACTGCCCCAACATCCCCGCGAACCATCACAGTCACGATTCCGCCGCCGACCATTTCTTTTCCGACTAATGAGACGTTGGCCGCTTTCACCATTGCGTCTGCCGCTTCAATTGATCCGATTAATCCTTTTGTTTCTACCATTCCTAAAGCATCTGATTTCATTATAATTTCCTCCGATTTATCTTAATTTTTTTGGATAACAATGTTTGTGTTTGATGTGACACCAAGTGCGTTTGCCTCTTCTGTATCGATATGACACTCAAGACCGGAATTTTCAACCGCCCGAATGATGACTTGATTTAAAGCTCCGCCTCTGGGACCGGTAAAATGGATGGTTACCTCTTCACCATCTGTGACACCAAATCGCTGCGCTTGTTCCGGAAGCATATGGATATGTCTTTTCGCAACAATCACACCTTCCTTCAGTTCAACGGAGCCATTTGGTCCAATTAGAGTTGCTCCTGCAGACCCTGCTAAATCTCCTGATAGTCGCAGAGGTGCTTTGATTCCTAATTTAAACGAGTCTCCTTGCAAGATTTCTACCTGAGATTGGTTTCTCACAGGCCCTAGAATCCGGACCTTTTCAATCACTCCTTTAGGTCCTGCAATAATGAGGGTCTCTTTGCACGCGTATTGTCCTGGCTGGGAAAGATCTTTCAATTTCGTTAATTGATACCCTGCACCAAATAGTTTATCGACATCCGATTGAGACAGATGTACATGTCGATTCGAAATCCCCACTGGAATTTCGTTGCTCGCTTGTTTCACTTCCAGATTTTGAAGCGTTGGAGCTAGCTTTTCTAGTAACATACCCAGTAGTTCTTCATAATTTTCCATTTTCTTCTCTCTCTTCACTATTGATTCATCGCAGCCAATACTTGACGAACCATATTTGCTAGATCTTCTATTTCAGGATCGGACTGAACTTTCGGCTGTTGACTGACAGTTTTTTGCCCTAGTTCTGATTCAGTTGAACAGCCTGTTTCCATATTGAAGGTCGGGTCATCTTTTACTAGCGTGGTGACATCTTTCAAACCGTAAGCAACTTTTTTGATGTTTAATAAGTGCTTAGGTCCTACATTTTCTGATACTGAACTTCCGCCAAATGTGCCGCATCCGAGGGTAAATGAAATCGGCAAGCCTGTGCTGATTCCTGTTCCCCCTTGGCTTCCGCCTGTGTTTACTAAGATTCTTGAAGCAGGTTTTGCTGCAAATTTCAAAACAATGTCCCGATCATTCGTATGAATACTCATCGTATGACCAATCCCATTTTGTAATAAGTCAATACTTAGCTGACAAGCTTCTTCCCAATCATCAACCACATAAAAAGCTAATACAGTGGTTAATTTTTCAAATGACAGTGGATAACCAGCTCCTACGCCTCCTTGTTCACCAATAAGCACTTTTGTATTCTCAGGAATATGAATGCCGGCTGCTTCGGCAATCACATGGGCATCTCGACCTACAAATTGGGCATTCATTGCATAGCCATTTTTAAAGAGTAATTGACAAACCTGATCTGTTTCCTCTTTAGACATGAAGTATCCGCCTTGTGCTTTCAATTCTCGTATCACTGCTTCTGAATTTGAACGCTCACAAATGATGGATTGTTCAGATGCGCAAATCGTGCCGTTATCGAAGGTTTTAGAAGCCATAATTTTCGCTACCGCCGACTTCACATCTGCCGTTTTTTCAATATAAGCAGGTGAGTTTCCAGCCCCTACGCCTAACGCTGGTTTTCCTGAACTGTAAGCTGCTTTAACCATTCCCGGTCCACCTGTTGCAATAATCAAGCTGACTTCTTTTGCATGTAAAAGCTCGTTGGTTCCAGCCATCGTTGGAAGAGACAAGCAACTGATAATTCCTTCTGGTGCGCCAGCTTCGACCGCTGCTCTGTTTAAAAGATCAGCTGCTTTTTTCGTACAGTCTAATGCGGAAGGATGTGGGGAAAAGACAATCGCATTTCTTGATTTCAAGGCAATCATCGCTTTAAAAATCACGGTTGACGTAGGGTTGGTTGAAGGAATGATCCCCAACACTAGTCCTACAGGTTCCGCAACATCAAAGGTGCCATTTGCTTGATTTTCATCAATGATACCAATCGTTTTTTGGTCTTTGATTTCTTCATACAATAAGGTTGATGCAGCATGATTTTTGTAGGCCTTATCCATGACTTTTCCAAATTTTGTTTCCTCCACAGCTCGTTTTGCTAAATCTACGGCGTGCTTGCTGGCTGCAGCTTTCATATTTTGTAAAATACGGTCAATTTGTTCCTCGGTAAATGTTGCAATTTGAGTAGCCGCAACTTTTCCTTTTCTCGTTAAATCACGAGCTTCTTGTACTGAACGTAAATCTTTATCAACTATTTCCATCTGAAACCCTCTATTCATTTATAATTAAGGAATCAATCAAAACTTGAATTAGTTTTGCTTTACTCATCTGATAGATTTCTTTTTTCGGACGACTAAATTCTTTTTGTTCTTTCGCCAATTTTCTCAAATCTGCTACTTTCATTTTTTGAAACTTCGCTTGAAGCAGCTCCCTACTTTCAGATGGACTAACCTGAGGTTGGGATAGTTTTGGCACCATTTTCTCTTGTTTCAATTCCTCTTGAACAACTTTCAAGATTTTTTCAGGCACTGTCAGCGACTCAGCAGGTGCTTTTGCTTGCTGCTGGGATTGCTGAACACCATTTCCTTCAGCTGTTTCATCTTTTTCCGCTAACCTTTTTGGTTGTTCTATTGCTGGGTCAACGGCAGGTTTCTCCAAAGAATCCAATTTAACCGCTTGTGTTTGCTGTTCCTCATCAGCTTTTGTTTTTTTGCATGAAACAAATGCTTCCGGCATAATTTCTGGTCGAGGAATCACATGTGCGGAAAGGAGGACCTGCTTTCCAAGCAGACTGACACTTGCTTTAGCAGACTGAACCGCTGCTTCAACTGCACCGACATCCCCTTCAACCATGACCGTATTTATGCCACCGCCAACTTGCGTACTCCCCAGTAAATGAACACTGGATGATTTAAGCATGACATCTGCAGCTTCAATTAAACCAATCATCCCATAGGTTTCAATCATCCCAATGGCTTGCTTCATTTACGGCTCGCCTCCTTTAGTTTTGTTGATAGCACGGAGGCAGAACCTTTAACGAGCCAGTCCGTTTTTGTGCCCTTTGGAATAAAGACTGTATCTCCTTGATGAGCGACGAATCGTTCCCCAGCAATGGTTAGGTCAACTGTGCCTGTGAGAATGTAGTTCACTGACTCTTGACCACTCGTCTCCTTGTAACAAGTGTCTTCAAGAGAGAGCAGATTTGCTGTCAGTCCACACTCTTTTGCGTGGACGATCTCTTGACTCTTAATGCATGGATTATCCGCTACAGGCGGCAGCTTAACAGTTGCTCCTTTAACGATCTTCAGACCGCTCTTATGATAACTAGCTTCATAGGGCTGATTGCCTGTTTCCGCTAAAAACTGTTTTAATAAAGCAATCAAGGCTTCTTTTGAAAATGGATCGGTTTCTGCCAATGTCTGAGCTGGATTTGAGCAAGTTCTTTCTACCCATTCCATTTGGTACTCTTCTGCTAAATCTTTTGCAGCTGGCGTAATAATCGTTTGACTATCCACAAAGATAGCGGTAGCGCCTTCTTCGTGATAGCTTTCTACTTCCTTTAGGCTAATTAATTTTTTCATTCTGTCACACTTTCCTTATGCAGATTCGCAGCTTTCATCGACGATACCCACAACGGCCGCATCAACGGGAATGAGATCATCTTCAAGCATTCTTCTGGCAGCCGATCCGGTAGTTACAATGACCCTATCTCCAATTCCGGCACCAATCACATCGCAGACGATTAGGCGCTCGCCATCCCGTGAGCCTCCGGAAATTTCTGCGATCATCAGCTTTAAGCCATTTAATTTTTCAGATTTACGAGTAGCCCAAATCGTATCTATTAACTGTGCGATTACCATTTTTTCGTCTTCTCTTTCTTCTGAATCTCTTCAATAGCTGCAGTCACAGAGGCTGTATCACCAAATATCGCTAACATCACCATATTTTGCGGGCAGCTCCCGCGAATATCTTCTACAGTTACACCAACTGCTTTTTCAGCAACATCTGCCGCGCAAACCATCTCAATAAGTTTCCCTTGGACCAAACCAATTGCATCTGGCTTTTCCAGTGTATCCTTTGAGCCTTTTCTACGATTGACAATCGCTAGTGTCCCTTCTCCAGGTGATTTTATAATCCGACAATCCATTCTTTTCCCCTCCTATCCTATCAGTTAATCGGTACAGCTTAACGCAATCCCTAATGGAGTAACAAACATCGGATTCACCGGCTTGTACGTCTTGATTCCTGTTGTCTTTTGAATGACTTGCTCAATATTTTTTAAACAAGCCGTTCCGCCAACTAAGTAAATAGCTGGGATCTTATAGCCTTCAGTTTGCTGCACAATAATCGACGAAATTTTTTCAATAACAGGTTTCAGTGTGACCAATAACTCATTGTGATTTTTAGGGTCTCGTTTATACAGTTCTGCTTCTTGAAAGGAGTACTTATAGGAACCCGCAATCACTAAAGACAAATGAGTGCCGCCAGTTGCTTCATCCGCAACTTTGACCACCTTTGAATTCTCTAAAATGGAGATTCCGGTAGTTCCGCCACCGATATCCACAACCGCTCCTTCCGTAACTTTCAACAGCTGGTTCGCTGCAGTCGGTTCATCTAATAGATTCGTCAATTCAAACCCTGCGCTTTGGACAACATTTTTTATGGCACCCCCATCAAGCGCATCTGTGCCAGGAGGTAAAGAAGCCGCCGCATAAAAAAGCTCAGTAGCCAGCTTTTTTTCTAGCTCTGCTTTTAGTTCTTTGACGATCTCCACCGCACCGATATAGTCAACAATCATGCCATCGCGAACAACATCTGCGTACCGATAAGCTCCGGCAACCGGTTGATAGTTCTCATCTAAAACAGCAAGCACAATGCACGCTGTCCCTAGATCGACTCCTGTATAGTAAATGCTTGAAGGATGCATTTTTGGTTTTTGAATCGTCTTTTCAAATTCAGCAACAAATTGATTACATTCTTCTATATCCTTTTTCATTGACCGGCTCCTACTAATTGTTTTCTAAATTCATTCAGTTGCTTATTGATCATCCGAAGACTATTTTGACATTGTGGATACTTGCCATGGATGAAATGGATGAATTCTTCGATTTTTTTCAATTTAATCAATAAATTCCCGTGACGGCTAAACAAATGAACCGCCTCTAGTTCAAAAACTTCCGGCTCAAACACTGTTTCTGTCAAGGGATCCATTCGATCGTCGTCTTTTCCAAGTGTCTCTTTGACCTCTTGTTCTAGCTTTAACAGTTCTTGACTCATCGTTACCGAATAGTTCATCGCTAGAATCGCTGCTTCATATAATTCGCAAGAAAGCCATCCTTTATAAAATGAAAACTCTGGTAACTCTGCCACTTCTGCTACGGCTTCTATGTTTTCAGGTGCTTGCGCTTCAATTAATGTAATTTTTTTATCAATCAGAAATTGTTTTCCTTCTGGTGTTAAACGTTCCTCAGGCTGTAAAGTAAGTTCGTGAAAAGGTGCTTTTCGATACGTTGTTCTTAGCTCGCTTTCCGTGATAAAATGCATTAATAGCCACCTCTTAGTAACCCCTTATAAATTTTTTCTAGTTCTTCTTGAGTCACTTGCCGAGGGTTTGTTGACGTACAGGGATCTTTCAACGCTTTTTCCGCCATTTCAGGAATTGCCGCTTCATAGCTTTCAAGGTCAATTCCACATTCACCTATTGTTTTCGGAATATCCAGCTGTCTCAATTTACGGTTTAGTCCTGAAATAAATGCATGGACCGTCGCTTTAGGGGTACCTGCAGTGAATCCTAATAAATTCGCAATTCTTTGATAAACCAGTAAACTTGGCAGCTCTTCAGCCAAATCCAATCCTGCGTTATAGCTGATTACATGAGGCAGTAATAATGCATTTGCTCGGCCGTGAGGGACATGAAATTTTCCACCTAAGGCATGTGCTAAACTATGACAAATCCCCAGTGACGCTTCACTGAAGGCAATTCCCGCTAAACAAGAAGCATTATGAATGGTCTCTCGTAACGCTAAATTTTCTCCTTCATTAAATACACAAACGAGTTCTTCCCAAATCATACGCAGCGCTTTTTCTGCACAGGCATCGGTAAAATCTGTGGCATTGGTCGAAGCCAAAGCCTCCATACAATGGGTGAACACATCGATCCCTGTATCTGCTGTCACATTTTTGGGAACACTTATCGTTAGTTCAGGATCAAGAATCGCCAAATCTGGAATCATTCCCTCATCCACCAACGCATACTTTCCATCATTTGCTGGATCTGAAATCACTGAAAATGCTGTAACCTCACTTCCAGTTCCACTTGTTGTTGGAAGACAAATCAGGGGCATCTCTGCTGCTTGATCTGCCGTTTGCACCATTTTTCTGATTGCTTTTGCTGCATCCATCGCAGAGCCACCGCCCAAGGCAATCAAGCTATCTGGCTGGTGTTTAATGACCTCAACCAATCCTTTTGTCACAATCTCAATGGTTGGATCAGGAACAATTTCTGAAAATATTGGACAGGACATTTGTTTGGCTTCAAAGAGTTGAACGATTTTCGCTGCCGTTCCATTTTTTACCATGAATGGGTCACAGATGAGCAAAGGACGTTGCATCGTCAGATTTCCCAATTCTTTTACACTACCCGCTCCTGTGATAATTCTTGTTGGCATTTTAAATTGTTTGAACAAATAATCTCCTCCTTTCATTCCTTCGTTATTTCGCTTCCTTCTTGCTGATAGGTACATTGCTTTCTTCAAAAACAATGGATTGATAAGGAGGCATGCACCCAATTTCCATCAGCTCGCGTTCAGCTTGTTCGCTTGTTTTTTTAGCTTGCCTTGACCCATGGCTTACGATTCCCCCTTTTCTAGGAACTTGAAAGACCCTGGCAAATCCGGGAGGGTATCGCTTTTTATTGTTCAAGGAAACTAAAAACAAAACTTCGCTGGCTTCTTGTTGTAAGGCAATAATATGTTTATGCATCCATGGACACTCAAGATAGGCACTTGGTACCAAAATGGTTTTATTCGTGTAGAGAAGATTGGCTAGTTTTCGAATGGGCTGATTGGTTGCCTCGATTGTTTGAGCGACCTTGCGATTTTCATCATCGTCGACCCCTACAATTAAGATGCGTTTTTTCATGATTTCGTCACAGGAACCACTTCAAAATTCAATAGATTTTTCAATCCAGAAACAACGGATTCCAATGCCACTTCCACACTTTCCACATCTCCATTCAATAAAACAGAACCGGTAAATCGATCCAGAAATCCCACCGTCACTCCAGCACTTTTCCCGGCGATATCGGCTGCAATAATTGCGGCTTCATAAGGAGAAATCGTTAAAATTCCGATAGCACCATTGTTTTCTACCCCTAATGACTGATAGATTTCTTCGATGGGGGCTGCAATCACATGTGCTAAAGTGACTTGTTTTCCTGGAACCGACTCTTCAATCACACGCTGAGCGATTAATTCAGACATTTTTTCACCTCTCTAGTGTCGAATGACGCGGACAGGGAAATCATAGCCCTTGATCCAGCCTTCAATTCGATCCAAATCCGATTCTAGAAGAGACGGATCTCCTTCCACAGGATATTCCATGCCCAATTGGCCATATTTATTGACCCCTAATTTGTGGTAGGGCAACAGATCAATGCCTTTAAAGTTGGGATACTCTTTATAGGGAAGTAAGAAGTCAATAATTTGCTGAATCTCTTCTTGACTATCATTAATCATCTTCAACATCGGCATTCTGATTTGTATCTGATGTCCTTCTGCTAATAATTTTTTCAAGTTCTCTAAAATTCGTTCATTACTAATTCCCGTCAACTCGTTATGTCTCACAGGATCCATATGCTTTAAGTCAAACAAGAACAAATCGACATATTCGGCAATCGCCAGTATTCGGTCCATTCTTGAATGCCCGCAAGTTTCAATGGCTGTGTGTAATCCATCTGCTTTGCATGCTTGCAGTAATGCAAGAGCTGCCTCTGGTTGGGCGGTGCATTCTCCTCCACTGAGGGTCACACCGCCGCCAGATTGCTCATAAAACATGTCATCTTCATGGATGACTGCCATCAGCTCTGAGATCGTTCTGATCTCACCTGTGATATTCAATGCTGCCATTGGACACACAGCGACACAAGCGCGACAACCATTACATGCTATATCGCGTCGAACTTGATGGGAACCTTCTTCATCAATGTAATGGATACCCATCGGACACACGTCAACACAAGCATGGCAATCACTACAAACGCTCTCTTTGTACATGACTTGGAATTTCCGTTCAATTCCTTCAGGATTGGCGCACCACTGACACTTCAATGGACACCCTTTAAAAAAGACGATCGTGCGAATCCCTGGTCCATCATACAAGCTATATTTTTGAACATTAAATACCATTGCCGAGCGCTCAATGAGCGACGTGTTTTGAGTATCCATCTCTTCATCTCCCGTTGTTAAAACTTAGTTAACATTGTTCGACTAATAATTTCATCCTGTACATCTTTACAAAGTTCAACAAAGAATGCACTATATCCTGCAACTCGAACAATCAAGTCACGGTATTCTTCTGGATGTTCTTGGGCCGCTAACAATGTATCGTTATCTAAATAGTTAAACTGCATTTCCCCGTTTCCTAAGACACTGGCTGTCTTAAGTAACGTAATTAAGCTTTCTTCACCTTCAGGAGTGTCTAGCATCCCTGACATAATCTTGAAGTTATGAACCATTCCCATGTTCATAGTATCGTTTGCCATCTTGGAAACCGATTTGACGATGGCGGTTGGGCCTTTGAAGTCGGCACCTTGTGTTGGACTAATACCATCAGATAATGGCACCCATGCTTTCCGTCCATTCGCAGAAGCACCAGTTAATTGACCTAAAGGTGTGTTGTTGGAAATCGATAACGTGCCATGACACAATTCAGAGAATAGTGTTTTATATTGGCGATGTTCCGCTTCTGTGAAGTGAATCAAGTCTGCCGCAATTAAATCCGCATAGTCATCGTCATTGCCATACTTAGGTGCATTTAAGCAGTCTGTACGTATTTGGTCGTAGCCGACAAAATCCGCTTTTAAGGCTCTGTTTAGTTCTTCAAGCGTATATTTCTTTTCCTCAAAGACCAGTTTCTTAATGGCTGCCATTGAATCCGCATAAGTCGCTAACCCTGACCAGACAACCCCAGGACCAAAGTTATACATCGCGCCGCCAGCTGAAACGTCTTTGCCGTTTTCCATACAGCCTTCATACATGATAGACATCAATGGTTTTGGTGCAAGATCTCGATGAACTCTTTGAGTGATGACAGTTGCAACAGATGACCATTTGGTGACATAACGAATCTGTTCTTTGACCGCTTCTTCAAATTCTTCATATGTTTTGTAACTTGAGATCGGTCCTAAATCAGGACAAACTTTCTTCCCATACCACAACGGCACACCTTGATTTAAGACTAGTTCGATACAGATCGGCCATTGCGTATACGCAGTTGATGTCCATTGATACAAACGACCTGATTTTTGCGGCTCTACACATCCCATCAAGCAATAATCACGTGCATCTTCCACAGATACACCTTTTGCTAACATCATTTTGATATGTGTATCATCGAAGTGACAGGCAGGAAACCCAATTCCGGCGCGAACCACATCAACAATTTTTTTCAAATATTCTCTAGGCGAGCGGTTGTGAATACGACACGCTAAAGATGGCTGATAAACTTTTACATGGCGAACCGCATCCATCAGTAGGTACGTTAATTCATTCGTTGCATCGCGGCCTTCTCTCGTTACTCCACCCACACACATGTTGACAAATGGTTGGTATCCCGCAAAGAATTTAGACCCGCCTTCACTGGTAATCCACATCATTTCTGACATCTTGATCAACATACAACCTGCTAATTCAAACGCTTCGTGGTTCGTTAAGCGACCGGAATCAAGATCGTTTTTAAAGAATGGGTACATGTATTGATCCACACGTCCAATGGACATCCCTGTTTGATTTTCTTCAACGACCAATAAAGATTCAATCGTCCAAACAGCTTGAATTGCTTCCCAGAATGTTTCTGGCTTATTCGCTGGAACTTTTGCGTTTACTTCTGCAATCTTTTGAAGCTCCATTTTGCGTTTCGGATTCGTTTCTTTGGCAGCAAGTTCTTTGGCATAGTCAGACATCCGTTGCGCATAAATCATGACGCCTTCCGCCGTTTCGATTTGCGCTTTGTAGAAATAGATTTTGTCCATATCATCTGGATTGGCGTAATCTAATGCCTCTAATTTTTCTTGCGCTTCTTTTTGGATGTCCAACATCCCTTTTTTCATCAAAATAACGTCGTATCCAGGGTTAGAATCGCCACCGCCATTTAATTGATGGTAGGAACAATCAGAAACAAAGGATTCTCCAGAAAGTTCCCAAACCCCAGCTTCCCGGAATTGATCTTCACAATGTTCATCCACAGATTTGCCTTTCCAAAATGGGAAAAGCTCTTCACGCATAATTTTTTTATCTTCTTCAGAAATATGGAAGGGATCTTGTGGACGAGAAGAAATGGTATCAATCTCTTCTTCCATCCAGCGCCAAGCGATATCCGGAGAAAATGAACCGGCTCGGGGTGCGCCATTTGGAGCCCCAACAATCAACTCATTCTCTTGAATCACTAAAGGTGCCGTTTCGCAGCAACGCTTAAATGCCTTCGCCCTTAGAACGCTTTTAGGCATTCCTGGATTTTCTTTGGCCAGCTCTGTAATAACTCGGGCCCGGTGCGTCGTAATTGTCGGAACCTGTTTTAAATAGTTTTCCTTCAAAGCGCTAAGTCGTGGCGTAATCCCATTTGGAACCACAGTTGCATCACTAGAGTCACTCTCAGAAGGTGTTTCTGCATGGTCTGCGACTGTTGCAAACATCTTCATTAATGCATTGCGCTCTTCTGCGCTTAATTCTTTGGTTGCTTCAGCTAGTTTGGCTGAGAACTCGTTTATATCCATCGTATTCCCTCACTTTTCAACAAATTATTTTTCCAACATTTTCTTTAAAACTTTTTCAAGCAACTGAGCCTGTACTTGTGCGTCTTGCAAGTTGTTGGCAGTAGTTTTCTCTTCGAGACATTTGCTTGAGGCATAACCAATTTCACGCGTGTAGGTCAGATTCACTGGTGTAATATTCTCTGCACTAATCCCTAATCCTCTGGTAAAACCGCCTAAAATAGGTGACAGCGGCAATGTCGAGCCGATCCCCATACTTGAAAAGCTCGCCGGGGCATTAACGACCATCCGTGCAACGGGCTTTTTCAATGCGAATTCATTTACAATCATTGGCTCTTTGGAATGAATCGCTAACGTATGACCATCGTTCTTTTCTTGAAGCAAATGTATGGCTTTTTCACAAGCATGCTGCCAATCGGGTTCTCTATAAAACACTAGGATGGGACAATTCATTTCATTCACAAATGGGTCTTGCTCATGTACATAACTTTGTTCAGAAATTAAGAGTCGTTTGTCTGGTGGTATTTGAATCCCCGCATGTTTCGCCAGCCATGCTGCACTTTTTCCAACACAGCGCTCTTGAATACCATCCTTTTTCGGTTGTAATAAAGAAACAAGCTGCTTCTCTTCTTCTTTTGACAGGAAGTATCCGCCGTTTTGGATCAACTCACTTTTTACTTTCTCTGCGATCGTGCTTTCAACAATCAAATATTGTTCTGAAGCAGGCAACAATCCGCAATCATACGCGCGACTTTCAATAATCATTTTTACAGCGGCTTGCGTATCAGCAGAACGCTCGATAAAGACTGGTGTCGCTCCCGATCCGCCATAAATGATTGGTCTCTTAGGAATGGTTGTGTCAGTATATTTTTTTTGCCCTAAAACCAAAATTACGGCTGCTGACGGACTATTGATAATCTCTTGCGTGCCACATTCTGTTACGTTCTCGATGCAGTGGATACTTCCTCTAGGCAGCCCGTTGCAAAGACCAATCTCTTGCATCTTTTTAATAACCAAGGTCGCCGTTTTAGTTGCTTTCACATGAGGAATCGCGATCATTGCATTCGCAGATTGAAGTCCTGCAAAAAAGCTGTAGAGCGTGTGGATGACCACATTTTCTGAAGGCAGCAGGACTGGAATGACACCTAACGGAACACCTACTTGCAAAATTTTCCCCGCAGAATCTTTTGCTGTAGCGCCGATATAAGTTCTATCCCCAATCTCTGCTTCCATCGCCTTTAAAAATCGAAGAACAAAGGCTTCTTTCTCTTTCTGACAGCCCTTGCCTGTTTCTTCTATCTCACAAGAAACATAGTCCGAAATCAATGGTTGGACTTCACGGATCATTACTCGGACAAGGTTATGGAAAAATTCTTGCCCATAGTCTTTCATCAAAAACTGCGCATTCTTTGCTGTTTCTAAGACAATTCGTGCTTCTTGAATAGATAGTAAATCTTTATCTACATCATGCATTTATGATGCATCTCCCTCCTCTTCAGGTAAAAGGTTGGCTAACTGATAACGCTTAATAAGTTTATTTAAATCGGCATGTGGACTGGCGATCACAACTGAGCTGTAGACTTCTGCGTTCATTTTTTCCACTGCTGCAATTCCGGCTTCCACCGCTGAATGACAAGCCGCGACATCTCCTTGAACAATCACTGAGATGTAACCGGAGGCAACATTTTCATAGCCTACCAGCTCTACATCAGCTGCCTTACACATCGCATCACAAGCTTCTAAAACAAAAACTAAGCCGAATGTTTCAATCGCACCGATTGCTTCATATGTTTTCACTCGATTTCCTCCCTCAACTAATCCTCTACTGCATGAACAGAGACAATATCTCCAACGTGCGAAATAGGTCTAGGCATGACGTTTTGTGCGGTTAGCTTCCCAATCTCACTAGCAGCTTTTGCACCCGCTGCTACAGAAGCTTCCACCGCTGCAACATCGCCTTTAATCATGACTGTGACTAATGTAGAGCCAATGTTTTCATAGGAAATTAATTCCACATTTGCTGCTTTCAACATCTCATCTGCTGCTTTCAAAGCGGGTACCAACCCAATTGTTTCCACTAATCCTAAAGCTTCTTCACCACGATACTTCAAGTGATTTCCCCCTTATGCCTTTCGATATTTCTTATCAACATACTTATCAACCGTTGACCGACCTTCTTGTGTCATGCGGTAGAAGCAAACCAATTCGTCTTTTTCATCCACCTCATAGCTGGTAAGCTCAACTAAGCCATTCGCCTCTAGCGCCATGATATGTTCGACGTATAATTTCTTATTAAACTGACTTTCGCTTCCATAAATAGGTTTTAACCTATCCATAATTTGATTCACATTCAGTTCTTTTTCACCATATAATTCATTTAATACGGCTGTTCGACTAGGTAAAAGCATCTTACGCCTCCCCCTTTTTGAATAAATCTAAAGGATTCATTGTTACTAAAATTGCTCCGATCACGATGACAACTGAGCCAATCACCATCGTTGGTGTTAATGCTTGTCCTAAGAAAATCACGCTGAAGATAACACCCCAGAAAGCATAGGTAACATTCAAAGACATACCCACAGCTGTTCCGACCATTGCGTTAGATTTGTACCAAGTTAAGAAGGAAACCCCGGCACTTAAACCGGATAATATCAGCCATAGCACAGGAGTCACTGCTGCCAATGTCCCCACAAATAAATTCAAGCCACCAATAATAGGCAAAATAAGCACAATAACGAACAAGCCTGAAATCAATTGGCGAAGATTTACAGCAACATCCGTATCAATCATTGCTCCGCCAAAACTTGAAAAGACACCTTCTAATCCCCAAGAAATTGCAGCGATAAAGGCACAAATAATACCCAAAGTAAAATTAGGTGCGCCATCTGGTTTCACCATATTGATCGTAATTGCCCCAGCCACCACAACGATCATGCCAAAGATGATTCGCGGCGTTGGTTTTTGTTTTAAGAAAATCCAAGAGAACAAAGCACCAAACAACCCGCATGTCGCTGAGATTGGAATCGCGTAAGCTCCTGCCATCGCTAACCCCACTAGATAAGCGCCATTGGCTACAGGTCCTCCTAAAAGAAAACCAATGACAAGCATTTTTCCTGGCCTTGTCGCCAACATTCGGCGCATTTCTTTCAGTTTTCCTTGTTTGGCGTTATAAAATAATAGAAAAATTCCAGCAAAAAAATCATTTAATCCAGAACAAACAAATGGGGCTGCTAGAATACCTGTCGCACTAATTAATGGATCGTAGCCACTTGCAACAACCACTAATGTTGAATAGATACCATAAGTAATCCCGGAAACAAGTCCATTCGTAATCCCTTTTACCCGGAACCCTTTGCTTGCCTCTTTCATTTTTGTGTCTGCATTGACATATGAAACACTTTTTCCACTATCCATTTTTTCATTTCCTTTCATCAAAGATTCCCTGAAATTATTTATTTGGTAAAATCGTTTCTACTTCCGAATGTGGTCTAGGAATGACATGAACAGACAATAATTCACCCACACGTTCTGCTGCTGCAGCCCCTGCATCCGTTGCAGCTTTCACTGCACCAACATCTCCTCTAACCAAAACCGTTACGATCCCACCGCCAACAAGCTCTTTTCCGACTAACGATACATTTGCGGCTTTCACCATTGCATCTGCTGCCTCGATTGATCCGATTAATCCTCTTGTTTCTACCATTCCTAATGCATCATGCTTCATAGTTTTCTTCCTTTCACCTTTTAATAAAATCATGTTTTATTAAAACGCTTTATTTTGATGGTTTCATCATATTTCCTGACCTTAGGGGAACAGTCAATGATTTTTTTGTTATAGTACATAAAATAGGAAGAGTATAAC
>NZ_JALAHI010000110.1 GCF_022711995.1 Enterococcus sp.
ATTCTATTTTTACAATCATTACGGTTATTTTGCTTTTGCTGGGTATTTTTCTGGTAAATTCTATGACGGAAGGGATTTATAAACGAAACCAAGAGAAGCTATCTTTATTAACTTATAGTCTAAAAAATGAGCTTGATCAGGCGCAAACGTTAACGACAGAGATTGGACAAAATCAGCTGATTCAAAAAAGCTTGGAAGAAGCACAAGAGAAAAAACTCTCCGAGATTGAACGCACATTTTTAGCTACGAGTGTGCAGAATGAATTAAATTGGCTTCAAGTCAACAAACTTAGTATCAAAAACACGCTATTGTACGATGCAAATTTTCAACAAATTGCTGGGAACATGATGAATGTGGATGTAAAATATCAAAATGCTTTTGATATGCGGGTGATCAAAGCATTAGGTCTCGAGGACACAGAAGGTGTCTGGCATTTTGAACCTGATATGAGCGAAGCTATGTACGTTCGTCATTTATTTGGTACCCGCGATACTCCTATTAAGCGCAATGGGAGTCTAATTTTATACATTAATTTGTCTTTTGTTCAAGAATTACTGGATTCTAGTGATATTTTTTCTAAAAACGACTTTGTTGTTTTGGAAACAAAAGGTCAAAGTACATCAACAAATGAAAAACTTGCCGAATTAGCCCGCAAGCATGAAAAAAAGGCCGAAAATTTGAATGAGCATTTCAAAGATACCTATGGCTTTCAAACGATTGGCGAAAATCGCTTCTACAAATTAAAAAAAGAATTTCAAGTAGGAAATCAAGAGCTATCCGTCACCTATTACCTTCAAAATCGAGAAATGATTGGGGACGTGATCCAGATCATTATCAGCTATTATTTCGTTGTACTAATAGTATTATTTTTCAGCTTTATTTTTTTCCGTCAATTGACTCGAAGATTGGTTTATCCCATTAATCTTTTAGCCGATAATATGACGAATTTTAGTCAAGAACAAAATTTTAATGAAATCATCAAGCATCTAAATCTCACACGAAAAGACGAAATAGGACAGCTAAATCGGAATTTTGATCGTCTGGTTACGGAGATTCAAGAACTGATTACTAAGGAGTATCAAGCAAAAATTTTATCACAGGAAATGGAATATCGTTTTTTACAAGCGCAGTTAAATCCCCATTTCATGTATAATACCCTGAACTCAATCAATTGGCTGGCTATCAAGAACAAGGATAAAGATACTTCAATGATGGTTACATCACTGGCTATTTTGTTAAGATCAAAACTGAATTTAGAAAAAGACTACCATACTGTCCAGGAGGAAATGGCAATTGTTGAAGCTTATCTCACTATTCAAAAGGTACGTTTTAAATCTAGGCTGATCTTTCATTCTGACATTGATCAGACGACCAATCAATTTCTCCTTCCAAAACTGATTATCCAACCATTAATTGAAAACGCAATCAAATATGGGTTAGAAAAGCAAGAAGAAGCAATTCATATCGAATTAATGATAACAGAACAAGAAGATCAGCTTCAAATCGTCGTTTCGGATGATGGACCGGGTTTCCAGAAGACTTCTTCAGACCATCAATCCACAGGAATCGGCTTGGAAAATATTTCTACTCGTTTAAAGTTGTTGTACCAAGGAGAAGCCAGCTTAACGATTTCATCTGTACCTCATGTCCAAACAGCGATTACGATAAAAATCAATAAAAAAGTCTTAGAAAGAGAGAATTGAGGAAAGCCAATGAATAAGTATCAAGTTTTAGTGGTAGATGATGAAGAAATCAGTGCAGATGGTATTAGTGAGATCATCAGACAAAACTATAGCGGAAGTTTGGAGACCACGACATTATACTCTAGCACACAAGCATTAGCTTATCTGAAAGAGAATCCTGTGGATCTTTTGATTACAGATATCAATATGCCCAAGCTTTCCGGAATCGACCTAATCAAAGAAATCCAAGCGATTGATCCAGAAATTCGTATTGTGATTTTGACTGGTTATGGTTCTTTGACATACGCACAAAAAGCGATGCGCTTTGGTGTGAAACATTTCTTACAAAAGCCAGCTTTTCCTGATCAAATTTTAGAAAGTATTCAAGACGTATTAAAAGAAATTACTGAAAGAGAGCGTCATGAATTATTGAATTTGCGCCATTTAAGTGAACAAATAGTGTTAGGAAAAACAGATTATTCATCCGACAAGTCGCTCTCCCTATGGATGATTTCATCGGCTGATCACCAGCGAATAGGTGAGGCTTTGCGCCATTTTTTTGAAAAAGAAAAGATACCTTATGTGTTAGGAGAAATCAATCCGATCACCCACTATTACTTTTCATCCGAAACAGATGCCTGCAATCTGATTGGGCCGTTTCAAAAAAAAGTTTCTGATGAACATTTTACAATTGTTGTGCTAAAAAATGTTAAATTATCCGAGTTGGCGCATACCTATCAGAAGGGGATTGCTTATATCCAGTGGAATTTTTACTATCCAGATGAAAGGATTGTTATGTTAGACGAGTTTCCACTCTTAGCCACAGAGAACCAGCGAAATAGTAAACGACAATTAGACGGGTTGGAACATATCTTGCAAGAGAAAGACAATGACAAAGCGCTGAGTCAACTAGAGAGCTTTTTCCAAGAAGCAATCAAAGGATTACTACCGGTGAAACTTTTGAAGCAATGGCTATTACAGAAGTTTTCCAAAGTTTTTGTAGAAAATGGCAAAAGCTATTTAGAAATCGCTGATTTTGAAAAAAAACTGCGACAGACTCAGACATTTTTAGAGCTGAAGAGTTTAGTGATGACCCAAATAAAACTTATCAATCAAGCAGATGCATTTGTTTCACCAGCAGAAAAAATTTCTGTCAATCTCAATCGAATCATTGACAACTATTACGCTGAATCAGAATTATCGTTAAAATGGATTTCCCAAAATTTGCTCTTTTTAAATGCCGAACATTTAGGAAGGACCTATTTGAAAGAAACTGGCGAGAAATTCTCCCATCACTTGCAAGCGACAAGAATGCTTAAGGCCAAAGAATTACTTGAAAGTGGGTACAAAGTTTATGAAGTAGCGGATATGACTGGCTACCGAGAGAATCCAGATTACTTTAGTAAATTGTTCAAAAAAACGTATGGTAAAACGCCAAATCAAATTTTGAAACGATCGGAGTAATGAATATTCTGATCGTTTTTTACTAGTTGATTATTGAAAGAGCAATATTTTAAAAAAAAGAGAGAGCGTTTTCTAAAAGTCGATTTTTTACGGGTTGAAGTCGATTTTTTCTCTAATTGTTAGAGAGGCTTCTACGTTAATATAACCGTGTAAGCGATAACAACATCATCTCATGGGAGTCCATAACAAGACATGAGAAATAAAGGAGAGACATAAAATGATCCACAAAAGTGCATTGAAAACAGTAAAAATGGGGTTAGTAGCAGGCTGTGCGCTCATGCTTTTGAGTGCTTGCGGTTCCGGTACAAAAGAAAAATCAAGTGGTGGAAAAGAAGAAATCCGAATCTCGTGGTGGGGAGGCGATTCTCGGAATAAAGCTGTTCAAGAAGCAATTTCAAAATTTGAGGAGAAGAATCCAGACATCAAAGTAAAAGCAGAGTTTGGTGGTTATGGAGGGTATCAAGAAAAAATGACGACCCAATTATCTGGTGGAACGGCGGCTGATGTGATTCGCTTGGATTCCATGTGGATGGACCAATATAAAAATCAACTAGAAGATCTAGGAACTTTATCAAAAGAAATCGGTCTTGATAACTTTTCTGATGATGTATTGGAACCCGTAAAATCCGATGGGAATATCTTAGGATTACCTTTATCCACCAACTACCGTCCATTACTTTATAACAAGACCATTACTGATAAATATGGGATCGAAAAACCAGAATCGTGGGATGATATTCTCGCAATGAGAGATAAATTACCAGAAGATTATTATCCAATGGCTAATTTTTTTGGTGCCAAATATGCATCACCAATCGTATTCTTTTCAATTTTTGCGCAACAAACTGGCAAACCAATATCTGATGAGAATTACAAGTTAAATTACACATTGTCAGACTTTGAAAATATGATTGATTTTTATCATGAATTGGTAGAGAAAAAAATCATGCCTTCAAAAAAAGAGGTGGACAACTCCGGTTCCATCGAGGGGGCTCCAGCTCCAGCTTTATTAGAAGGAAAATGGGTCAGCCTATTTGAGTTTATTGCCAATACGAATACAATAGAAAGTCAATTGAAAGAGCAAGGCTTTGAATTAGCGGTTGCGGGATTCCCTACAATGGCTGGTGAAAAATCAACGGGTGTTTGGACCAAGCCATCAATGGTTTATTCCATTCCAAAGACAAGTAAACACAAAGAAGCAGCAGCAAAATTGATTAATTATCTGATGAATGATCCAGAAGCAAATAAAATCCAGAAATTAGAAAATGGGATTCCCGATAGTAAAGCAGGCAAAGAGGCTCTAGAGAAAGATCAGTTGATTGCGCCAATGGCTCAAGAAATATTGACTTTAGGTCAAGAAAAAGTGGATACAAGTCTTTCAACAATGTTCAAATGGGACACGGCAAAATTGAATGAAGTAACTTTAGATGTTATTACGAAATTGGATTATGGAGAAATCTCTACCAAAGAAGCAGCTAAAGAGTTGTACGAAGCCTTCAAAGAAGAAGGGACTAAATTACAAGGTTAATTTCATCACGTTGGGGTTGGAGCGCAGTAGCACAAATGTTCTACCTAGTATTCAGCCCCAAAGTTTTTCTATTGCAGTGTTCATTATATTAAGGGGTGTTCATTATTATGAAAAAAGATAAATTACTAGGGCTTGTGTATATCACTCCTTGGTTGATTGGCCTTTGCTTTTTTGTTATCTATCCTTTTGCGTCATCTTTGTATTATAGTTTTACTGATTATTCGCTACTCAATGAGCCTACGTTTATTGGATTTACCAACTATCTGAAAATGTTCAAAGACGATCCTACATTCTGGATTTCCTTGAAAGCAACGGTGAAATTTGTTATGTTTACGGTTCCCTTTAAATTAGTTTTTGCACTTTTAATTGCCTACATCATGAATTCAAAACTGAAATTCATTGGTTTTTTTAGGACAGCTTATTATATACCCTCTATTTTAGGAGCGAATGTAGCGATTGCTGTACTATGGCAATTTCTATTTAAAGCAGACGGTTTAGTCAATATGGTATTGAATATGATCGGAATTGGATCGATTGGCTGGTTTTCTAGTGCTGCTGGCTCTATGTTTACGATTGTTCTTCTACGGATCTGGCAATTTGGTTCTGCAATGGTTATCTTTTTGAATGCACTAGCGGAAATTCCACAAGAGCTTTATGAAGCCGCAGCAATTGATGGAGCTTCAAAAACGAGACAATTTTTTTCAGTCACATTGCCGCAATTGTCACCGATCATTTTCTTCAATTTGATTTTACAATTGGTGCAAGCCTTCCAAGAATTTGACGGACCATTTTTAGTGACGGGTGGAGGACCCATGAAACAAACTTATTTGTTGCCTATGTATATTTATGAAAGTGCTTTTAAAACTTTCAACATGGGCTATTCCAGTGCACTATCATGGGTGTTATTCATCATGATCATGGTTTTTACAGCAATTTTATTCAAGACTTCTAAACATTGGGTTTTCTATACGGATGGAGGAAAATAGAGATGGAATTTTCAATGAAAAACAAAGCAGCAAAAAAGAAAACAACTAATCCTAAAAAGAAGTTGATCACGGCATTACGCTATCTTGCACTTGTCTTAGGAGCTTTAGTCATGCTTTATCCAATTCTATGGCTTTTTGGCGCTTCCTTCAAAAGTAATTCTGAAATTTTTCAGTCGATTTGGTTTGTACCGAATCAGTTAGACTTTACACCTTACATTGAAGGTTGGAAGACATCTAGCCAATATACGTTCTTTACTTATTTTATGAATTCCTTCCTGATCGTTATCCCAAAAGTTATTTTGACATTGATTTCCTGTACTTTAGCTGCTTATGGATTCTCACGTTTTGATTTTCCATTGAAGAAAGTATTTTTTCCGATTATGATCGGTACGCTATTTTTACCAGGCATTGTGACAAGAATTCCGTTGTATATCTTTTGGAAAAACTTGAATTTATTGGATTCATATATTCCATTGATTGCAAATTCGGCTTTTGCATGTGATACCTTCTTCGTTTATATGCTTGTCCAATTTTTCCGTAGTGTACCTAAAGAACTTGATGAAGCCGCACGAATGGATGGCTGCAATTCATTCATGACATTGATTCGAGTGCTAGTTCCCATACTGAAACCTTCGTTGATCACTGCAGGTCTTTTCCAATTTATTTGGACGTTTACTGATTTTCAAGGTCCTCTGATTTACATTTCTTCCGTAGAAAAATATCCGGTTTCCCTCGCTTTGCGAATGGCGTTAGATACAACCTCAGCAGATTTTAGTTGGAACAAAAATATTGCCATGTCCATTATCGGGTTGATACCTTCTATTTTGATCTACTTCTCAGCTCAAAAACATTTTATTGGTGGATCGACCGCTGGTGGGGTCAAAGGGTAAAAATACAATTGAAAAAGGTGAAAAATATGAACAATTTTACAATTACAGGTTTTGCAGATGAAATCAGTCCTAACGTATCAAAACAGATCCGAGTTTTAAAACAGAATGACATTCGCCATATCGAGGTACGAGGTCTTGATGGGAAAAATATCAGTGAATTAACTTTGTCAGAGGCCAGAGAATATAAACAACAATTTGAAAAAGCCGGAATTGTAGTATCAAGTATTGGGTCTCCTATTGGAAAAATCAAACTGACAGACGACTTCGCTGAACATTTAGCGCTCTTTAAGCATGTTTTGGAACTGGCGGTTATTTTTGAAAGTCCTTATGTCCGGATGTTCAGCTTCTATATCGATGATCTCGCTAAAGCAGACGACTACCAAAATGAAGTGCTTGAACGATGGCAACAATTTTTAGAAATAGCGAAAGAATATCCACAGATTACATTGCTCCATGAAAATGAAAAAGATATATATGGAGACACACCAGAGCGTTGCTTGCATCTCCTACAGGCATTAAACAGTCCTCAAGTAAAAGCTGCTTTTGATCCTGCAAATTTTGTGCAATGTGATGTAGAAGTCTTCCCCCATGCGTATCACTTGTTGAAAAAGCATATTGCGTATATGCATATCAAAGATGCACGCTATGAAGATCATCGTGTCACACCAGCTGGAAAAGGAGATGGGCAAGTTCAAAACGTTTTGGAAGCATTAGTCGCAGATGGTTTCTCAGGTTTTGCTTCGCTAGAACCGCACTTATCGATTTTTGATGGCTTTGCTGATTTAGAATCAGGTGATTCGATTGCTTCGAATGAAGGAAACGGAGCCAAACTATTTACAGTAGCAAGCGAAGCGTTGAAAACAATTTTGGTTTCTGAAATGGAACAGGAGTGGAAGTAGTATGAAAAATGTACGTATTGGAATTATTGGTGTGGGCAACATTGGTACTTTGCATTTAACTAATATCTTATCCGGCAAAATAGATCATGTCGAACTGGTGGCAGTCTGCGATGTGAATCCAGATAAATTAGCCATTGTTCAGGGGCGTTACGGTGATCAGTTTCGCTATTACTCTACGGATGAGGCAATCTTAAATGATCCGGCCGTCGATGCTATTGTGATTGCTACCCCTCATTATGATCATCCGCTCCTAGCTATTGCAGGTCTAAAAGCAGGCAAACATGTTTTAGTAGAAAAGCCAGCCGGTGTCTATACGAAAAAAGTTCGTGAAATGATTGAAGAATCAAAAAAACATCCAGAATTAACGTTAGCATTGATGTACAATCAGCGCATGAATCCAATCTATCAAAAAGCAAGAGAATTAGTAGGCAGTGGTCAGATTGGCGAGTTGCGCCGTACCAACTGGATTATCACGAATTGGTATCGCTCGCAGAGCTATTATGATTCTAGTAATTGGCGTGCGACTTGGAAAGGTGAAGGGGGAGGTGTTTTACTGAATCAAGATCCCCATCAATTGGATTTGTGGCAATGGATCTGTGGCATGCCTCAAAGAATATTTGCGTTCACGTATAACGGCAAACGGAGAAATGTAGAAGTTGAAACAGAAGTCACTGCCTATGTTGAATACCCCAATGGTGCAACCGGGGTCTTCGTTACTACAACAACAGAGACACCTGGAACAAATCGTTTTGAAATCGTTGGTTCTCAAGGAAAGATTGTCATTGAAGAAGATCAATTAAAATTTTGGCGTACCACTGTGGATGAGACAGAATGGAATGCTACTTACTCAGGAGGTTTCGGAGAGCCTGAAGTTTGGGAAATCAAGGTGCCAGTGACTTTTGATGGAGAAAACGGCCATTGGAAAGTCACACAAAATTTTATCAATAACATTTTATTTGATGAAACACTCCTTTCTCCTGCTCAAGATGGCATATTCGGTTTGAGTATTTCTAATGCGATTCATTTATCCTCATGGCAAGAGCGGTGGGTTGATCTGCCGATTGACGAAGAACTTTTCTTAGAAGAATTAACGAAGCGAATCGATGCATCAGAAATAAAACTAGGCGAAGAAAAAGTATTAGATACCAGAAATACTTATTAATGAAAGAAGGCAATGGGTATGGTTCGGTTTGGAATAATTGGTTGTGGTGCTATTCATCACACACACTTAGAAGCGATACGATCAGCGGGTGGCGTCATAAGCGCTTGTTGTGATAATGATGAGGAGAAAGCCAGAAAAACTGCTCGTTCAGAAGGATGCTCCTATTATACAAACTATAAGATGTTGATAGCTGATCAGACAGTGGATGTAGTTGTGATTTTGACACCTCATTATTTGCATAAAGAGATGAGTCTCGCAGCATTAAATGGACATAAACATGTTTTGTGTGAGAAACCAATGGCTACAACAGTGGCAGATGCCGAAGAAATAATGGCCGCTGCTGCTAAGACAGATAAATATTACCATGTTTGTTACCAAAACCGATTTAATCCTTCTTTTTTAGCAATGGAACAACTCATCAGTCAGGATTTGGGAGAACTACAGGGGGTAAAAGCGGAAGTTTCATGGAATCGAGAGGCCGCTTACTACGCAGATTCGTCTTGGAAAGGCACTTGGGAAAAAGAAGGTGGCGGTGTATTGATCAATCAAGCAATCCATACGATTGATGCCGTTTGTCGCTTTGCCGGTGTTCCCCAAAAGATCAAAGGAAAAATCATGACTTCATTGCTTGAAGGGCTGATTGAAGTAGAAGATGCTGCTATTGGAACCGGTCTGATTAATGAAGAAACAAAATTTGTTCTTTATGCTTCAAATAATTACGCAAAGGATGCCTCTCCAAGGATCACTTTTGATTATACGGCTGGTCAGGTAGTTCTTACGAATGAAGCATTGTGGTTTAACAATTGTGCGATGCCACTAGAACATTTTGAGCGTTCAACAGTCGCCAAAGAATATTGGGGAAATGGGCATTTAGCTGTCTACCAAGCGCTAATGCTGCGACTGCAAGGGATCGAAAATCACCAAACAAAATTATTGGCCATAACGGATGCTTTTGACTCATTACAAGTAGTTTGTGGTCTTTATGAATCAAATAAAAAAAATGAATGGGTAGACTTACGAGCACCTGTTGAATACGAGAGGTAAGAAAATGAGAAGAACAGAGTATCCCCGTCCGCAATTTGTTCGTCAGAATTGGCTCAACTTGAATGGCACTTGGGGTTTTGAATTTGACGATGACAATCAGGGCAAGCAAGAGAAATGGTTTCTGAGAGAAGCACTTTCTAATGAGATTCAAGTTCCTTTTGTTTATCAAACAGAAGAAAGTGGAATCAATGATCGCTCCATACATGAAATTGTTTGGTATAAACGTGAAGTTGATCTGACTCCCAAACCAGCGAAAAGATATTTGCTACATTTTGGTGCGGTAGATTATTTAACGGATGTTTACGTCAATGGGCAGCTAGTTTTCACCCATGAAGGGGGACACACGTCCTTTGAAGTAGATATTACTGAAGCGATGGACAACGATACGACGCAGAATATCACTGTGCGGGTCTTTGATCCTCACCAAGATGAAACTATTTTACGGGGCAAACAAACCTGGGAAGAAGAAAGTCGCTCGATCTGGTATACAAATTCCACTGGGATTTGGCAAACGGTTTGGATCGAGGAAGTTCACGAAATATATTTGCAGGACCTGAAGCTAACACCACTCTTTGATGCCAATAAAATTCACATCGAAGCCTCAATCAATAGACAATGGCCAAATCTCAAACTAGGTTATCAAATAACTTATAAAAATGAATTTGTTGGAACT
This sequence comes from Enterococcus sp., assembly GCF_022711995.1. Taxonomy (GTDB): domain Bacteria; phylum Bacillota; class Bacilli; order Lactobacillales; family Enterococcaceae; genus Enterococcus_D. The sequence continues at coordinate 10,329 of NZ_JALAHI010000110.1, forward strand.
GGGGAAGTAAAGATGGAGAATGCTGCGATTGATTTTGCTGTTGATGTCATTGGCGGGAAGATTTTTAATCAAAACTTTCACGGGGAAGGTCGATCTTGGACACCGGAAACCCCTAATCTTTATGATTTGAACTTGTTTTTATATCAGGATGAACGGGTAATTGATCATGTGAGTAGCTATTTTGGTATGCGAAAAATCCATGTAGGGAATGGTATGGTCTATTTGAATAATAAACCCTACTATCAAAAACTCGTGTTGGATCAAGGATATTGGGCAGAAAGCTTATTGACTGCTCCATCAGATGAAGCCTTTGTGCAAGATATCCAATTAGCAAAGGAAATGGGCTTCAATGGCTGTCGAAAGCACCAGAAAACAGAAGATCCGCGATTCTTGTATCATGCAGATCGGTTGGGTTATCTCGTATGGGGAGAAGCAGCGTCTCCAGCATGGTATAGTAAACAAATGGTTGATCGATCACTAAAAGAGTGGGGAGAAATTGTCGCTCGTGATTACAATCATCCGAGTATCGTGACGTGGGTTCCAGTAAATGAGAGCTGGGGAGTGCCGGCGATTCAGCGAGATCGTCAACAGCAACATTTTTCGCAAACAATGTACCATTATCTCCATTCAGTGGACACTACTCGTTTAGTGATCTCAAATGATGGATGGTCTATGACGGAAACAGATATTTGTGCGATCCATAATTATGCCCATGGAACAGAAGAAGAAGAGAAAAAGTATAACTATTTTGTAGAAACATTAAATAGCAAAGAAACGATCTTATCTCATTTATCGGCACCATGGAGTATTTATGCAGAAGGATTTCATCACCAAGGCGAGCCAATCTTATTGACTGAGTTTGGCGGAATTGGCTATGATGTTTCTGGTCAGCCAGGATGGGGATATACTTCAGTAAAAGATGAAGCAACCTTTCTAAAAGAGTATAAACGAATCATGGATGCAGTTAGTCAGTCACAAATTTTGTGGGGATATTGTTATACACAATTGACGGATGTGGAACAGGAAATCAATGGACTATTGACCTATGACCGTCTCCCTAAATGCGAGTTAACAGAAATCAAAAAAATCAATCAGCAATTTCATCTACCCGTAATTTCCTGTTAATGGGAAAGGAAGCCAAAAACTCAAATTCTTGAGCAGAACTCTTGCTCTGACAGAATAACAACAAGCTCTCGAAGAAGAATGGTTTCAGAACTTCTTACGACTAGCCCTCACACCCTCAAAAATAAAAACATCTGAACAAGACAGGCTGCTAATTACCTAGTGAATAGGCAGTTGCTGACTTTGATTCTTCAAGAGTCAGGGGAGGCGTCTCGTTCGGATGTTTTTTAGTGTGTGGTTAAGTTTCGGATAGGTCAAGTATCGGATTGCTTTTTTCTTTACAAAGTGCGAATGCTTTCGGTAGGTGGAAAGCGAAGAATTTCGACCTCCATTGGTGCAAGGGTCAGCTCATGAAGGTCTTTTTTAGAGAGTAACGCGTTGCCTTCCATGAGAAATTTTGCTTGCTGTGGCTCATTTGTGTGATTTAGTAGAAACAAGAATGTCTGGGTTGGTCCTTGTCGGACAGTGACAGACAACTCGCTGGCTTCTTGTAAATAGGCATCAGCGGCTTTTGTTAGTTTCGTTTCCCCAATGATTTCCTTTAATAAAGTCAACAGTCCTTGTTGGTCTAACTCGGTTCCTAAATAATAAGCCAGTCCTTTGCCAAACCGATGTTTAGTGATAGCTGGTGAATCTTTAAGAAAATCACTTGTGAAGGTAGCCAGTGGGGTAGCGCCTTGTAAATGGATCACTTCTTCCCACTGACGATTTTCATAAGATTCTTTTTTGAATTGCACTTGTCGGCAGATTTCCGGTTTTAAAGGATGAAATTCTTCGACTGTGATTCCCAATACTTCTTTAAAAAGTCCTGGATAGCCGCCAAGATAGACTTGATCGTTTTCGTTGACGATGCCACTAAAGAAGTTGGTTAAGAAGGTGCCGCCGTTGGCAACAAATTCTTTGACCTTGTTGCCGAATTCCTCTGAAGCGGCATACAAATTATGAGCAATCACCAGAGGATAATTCTCGAGTGATTCTGAAGGATGAATGAAATCGACAGTGATATTTAACCTTCTTAGAGCGGCATAGAGTGCGCGCATTTGATGGATATAGCGGATATTCGCATTGGGCTTAGCATCTAGTTCAAGTGCCCACCAATTTTCCCAATCAAAGACAATCGCCACATCGGCAACAAATTGGCTGCCAACGATGTCGCTCAATTGGTTTAATTCATTTCCTAGAGCCGTACATTCTTTAAAGGTACGACTTGCGTGGGGATCACCATGAGGGACCATTGCACTGTGGAATTTCTCCGCTCCTCCTTGTGATTGGCGCCATTGAAAGAACATGATGCCATCGGCTCCATGGGCGAGTGCTTCATAGCTCCATAAGCGCATTTGACCCGGTTTTTTGGCCCCATTCACTTGGCGCCAGTTGACTGCACTAGGGGCTTGCTCCATAATCAAAAAAGGTTTCTTTTTTAGACTGCGCATGAGATCATTGGCTAAAAATTGGGGATAAGGCAGGGACTCAAAGGGGTTGGGATAGGCATTCCAACTAACGACGTCCATTTCTTTCGCCCACTTGAAGCCATCGACATACTTATGCAAGCCCATCAAATTTGTCATGAATGGGATGTTTGTCGAGAATGTTTGAATTGCCTTTTTCTCGATCTGATAAATTTCCAGATTCATATCAGAAATGAAACGGCGGTAATCCAGCTGTTGACAAGGATTTTTAAAAGTCGGCATTTCTTCTGGCAAGAAAATCTCGTCCCATTCTTGATAGCTTTGACTCCAAAACTTAGTGGACCAAGCTGTATTCAATGTTTCAATTGTTTGGTATTTTTTTTCTAGCCAATTTTGGAAACTGGCACGACAGTTCGGGCAATAACATTCATGGATGTGACAAGTATATTCATTATTGATATGCCACATCACAACCCCCGGATGTTGGCTGTATCGTTTGGCAACAGCTTCACTGAGCCGACGGGCATAATCCCGATAAATCGGTGAAGTCGGGCAATAGTGCTGCCGGGAACCGTGAACGAGTCGATTGCCATGAATGGTCATCGGCATCATCTCTGGGTATTTTTTGACTAACCATGCTGGGGGCGAAGCCGTCCCATTGGCTAAATCGATAGCAATATCGTTTTCATAAAGAAGATCCATCAGCCAATCTAAAAAGGCAAAATCAAAGGTCGATTCGTTTGGTTGGATATTCACCCAACCAAAGATATTGATACTGACATAATTGACGCCAGCTTCTTTCATTAATCGCATATCTTCTTGGATGGTTTCTTTCGACCACTGTTCTGGGTTGTAGTCAGCTCCATAATAGAGGTGTTTTTGGGCGAGCATTGATTCATCTTCCTTTCTTATTTTGTCTTTATCATAGCAAAAAAAACAATCCTTGAAAGCGGTGACAAATAGATCCTTGAAATATTGCAAATATCGATAAAATGTTCAAATGGATCCACCGATAGAAAACCAAATATTTGCTGTTTTTTTATTTTCAATCTACAATTATTTATAATTGCTATCAATGGTTTTTTAGTTAATATACAATTTAATGAACGTTCTTTTATATTTATACGTCTTTATGCAGTAGAAATCAAAGGATCGCTCGAAATGAGAGAAAGGAAATTACTATGTCGAAAGCTATGGAAATATTCTCAGAGATTGCGCCGTTAAAACGGGTGATGCTCCATCGCCCTGGAAGAGAACTGGAGAACTTGATGCCGGACTATTTAGAAGACTTATTGTTTGATGATATTCCGTTTTTGGCTCAGGCTCAGCGAGAACATGACTATTTTGCCCAAGTCTTAAAAGATCATGGCTGTGAAGTAGTTTATTTAGAAGATCTAGCAGCTGAAACAGTGCGGCTTTCAGGATGTAAAGAAGCTTTTTTGAATGATTTTTTGCAGGAGACTAAGATGGATCAAGAAGTGCGAAATGAAGTCAGAGACTATTTTCTTTCTATTAAAGATGAAAGAGCCTTTATTGATCAAACGATGGCTGGGGTAACGAAACAAGATCTTTCCTTGCCAAAGAACGCCTCTGGATCGAAGCAAGATTATCCATTTATCATTGACCCAATGCCGAATCTTTATTTTACTAGAGATCCTTTTGCTGTGGTTGGCCATAGTGTTTCGCTTAACCGGATGTTTTCGGCGACTCGTCGAAGAGAGACACTTTATGGACAGTATATTTTTAAGCATCATCCACAGTTCAGCCAGCCACCGGTCAATTTTTTGTATGATCGAGAAGACCCAGCCCGAATTGAAGGCGGCGATCAACTTGTTTTATCAAAGAATGTGTTAGCGATTGGCATTTCGCAGCGGACAGAAATGCCCGCCATTGAAAAGATTGCGGAAACGATTTTCTCGAAGGAACCCTCATTTGACTACGTTTTGGCTTTTGATATTGGTTCTGAACGGAAGTTTATGCACCTCGATACGGTCTTTACCATGATTGATAAAGATAAATTTACGATTCACCCTGAAATCGAAGGAGAACTGACGCTATTTTCAATTACAAAGCAAGGTCAAGGGGTCAAAATAGTAGAAGAAAAAGAGTCGCTAGACCGTATCTTATGCCGTTATTTGGATTTACCTGCCGTCCAGCTGATTCGTTGTGGCGGGGATGACATCACGGCGGCTGCCAGAGAACAATGGAATGATGGCTCAAACACATTAGCCATCGCTCCTGGTGAAGTGATTGTCTATGATCGAAATACGGTCACGAATCAACTTTTAAAAGAGGCTGGCATTAAATTACATCAAATTCCTGGTAGTGAACTGGTAAGAGGACGTGGCGGCCCACGTTGTATGAGCATGCCTTTTGTTCGTTCAACTGAATAACTCGCTGAATTGCTATGTTTTTTTATTTAAAAAAAGCAGCACATGTTTAAAATAGGTTGGTTAAAAAAGATGAGAGAGAAGTCGTTTTCTTTCATCTTTTTTTTATTTCATTAAAAAACCCCCATTTATTATGAAAGGGATTACTTTTCGTGAAATCGTGCAAAAAAAATAAACTTTATATGAAAAAATTATAAAAAAACAGATGAAACCTTGTTATGATATTAAATATATGTTACGGTTATATTAGTGACGCGGGTAAGTGTATGTTCTTTGCACTTATTAAATTTTAACACCATACGAACAGCGATCGCTTGATTCGTAATGGTTTTTTTTCGCGAAAAAAAGGTAGAAAGTAGGTGAAAGCATGTCGGTAGATGCCATTCGTTTACTGCAAGAAGCAGAAGAATTTGCGGAACAAAAAATCACGAAAGCTGATGCTGAAAAAAAACAATTGATGGATGAAAGTCAATCAAGAATTTCAGCATTTCAGAAAGAATTGGTTCAAAAAGAGCGTGAAGCCCAACGAATGATCGAAGAAAAAGTTGCAACGGAATTTGAGCAATCAAAGCAACCTCTTATAGAAAAGACCAAAGAGGAAGTAGATACATTGCGTATGATTTCAGCAGAGTTGAAAGAACAAGCATTGGCAATAATAATAAATAAGGTTGTGACATAGATGGCGATTGCAAAAATGCAAAAATTCAGCCTGTTGACCTTTTACGAACAAAAAGATGCTGTTTTACAACAGTTGCAAGACTTTCAAGGTGTCGAATTGCTTTCTTCTGAAAAATACTATGAGTCAGAAGAAACCGTAGGAGTTTTAACACCTGTTCGTGATGAACAGAAACAGACTGAAGAAGTAGAAAACCAATTTGATCAAGTCAATTGGGGTCTGCAATTATTAGAGGAATATGTTCCTAAAAAAGGAATGCTGGAAAAACTTCGGCAACCAATCAAGCGCTACACACTTCAAGAATTGGCGCAAGCTGCTCATACTTATCCTTGGCAAGAAGTTTGTCAAACACTTCGAAAACAAGACAAACGTCTGCGATTGATTGAACAAGAAAAACGTGAACTTTTGGCGCATGAGGCCGAACTGAATAAATGGAAGTACTTTGAAGCTCGCCCTCAGATTTTGCAGGAATTTAAAAAATCAGGCGGGATGTTAGGTTCGCTCCCAAATTCAGAATTTGCGACTTTCACAAAGGGGTGTGAGACGCTACCCCTTGTTTATTTTGAAACAGTTTATCAATCACAAACGACTACATACTTATTCGTTCTTTTCCATAAAGATGTTAAAGATAAAGTAAGTTCCCTTTTGAAAAAGACTGCTTTCGAGCAGTATACCTATCCTTATTCAGGTCAACCCAAAGATGACCTGCAACATGTACAAGAAGAATCCCAAAAATTGATTGAAGAAGAAAAAGCAATCAAACAATCGTTACAAGCGATGACTAACGAGCAAGAACAGCTGCAGTTAGTAGCCGAATATTTAGATGGTGCGATCAAACGAGCGCAGAGCAATGAAAAACTGCTTCGTTCTGCTCATGCAGTGTCAATTTCAGGCTGGATCCCTGTGGAGCGAGCAGGCGAACTAGAAAAAAGGATCCAAGCGATTAGTAAAGAGGATTTTTATCTCGAATACCAACAAGTGAAAGAACAGGAAATCGCCGATGTGCCGATTTTGTTAAATAATTCACGTTGGGTACAACCCTTTGAAGGGCTAGTCCGAATGTACAGTTTGCCTCAGTATGATGAACTGGATCCAACTCCGTTTATGGCTCCTTTTTATATGGTCGCTTTTGGAATGATGGTCGCCGATTTTGGTTATGGATTATTACTATTTTTGGCTACACTCTTTGCCAAAAAATTCTTCCATTTAAATAAAGGGTTAGAACAAAATTTGACATTGTTTCAGCTTTGTTCGATTCCGACGATTATTTGGGGCTTGATTTACGGCAACTTCTTTGGTTTTGAGTTTTCGTTTCAATTGTTGTCTGCACAAGAAGATGTCAATCAAATTTTAGTTCTATCGATTATTTTTGGGTATATCCAAATCATGTTCGGATTAGTGTTGAAATTTTACATTCTTTGGAAACGCAAAGACCAGAAATTGCAAGCTGTTTTCCAAGCAGGCTCTTGGATGGCCTTTTTGATCAGTGTCGTTTTGTTGGCAGCAGGAATGTTGCTCCTGCCTGAATCTCCATTGCAAACCATTGGCTTTATCATGATCATTGCCAGTTTGGTTGCGATTGTTTTCGGGGGCAGCTTAGAAAGCAAAACGTTATCTGGAAAAATCGGTTCAGGATTATATGGCTTAATGGATGTTACCAACTATGTGGGAGATATGATTAGTTTCACACGACTGATGGCATTAGGTGTTGCCGGAGGCAGTATCGCTTCTGCATTCAATTTAATTATCAGTTATTTACCAATCGCTGCGCGGTTTACTGTAGGTATTTTACTTTTTGTGGCGCTTCATGCCCTCAATATCTTTTTAAGCTACTTAAGTGCGTATGTACATGGTATTCGTTTACAGTATTTAGAATATTTCGGAAAATTTTTCACCGGAGGCGGTCGCGCATTTGCCCCGTTTAAATCCAACGAAAAATATGTAGAAGTTATCTCAGAAGAGGAAATGCAGGAGGAAAAGAATGGAAAATTGGATTAGTTTCTTTTATGAAAATGGCGGATTAGTTTTTGCCGCATTAGGTGTAGCTACAGCAACAATTTGTGGAGGAATCGGCTCAACCATCGGTGTCGGAATGACCAGTGAGGCCGCAGCAGGACTGACGGCAGAACAACCAGAAAAATTTGGACAAGCCTTGATCTTGGAACTTTTGTCGAGTACACAGGGGTTATATGGGTTTGTTATCTCTTTCATGATTTTTGGACAAATGAGCGGAACGATTTCCCTTGATAGAGGAATGTACTTATTCATCGCTTCTTTACCTATTGCGTTGACAGCAATCGTTGCCGGAAGATGGCAAGGACGTGCGGCAAGTGCGGCGATGCAAATTTTGGCTAAGAAACCAGAACATGTGACAAAAGGAATCATTTATGTAGCGATGATGGAAACATATTGTATTTTAGGTTTCGTTATTTCCTTCTTGCTAGTCTTGAATTAAGAGGAGGAGAAAGATGTCTGATATTACGCGATTAACCGAAAAAATCACAGCAGATGCTGAAAAGAAGTATCAGTTGGTCCTTAATGATGCCCAAGCAGAAATTGAAAAACAAGAACGGCTGAAACGTTCTCAACTAGAAGAACAGTTAGCGGATCGTTTGTCTCAATTTGAAAAAGAAAAACGTGCAGAAATGTATTTGCAAATCTCAGATATTCATATTCAATCTCGCAACAAAGTACTTGCTGCAAAACAAGCAGTATTAGATGAATTATTTCAAGAAGCTCTTTCGCGCTTGAACCAAATGGAGGCGGGTGATTTTCAAGCATTTGTCACCAAAGGCTTACAAGAAGCGCAGTTCACTGGTGAAGTGGAATTAGTATTAGGAGAAAAAAGTGCGCATTTACTGACAGAGGATGCTTTGAAAGAGATTCAACAAGCGGTTCCAACCTGTCAGTTGTCACTGGCACAGCAAGTGTTGCCACGCAAAGGCGGCTTTTTACTGCGACAAGGGGACATTGAGTTGAACTTTACGTTTGATGCCTTGTTAGATGCCAGTAAAGAAGCATTAAGTCTTACATTACTGCAATTGATTTTTGAGTAAGCGGGTGTAAAAAATGGAAGATATCAAATACAGTACGCTGAATACACGGATACGAACGTATGAAGCGGAATTGATCAGTCGCAGCCGCTATGAACGTATGCTTTCTGCCAACAGTGCGGAAGAAGTTTATGCGCTTTTACGAGAAACGGTTTATGGTGATTTTATCAATGAAGAAGACCGGGTCCATGATTTTGAACATGTCTTGATCGCAGAATTAAAGCGAGTCTATGAGAACTTGTATCAATTGACCCCAGACCCTTCGATCGTCGATTATTTTGCTCTTCGTTACGATTACCAAAACTTAAAAGTATTGGTGAAAGCAAAATTTATGGAAGCGGATTTCTCCGAATTCCTAGTACCCATCGGAACCATGCCGTTAAGTAATTTAAAAGAGTTAGTCTATACGAGAAAAAGTGAAATTGCTGAGCCGCCGATGATTGCTTGTATCGATGAAGTATTTTCTTATATCGAAAATTATCATGAGATTCAATCCATCGATATCATTTTTGATAATCATTTTTGGGAGCATCTTTGGTCGATTGGAAAACGGTACGATGATGTCTTTTTGCAAGGCATCATTCAGCGACAAGTTGATATTTTTAATATTTCAACTGCGCTGCGTTGTTTCGCTATGAACCGTCATCGGGGATTTATCAGTGCTGTTTTAGCAGATAATGGCACACTCCCAGCAAAAGAATTGTTGGAAGCCATCACGACCTCACTGGAAGTTTTTGTACAGTATTTACAAAATACACCCTACAAAGAATTGATCAATCATAGCTATGACGAATTGGTTGAGAAAAAGACCCTCAATACATTTGATCTTAGAAAAGACAACTTTCTGATGGGAAAATTGAAAGAACAAAAAATCGTTCCATTCGGTCCATCTGCGATGATTGGTTACTTGTATGCCAAAGAAATCGAAAGTAAAAATTTACGGATTATTTTAATTGGTAAAATCAACAAGGTGCCGGAAGAAACACTGAGAAGTCGGGTGCGTGATACGTATGAATAAAAAAATAGCAATGATGGGTGGCAAAAACTCAATTTTGCCCTTTAAAGGTTTAGGGATCGATATTTATCCGGTAGCCGATCTTGAAGAAGCCGGGCAACAGCTACAGGAAATGGCGGAGGATTACGGTGTGATTTTTTTGACCGAGCGGCTAATTGAACAATTGGAACCGATTGTTCGTCGTTATGAGGAATTACCCACACCAGCGATCATCCCAATTCCTAGTAGTACAGGTAGTCTAGGGATTGGCATGGCACGGATCCAGCAGAATGTCGAGAAAGCTGTTGGAATGAACATATTAGATTCGTAAAAGAGAAGTACGGCAACTAGGAGGAATGTATGTGGCATTTGGCACAATAGAAAAAGTATCTGGTCCCTTGGTCACTGCTTCAGGATTATCAGGAGCTAAAATCCATGAAATCTGTAAAGTCAGTGAAAAAGGCTTGATTGGAGAAATCATCGAGATCAAAAAAGGTCTCGTTTCGATCCAGGTATATGAAGAAACGGCAGGAATTGGGCCGGGGGAACCCGTTGAATCAACCGGTGCGCCATTATCCGTCGAACTAGCTCCAGGCTTGTTGACAGAAATGTTTGACGGGATCCAGCGCCCTTTGGCGACATTTATGAACCAAACAGAGAGTGACTTTCTGGAACGGGGTGTGACGATTGACCCGTTGAATCGGCAAAAGAAATGGACCTTCGTGCCGCAAGTCAAAGTAGGCGATGCGGTACAAGCCGGAGATATTCTGGGGCTTGTACAAGAAACCACCGCCATTGAACACAAAGTCATGGTTCCGCCAGGTGTAAAGGGAACTGTGAAAGAAATCATGGTAGGGAATTTTGCAATCACTGAAACGATTTGTATTTTGGAGACTATTGAAGGCGAAAAACGGTTGCCTATGATGCAAAAATGGCCGGTTCGTAGGCCGAGACCAACTGCAGCGAAATTAAACCCAGGGGAACCATTAGTTACTGGCCAACGGGTCATCGATACTTTCTTTCCGGTAGCTAAAGGTGGATCGGCAGCTGTGCCGGGACCTTTTGGTGCAGGAAAAACCGTTGTTCAGCATCAAATTGCGAAATGGTCGGATGTTGATATCGTGGTATATGTTGGCTGCGGGGAACGCGGCAATGAAATGAAAGATGTTATCAATGAATTTCCTGAATTGATCGACCCCCACACTGGTGAATCGATCATGGAACGGACAGTTTTAATTGCTAATACGTCAAATATGCCGGTGGCGGCCCGTGAGGCCTCTATCTATACAGGGATCACGATTGCTGAATATTATCGAGACATGGGTTACAGTGTAGCGATCATGGCAGATTCGACTTCTCGATGGGCAGAAGCCTTGCGAGAAATGAGTGGCCGGTTACAAGAAATCCCTGGAGATGAAGGCTACCCGGCCTACTTAGGTAGTCGGATCGCTGAGTATTATGAGCGGGCGGGTCGTTTCCGTTCGTTAGGATCGGAAGCGCGAGAAGGCAGTATTACGGCAATTGGCGCGGTTTCGCCAGCTGGTGGGGACATTTCCGAGCCAGTGACCCAAAATACGTTGCGAATCGTGAAAGTCTTCTGGGCATTGGACAGCATGTTGGCGCAAAAACGTCATTTTCCTTCCATTAACTGGCTCAATTCCTATTCGTTATATGAAGATCAAATCAACTCATATTTAAATCAGCTGATGGGGCCTCGCTGGTCTGAGATGGTCAATGAAGCGATGGCTATCTTGCAAGAAGAAAGCCGTTTAGAAGAAATCGTTCAGCTAGTAGGGATGGATTCCCTTTCTCAAAAAGACCGCTTGACGATGATGACGGCTCGTTCCTTGCGACAAGATTATCTACAGCAGAACGCTTTTGACGATGTGGATACGTATACTTCAAGAAATAAACAGTTCAAAATGTTGGAAAATATTCTCTATTTTGATGAACAAGCAAAACGTGCCTTGCAATTGGGGGCTTATCTGGATGAAGTAACCAAAGGCACCATCGATCTGCGGGAGCGGATTGCCCGCAGCAAGTATATTCCTGAAGAAGAACTGACACGTTTAGATGCAATCAAGCAAGATACAAAAGCATTATTACAACAAATCGTAGAGACTGGAGGAATTCATTGATGCTAAAAGAATATCGAACAGTCTCGGAAATTGCTGGTCCTTTGATGGTGGTCGAAAATGTCAAAGGTGTCAAATTTGACGAGCTTGTCCAAGTGCGAATGGACAGTGGAGAAATCCGACAAGGTCAAGTATTAGAAGTGAGTGACGATTATGCAGTCGTTCAGGTCTTTGAAGGCACCAGTAATCTGAGTGCAGAAGAGAGCAAGGCCCGTTTCTTAGGAACAGGATTAACCCTTGGTGTTTCTCCAGATATGATGGGGCGCGTCTTTGATGGGCTAGGAAAGCCCAAAGATGGCGGACCACAGATCATTCCGGACAAACGAATCGACGTTAACGGCGAAGCCATCAATCCGATGGCAAGAGATTTCCCCGATGAATTTATCCAAACAGGGATCTCAACCATCGATCACTTGAACACATTGGTTCGGGGACAAAAATTACCGATCTTCTCTGCGTCAGGACTGCCTCACAAAGAGATCGCGGCGCAGATTGCCCGTCAAGCAACGGTACCAAGCCAAGAAGGAAACTTTGCCATCGTTTTTGCGGCAATTGGGATTCCTTTTGAAGAAGCTGAATTCTTTGTAGAAGAGTTTCGCAAAACCGGTGCATTGGATCGCTCTGTATTGTTCATGAATTTGGCCAATGATCCAGCCATCGAGCGGATCGCTACCCCAAAAATGGCATTAACGGCAGCCGAATACTTAGCCTTTGAAAAAGGAATGCATGTGCTGGTGATCATGACCGATATGACCAATTATTGTGAAGCCCTGCGGGAGATATCAGCAGCTCGCCGAGAAGTTCCCGGTCGCCGTGGTTACCCTGGTTATTTGTACACCAACTTGGCGACCCTGTATGAACGTGCTGGACGTTTGATGGATAAAGAAGGGTCGGTCACTCAAATTCCGATCTTGACGATGCCGGATGGCGATAAAACACATCCAATACCGGATTTGACTGGTTATATCACCGAAGGACAAATCATTCTTTCCCGTGAACTTTATAAGCGGAATATCAATCCGCCGGTGGATATTTTGCCTAGCTTGTCGCGATTGAAAGACAAAGGAACCGGAGAAGGCAAGACCCGCCGGGATCATGCGGCGACGATGAACCAAATCTATGCAGCTTATTCTGACGGGAAGGCAGCCAAAGAACTTTCGATCGTATTAGGGGAATCCGCACTTTCTGATATTGATAAGAAATTCGCTCGTTTTGCGGATCTTTTTGAAAAAGAATATGTGAATCAAGGATTTGACACCAACCGAACCATCGAGGAAACATTGGATCTTGGCTGGAAATTACTTGCTACATTACCGAAGCAAGAATTGAGCCGGATCAAAGAAGAGTTTATTGAAGCCTATCTTCCAACTGGGGAGGATGTGAATCCTTCATGGCAATAATGAATGTCAATCCGACTCGGATGGAACTGAGTCGACTCCGTAAACGTTTGACAACAGCAACGCGGGGACATAAATTATTGAAAGATAAGCAGGATGAATTGGTTCGCCAATTCATTCAGCTAGTCAAAAAAAATCAAAAATTACGCCAACAAATGGAATCGGCATTGCAAGCAGGTATGGAAGAATATGTTTTGGCATCTAGTAGTATTCCAGATGTCATCTTACAAGAAGCTTTCATGATTCCGTTGAACAAAGTGACGTTGGATGTTCAAAGCCGTACAATAATGAATATGGATGTCCCGGTACTCAATCCTGTCTATGAAGAAGAAAGTTCGGATGATGACTTTTCATATGGATTTGTTAGTACGACAAGTGAATTGGATCTTTCATTGTCTCATTTAGATCAGATTTTACCCGTGATGCTGCAATTAGCTGAAATAGAGAAAACCTGTCAGCTGATGGCCAATGAAATCGAACGGACTCGCCGGCGCGTCAATGCACTGGAGTACATGACGATTCCTAAATTGACAGAAACCATCCAATACATTGAGAGCAACTTAGCAGAAGATGAGCGAGCAACATTGACCCGCTTGATGAAAGTAACGGATATCATTGCTGCAAATGAGGACCGTTAAACGTGCGAAGGATTCGTTCTTTTTTACCTGTTTCCTTTGATAAACAAGCCTCTATAAATGAAGAAATCCAGAAACAAGTGGGTAATCTTAACTGCAACTAGCATCAACTTACGGCTGACTTTTTCAGGTTTATCCTGAAAAGTCAGCCGTATTTGAGTTCTCTGTAAAAGAGAAGGTCTGAAAGGATCTCTGGAATGAAGCGTCAGCCTTTCTTCCAATAGAATCGGGCTGTATTCGCAGGAATAGCCGGAAATTTTTCTTCATGATAAAATGAAGTTTAACAAGTTTGATCGAAATTAGGAAAAGAAAGGATGGTTAGTATGAACATCGTAGTCTTGGCTGGCGGACTCAGCTATGAAAGAGAGGTTTCCCTATCTTCTGGAGGCCAAATTGCGAGTGCTCTTGAAGAAAGGGGGCATCGTGCGTTGTTGCTGGATGTATGCCAAGGAAACAATCAGCGCACATTTGAATCCGCTTACTCCATGCAACAGCAAGAAGCGCACCCTTTTGCGTATTATATTGATGAAAAAGAACCGGATATGCCGAGGTTTATCGAAAAGAATCGCACGCAGAATAAGTTAATTGGCGAAAATGTTCTTCTGCTCTGCCAAGAGGCTGATTTTTGTTTTATCGCATTGCATGGAGGTATTGGCGAAAACGGCAAATTACAGGCTCTCTTTGATATATATGGTATCCGTTATTCAGGTTCGGGGTACAAAGGTAGTTTGTTAGCTATGGATAAGGATATTTCCAAACAATTAATGAAAATGAATGGCATTCCCACGCCAAAGTGGCAAATACTGAAGGAAGGTCAAGCAGTCGATTATGCTGGACCTTGTGTGGTAAAACCAATCGATAATGGTTCAAGCATCGGTGTTGAACTCGTTGAAAGCAAAGAACAATTTAGCAATGCCTTAAAGAAAGTAAAACAATACAACAGCAAAGTAATGATTGAGGAAAAGATAGCAGGAAGAGAATTTTCTGTGGGAATTTTAGGCGATAAGGTTCTGCCAGTCATTGAAATAATCCCTAAAAAAGGATTTTATAATTACGAAAACAAATATCAAAAAGGAGCCACTGAAGAAAGAACACCCGCTGACATTCCGGATGATTTAGCACAGCGTTTAAGTGAGTTGACTATGTTGGTGAACCAGACGTTAGGTTTGTCCATTTATGCCAGAATGGATTATCTCGTTACGAAAGAAGGAGAGATTTATTGTATTGAAGCCAATAGTTTACCGGGGATGACACCAACCAGTTTATTGCCGCAAGAAGCAGCGGCAGTAGGAATTTCTTTTGCAGAATTAGTGGAGCGGATTGTTGAATTATCCCTGCAAAGCAAGGACAAGTAGAGGCAACAGTAAGAAAAAAACTCGGGTCTGTAGAAGAAAACTAGATGAAAGGATCACTGATAGAAGGGCAGCCAGCGGTCATTGACGAATCGGAAAATCGCAGGAGCTGCTGTATCGTTGGGCTCTTTCAATGGTTGAATTCTCTCACAGACCCATGGCGATGGGGCTCTTGATTTTAGCGAGTGCTTTTTGCTGCTTTTGGCAAGGAGATAGTGAAAACAATGGTCTCTTCTTTGCTTTCAGCCCAGATTTCACCACCAGATGCTTGCAGAATTTCTTTGGCAATCGGCAGTCCGAGTCCGGTACCGCCTGTAGCAGTAGCCCGGGAAGAATCCATCCGGTAAAAGGGTTCAAAGAGGCGGAGGATCATTTCGGTAGGAATCGTTTTTCCTCGATTGGTCAAGCGGATAAGAATGCTGTCTGTTTCGATCAATTCCAAAAACAAAGGGGTATCCGGATAGCTGTAGTTAATGGCATTGCGAATGAGATTATCAAAGACGCGAGCGATCTTCTCAGTATCTACGGTCGCAAAGACATTTTTTTGCAAGTTAAGTTGCCAACTGAGATTTTTCTCTTCCAGTAAAGGCAAAAATTCAAAGGTAAGTTGTTCAAGCATTAAGCTTAAATCAGTGGTTTCTGTCTGCAAAACGATCGTGGTCAAATTGAAACGTGTGATTTCAAAGAATTCACTGATCAATAGTTCGAGACGTTGTGCTTTTTGTAACGCAATCTCAGTGTAACGATCCCTCATTTCATCGGATAGTTGCGGTTCTTCTTTTAAGAGGGTCAAATAGCCAATCACACTTGTCAAAGGAGTCCGCAAATCGTGAGCGAGATAAACGATCAAATCATTTTTTCGTTGTTCGGCTTCTTTAGCGGCGCGTTGATCTTGCAAACTTTTCTCCCGCAGTTGATTCATCTCCTCTTGTACTTCGATCAGAGGGGTAGATAAAACCACCCGCTTGGCCGGTTCTTCAATGAGTTTTGTCGTAGCTTGGATCGTTTCATTCAAGTAACCAATGGCTTTGGTCATGAAGTAAACGGTAGTACCAAACCAAATCAGTAAAGTGCCTAACCCCAGACAAAATAACCAATGATCCGCAAAAAAGCGCAAAAGAATGTAGATGGGTTCTGTTCCGTACCAAGTCTGAGTTCCGGCAATAAAACGGATGGTAAAGGGGATAGCTGCAAGGATCGCCATCAACGTTCCGGTAGTGATGAAGTATTGCCACAAAAGTTTTCGAATCAAAGGATTTCTATTTTTCAATGATATAGCCAACCCCCCATACGGTTTTAATCAACTTGGGCTTGCGAGGTTCCTCATTTAGTTTTTCCCTTAAACGGGCGATATGGGCCATCACAGTATTGTTGTTGTCTAAATATTTTTCTTTCCAAACAGATTCAAAAAGTGTTTCAGATGAGACGACAGAACCTTGATGCTCAAACAAATAAAGCAAGATTTTAAACTCGATTGGGGTCAGCAAAACTTCTTTGCCATAGAGAAGGCATTGATGACTATTGATTTTAAGCAGTAAGCCATCTTTTTCGTATTCCTCCACAGGCTGGGACGCGGCGGAATGATTGTATCGTTGGTAGCGGCGTAACTGCGTTTTTACTCGAGCGACGACTTCCAAAGGGTTAAAGGGTTTCGTAACATAGTCATCTGCCCCTAAACTCAATCCGGTAATTTTGTCCAAATCTTCTCCTTTGGCTGTTAGCATCAATACAGGAAAAAAATGGGTCTTGCGAATTTGCTGCAACAGTTGAAAGCCATCGATATCCGGCAGCATGACATCTAGGACCGCTAAGTCAATCGCTTCTTTTTCAATATAGGCAATGGCACTGGTACCATCATAAAAGGCCTGAACATGAAATCCTTCGTTCTGCAAAAAGGTTGTGACCAAATCCGCAATTTCTTTTTCATCATCGACAACGACTATTTTTTCTGACATTCTCTTTCCCTCCACCTCGGATCGTTTCGAAATTTCTCATTTCTATGAATCTATCATACCTTACCTCAGAAAACTAGGCATTTTTTTCTATTTGACGACTAGATTGACCCGTGACCCAATTCGGCAGATCAACTCATTGGTGATGGTTTGTGTTTGTTCGGCGGTCTCGCTCCAATCTGAGAGGACCTCAATGTCACTTTCAATCGGCAGCGTCGGACAGTGGGTCAAATCAACCAAGAGCATATCCATACAGATCAGACCGATCTGGGGCAGTGGCTGTCCTCGATAGGAAAGACAAAATTCTTTATTCGATAAGGAACGAGGTAGGCCATCACAGTAACCGATGCTCACCACACCAACGGTGATCCCTTGTTGCGCAATGGCAGTTTGCCCATAACCAATGGCTTCCCCTTTGGCAACGACTCGCTTGGCGATCAATTGAGCTTTCAAAGTCAAAATGGGCTGCAACTTTACGCGCTGTTTCGTTGGCTCTTTGGTATCGCTGAGAGAACCGGTCAACAAAATTCCGGGTCGAACATAGTCATAACATTTGTCGGGATAATTCAAGATACCGTAACTGCTTTGCAAGTGAGTCACACCATAAGAAATTTGCCTTTGGTCAAGGGCTAGCAGAATCTTATCGAAACATTCGATCTGCTTTTGGGTGCGAAGTATGCTGTCGGCAGACAAGCGATCTGCGGAACCAAGATGGGAGTAAATCCCATTGATCCGTAAGAAAGGCAAATCGAAAATGGCAAGGATCGAATCCATAGTCGGTGTTACCCCCAGTCGATGCATTCCGGTATCGATGGCTAAATGACAGTCGATGGGGACTTTTGCTTGCGACAATGCGACCGCATGGCCTTCACTGACGATCGATTGAGTCAGTGAGTAACGGCGCAGCTCTTTGATTCGTTTCGGTGAGGTATAGCCTAGTATCAAGATCGGACTTTTGATAGCGGATTTCCTTAATTGAATACCTTCATCGATGGTAGCAACTGCAAAGAAATCGACCTTGTTTTTTTCTAAAACACTAGCGACTTCTTGAGCATCACAACCATAGGCATCGGCTTTGACGACCGCCATCACTTTGGTTTTTGGTGAAATGACTCGTTGAATCTCCTGTAAATTATGCAAGAGTGCCTCTGCAGAAAATTCTTTTGTTGCTCGTTTCGCAAGCATCGGTTTTCGGCGTTTGAACCAAGGACGCTTATGAGACAAAAACAGAGTGATCCCTCCCATCGTTAAGAGTAAGACGACTAAATAGTTGATCAAATTGTTTTGTAGAAAGCTGATTTTTCGACTCAAGAAGTGGGTCACGGCAATCGTGTAGGGATGAAGCAAATAAAGCCAAAATGACAATTTACTTGGCTGTTTCCAAGTTTGTGCAGGCTGCCAGCGTAATAGTATTGGAAATAAAAAAAAGAGCACGACTGGTAAAAAGAAATACATACTGTCATGTCTAGGCGTCGAAAATCCATGCAAATAGGCACTTTCAACAAGTAGACCGATAAGACTGAGTAATAAGAAGCTGACTTGCTTCGGCAAACTCCTTGTCACAGTCTGTTTTCTGAGGAACATCCCTAAGCATAAAAAGAATGGAGTAAAGAAAATACCATTGCGAGTGCCATCCAACAAATGAAATATAGCCGTATAAAACGCTGCGAGGGGCGTGTTTTGAACGAATCCGAACCAACTATCACCGCCCAACCCGATGAGATACAATCCACTAGCGAGCCAAAAAACTTTATTAAACGAGAGCTTCATCAGTAATCCAGTCACTAGCAGACTCCCTGTAATGACAGCTGGGAAATACCACAGATGATAGAGGATGCCGTTGATCAACACTGTTTGTAAAAAGGTTCCGATCGGTAGATCCATACGGAGTGTTTGGGTATAGAGTGCCAATGGTAAAAACAAGAGGGTGGCCCATAGATAGACCTGTGCTTGTTTTTTGATAAAAGCGAAGACTCGTTGACGTGCCGGATAGCTGTTGCCGGCAGCAAGTTCGGCAAAGACATAATAACCACTGATCATAAAAAAGAAAGGAACGGCGACTCGAAAAAGCGTCAATGTAATCAGAATGTCCCCTGTTGGCCATAAAGCCAGTAGGGGGAGACAATGGATCGCAACCACCATCATTGCTGCGATCACACGAAAATGTTCGATTCCTCTGTTTTTCATGCCAACTGCCTCACTGTCTGAGCCAAATAATCATGGTATTCTTCCAAGGTCCAATTTTGCGCAGCAATGACTTGGCTGTGGGGCAGACCGACATACCGAAAGTGCCAAGGCTCATAACTGATGCCGGTGATCTCTTGCTTATCTGCCGGATAGCGTAGAATAAAGCCGTAATCCATCATGTGCTGCATAAACAGATCGGCAGCAGCACTATCTTGAAAATGAGGACAGATCAGATCATCATCTTCTTGTTTGGTCAGTCCCACATCGATGGCAAGCCCCATTTGATGTTCGCTGCATCCTGGTAGCGCAACATATTGTTTGGTGTAAGCCAATCCGTTTTCTTTCAAGGAATATTCCCATAAATATCGCTGCTCTTTTTCGGTACGATACCCATCTACCAGACGAATTTCTGCTTCAAGGCCGAGGGCTTTTACTAATCGTTCCCATTGCTTTGCTGCTTCTGGCTGCAGATAGACATCATGATCACTAAAAGAAGCCAGCACTAAGTGAGGGGGTTCTTGGTTCTTTTTCAAGGGATGGTTTTTATTGATCAACTGTAGTGTATTCATTGTGGTTCCTCCTCTGCTAAGGCAATTAATTTTTCTACTAATGTTTCATAGGATAAACCCACTGCAGCCATCATAGCTGGATAGCGGGAGTGACTGGTAAATCCCGGCATGGTATTGATTTCATTTAAATAGATCGCCCCTTGGTCCGTCACGAAAAAGTCGATTCGGGCCAAACCAGACAACCCGATACTTCGATAAAGCAGTTGTGCGTATGCTTTGATCTGGGATTCGATGAGGGGAGGCAATGGTGCCGGAACAGTGATTTTGGCTGTGATCAGCTGGTATTTCTCTTCAAAATCGAAAAATCCATCAACGAGAGAAATCGCATCGCAAGCACCAACCGTCAGGTGCTCATTGCCTAAGATGCCACAACCAATCTCAACGCCAGCAATCGCTTTTTGAACCAAGACTGTCCGACCAAAAGCAAACGCAGCCGCTAATGCAGACGGGAGTTCTGCTTTGTCTGTCACTTTCGTGATTCCTTTCGAAGAGCCGGCTTCATTTGGTTTGATAAAAATAGGCAGACCATGCTCTTGTATGAACCCATCGATTCTCGCTGTCTCGCTTTCATGGCAAGACAAAAGCAAACTTGGTGCACTGGCGATACCGATTGTCGCTGCCAATTGATGCAGCAGCCATTTATTCATGCACAATGCGGAAGCCGCAACTTGGCACCCGACATAGGGCAGGTTCATTAACTCTAGCAGTCCTTGAATGCAGCCGTCCTCACCATATTTTCCATGCAAGACGGGGAAGAGGACATCCGGTACGATCTGTTTTTCTCCCAGCATAAAACCATGACTGGAAAAAGCTAGCAGATGACAGTTTTTGTGATCTTGCAACCACGTATCATTAGTTACATTTGAAACATCTCCTTGATACAAATACCAGTCCATTGTAGGTGCGATACCGATCATCAGTAGTTCATAGGTTTGGGGATCAATGGCTTGGATGACACTTGTCGCTGAAGCTAGTGAAACAGAGTATTCTGGGGAATTTCCTCCAAATAAAACAGCAATTTTTTTCATTCGATTCTTCCTTCCACTTTCTTTTAACGTTACAGTTAGTGTATCAAGGAAAGAAAGCAAAAATTTGCGGTCTTCCTGTTGGATTTCTGGTGATTTTATGATGAAAATCTTACGAATTTGTGACGATGGCTCTTAAAGAGGGAGCCGTAGTCAGTGGTCAAAGGGGCGAATCTAGGGGAAATGGAGCCTAGTGAAAAGAAGCCCACAAAAAAAGAACCAAGCCGAAATGAATTCGACCTGATTCCTTCATTTGTTCGTTGCATCTTTCGTTGTCCCTTTGTTGACATGGAATCCTAATTGGTGGGATTGTCACAGAAAAGACTTTTAGGTGTGTAGCAATAGCTGATCATCTTTTAGTTCGCTGCCGCTATTTTGATGGAAGAGTGCCATCAAATCCGGTACAGTTAAGGATTGTTTTTCCTCACCTGCAATATCGACGACGATTTTTCCTTGATGGAGCATGATCAAACGATTGCCATAACGAATGGCATCTTCCATGTCATGAGTGACCATGAATGCGGTCAGCTGCTGTTCTTGAATCAACTGATCGGTCAGTGCCATCACCGTCATGGAGGTTTTCGGATCTAAAGCGGCGGTGTGTTCGTCTAGCAGGATCAACTTTGGCTGTTGCAAAGTCGCCATCAATAATGTGATGGCTTGTCGCTGTCCTCCGGAAAGCAACCCGATCTCTGTTGTCAATCGATTTTCAAGACCGAGGTTCAAGCGAGCGAGTTTCTCTTTGAAAAAGGCCCGGTGCTTTCCTTTGACACCGGAGGAAAACCCGCGAACTTGACCTCTTTTATAGGCAAGAGCTAAGTTTTCTTCCACCGTCAAACGGACTGCTGTTCCCATTCTTGGGTCTTGAAAGACGCGACTGATTTCTTTTGAGCGTCGTGTGACAGAATGACGAGTGATCTCTTTGTCCCCTAAAACGATTTTGCCTTGTTCCGTTGGGATCGTTCCGGCAATGCTATTGAGTAATGTCGATTTTCCGGCGCCATTTCCGCCGATGATCGTAATGAAGTCACCGCTGTTCATGGTGAGGTCGATTCCCCGGAGGACATGGTTTTCGTTGATGGTTCCTTTTTCAAAGGTTTGATGTAAATCGCTGATCGTTAAAACAGGTGTCGTCATGATTGGCCTCCTTTGGTTTTCGGAAGAAATTTTTGCAATCCCAGTTTCGTTCTGATTTGTGGCAATGAAAGACAGATGACTAAGACGATGGCAGAGGCCAGCTTAGAATCGGAGGCTTCCACATTGAATTCAAAGACGATCGCAAGGATTAGACGATACAAGATCGCACCGACAACAATGGTGATCAAGCGGACCCAGAGAGATTTATTACTGAAAAGGACTTCGGCGATAATGATTGAAGCTAATCCAATAACGATGGTTCCTACACCGGAATTCAGGTCAGCAAAACCATTGTTTTGAGCTAAGAGGGAACCAGAAAGAGCGATACAGCCATTGGAAATCATATAACCAATGAGCTTCATATTGTCGGTATTGATCCCGTTCGCTTCACTCATCGCGAGATTATCCCCCGTTGCACGAACGGCCAACCCAATCTCTGTACGGAAGAAGAGAAACAGCAGTAAGATCACGACAGCAGCAAACAGGAGGCCTGTACAAATGACCGCGGTGTTTTTCGTTAAGCCGAGTGTTTGGAACCAAGTGAAAACAGTATCTTCTCCTAGTAAGGCAATATTGGGTGCCCCCATGATTCGGTTTGTAATGGAGTACAAACCGGTCATGGTAATGATTCCTGCTAACAATGCGGGGATTTTAAATTTTGTATGCAAGATCCCGGAGACAAATCCGGCCGCTAAGCCACCGCAAAAGCCCAAGAGACTGGCAACAAGCGGGGAAAGGCCGTTGGTGATACTGACTGCGGCAATGCCGGCGCCTAAAGGAAAACTTCCTTCAGCAGTTAAATCCGCAATATCCAAAATTCGGAAAGTTAAGTAAACACCAATCGCTAATAACGCCCATAACATACCTTGAGAGGCAGCAGATTGGATCAGAATGAAAAAGGTATTGATTAAATTCATAAGGTTTCCTCAAATCGTTTTAGGTTTTTGTGCTGCTTATTACAGTTGACTATTATTCCGGTGCGACGATACTTTCTGGGTCGATCCCTAGTGCAGCGGCCATTTCTTGATTGACCACCAATTCTAGGTGATTCGCTGTTTCTACAGGAGTCGTAGCAGGTTTGGCTTTACCATCAAGAATTTTGGCAGCTAATTCACCGGTTTGTTTGCCTAAAGATTTATAATCGATTCCGAAAGTCGCTAATGCGCCATCATCGACTTGCTCCACAGATCCAGCAACGATCGGGGTTTTGGTTTCTTTGGCTACTTCACCGACGACAGCCGCAGCCGAAGCGAAGGTATTGTCGGTTGGCACATAGATGCCATCCACATCTTTCGCTAAGCTGGTGGTTACTTGTTGAACATCATTCGTGGTATTTGCAGTTAACACTTTGACATCTACTCCCGCATCTTTCAGTGCTTTTTCCGCCAAATCTGCTTGGATTTTTGAATTTGCTTCACCAGCGTTGTACATGATCCCAATCGTTTTTGCGTCAGGCACGATACTCAACAACAATTGAATTTGTTTATCGATAGGAACCATATCAGAAGTACCTGTGATGTTGCGCCCAGGGGCTTCATTTGAGTCTGCTAATTTTGCCTCGACCAAGTCGGTGACTGCTGTTACAACGATCGGAATGTCCGTTGTTTCATTTGCTAATGAGACAGCAGCGGGTGTCGCGATCCCTAAAAGCAGGTCAGGTGAATTTTTTACGAGTTTTTCACTCATACTCTTCAGATTGTCTTGGTTATTTTGGGCATTTTGGTATTCTAAAGTAAGGTTTTCGCCTTCTTTATAGCCGCCTTCCGCCAAGCCTTCTTTGAAGCCTTCATAAGCAGCATCGAGAGAACCGTGTTCTACAAGTTGCAAGATGCCAACGGTTTTTTTGCCGTCATCGCTGCTGTTCTTTGTATTTCCGCATGCTGCCAATCCTAATAGGGTAGTTGCCAACAAACCAGTCGTAAGCCATTTTTTCATTTTCATTTCATTTTCCTCCTAAAAATACGTGATATAGAAACTGCGGAACAAAAAAATCCATTCAGACAATCGTCTAAATGGATTTGAACTTACCAAAATTCAGAAATTCAGTGCGGCCATTTAGAAGATTCTCTACATGGCTGCTGTTCACGTTAAACTGCTCTAGCCATTATAGATACAAACAAAGTGTTGTCAGGTTTGTATCCACAATGTTATGAATACAAACTATCTAAAATAGCTAAAGTAAGAAATATTCAGTTGTGGGGATAATAATGGTTTCATGATTTTTCCTCCAAACTTGAATTGTTATCAGTATAGACGAAAGGTCAACCATCTGTCAATCGAAAAACACAATATTCTGAAAATTTTTTTAATAACAAGAAAGACTGCTTGGCACTGGGACTCTCAAAAAAAAAGCTGTGACAAAAGACTTGTCACAGCTCGTTCGAGCAAATAGTGTTTCAGAAGGATTTTTACAATAAGTAAGACGAAATTTCACAAGAAATTGCAAAGTTTTGTCGAAAATTCCTGCTTGTTTCCTAAAGTTGACTCCGTCTGTCACAACTGCTTGCGGGGAGTTACATTTCCTTATAATAACGTATCGTATTTTTGATTTCTTGAATACTGTAGGGAAGATCATCAGAAAAAGTGGCATCCTGATCAATTTCTAACGTATCTGTGAAGATGGCTTCATACTCTTCAATGCTTAATTTTTGGCGTTGATCCAATAATTGATGATGGGCTTCTTTATTTAATTGATGCGCATATCCTGTGACCAAGCGACCACTGAAAAATTCGGAAACTGCGCCTGATCCGTAGCTGAACAGACCAATACGATCGCCTGCTTGCAGGTGAGGTGAATTTTCCAATAAAGAAATCAAGCCTAGATAGAGGGAACCTGTATAAAGATTGCCGATTCTGCGACTATACACAATGGATTCTTCATAGCGAGCCATCACTCGTTCTTGTTCTGCTTCTGCTTCCTCTGCAAACACAGCTAATAAGGCTTTTTTCCCCATTTTTGTGTAAGGAATATGGAAACTGATGGCTGCATAGTCGCTAATAGAGGATTGATTGCGTTCACAATGGGCTTGCCACACTTTTTTGAAAGAATCAATGTAGATTTGATTCGATAGGTGACCATCCACCATTGGATAGGCGTGACCGAGCGGGCGCCAAAAGTCATAGATATCTTGGGTCAACATCAAATTATCATTTTCAAAAGCGAGAATGCGGGGCTCAGCAGCGAGCAACATCGCTACAGCACCGGCACCTTGTGTCGGCTCACCGCCAGAACGCAAGCCATAGCGGGCAATATCAGAAGCAATGACTAGCACTTTGCTTTCAGGGTTTGCTTGAATGTGGGCTTTAGCGAATTGAATTCCTGCGGTTGCTCCATAACAAGCTTCTTTGATTTCAAAAGAGCGGGCAAAAGGTTGGACACCTAATAATCTGTGCAAAATAACAGCTGATGCTTTTGACTCATCAATCCCAGATTCTGTCCCAACGATCACCATATCGATCGTCTGCAAATCTTCAGGTTCTAAAATTTCTTTTGCTGCGTGGACAGCAAATGTAACGATGTCTTGCGTTTTTTTGCTGACAGCCATTTGGTCTTGTCCAATCCCAATCGTGAATTTATTAGGATCTACTCCCCGAGCGTGAGCAAGATCAATCATATCTATATAGTAAGGCGGAACAAAGAAATTTATTTTATCAATACCAACGTTCATTATGATGCTCCTTTGGATTTAACTTATGTGATAACTATCGTCTATACGGTATCATATTTTTGTTTAAAAATGAAAAAAATTCTATTAGAATTTAAACTTTATTTAAGAATAGCGCCATGAAGCCGTCTGGAAACTCTTGGGGTATTCTTTTTTGCGAGAAATAATGATATATTTCTGTTGGAGGTGGCATGGTGGAAGAAGTTGTTATTATTGATGCACGAAGAACCCCCATCGGCAAATACCATGGGTCATTGAAGAAATTTTCAGCGGTGGCTTTAGGCACGGCTGTAGCAAAAGATATTTTTGAACGAAATCAAGAGATCAAAGAAGGGATCGCTCAAGTCATCATCGGTAATGTCTTACAAGCCGGCAATGGGCAAAATCCTGCTCGACAAGTAGCACTGCAAAGTGGATTGCCTGTAGATATTCCGGCATCAACCATCAATGAAGTGTGCGGGTCTGGATTGAAAGCTATTTTAATGGGAATGGAACAAATCCAGCTGGGCAAAGCACAAGTGATCTTAGCTGGCGGAATTGAGAGTATGACAAACGCTCCGTCCCTCAGTCACTATAATAAAGCGGAAGATTCTTATAGTGTTCCCGTCTCAAGTATGACATTGGATGGATTGACCGATGCCTTTAGCAGTAAACCAATGGGGTTGACAGCGGAAAACGTTGCGCAACGCTACGGCATCTCACGAGAGGCTCAGGACCAGTTTGCCTATCAGTCACAAATGAAGGCTGCTAAAGCGCAAGCAGAGAATAAATTTGCGCAAGAGATCGTTCCTCTTGTTGGTGAAACAGAAACGATCACCGCAGATGAAGGAATCCGCAGTCAAACCACACTGGAAAAATTGGCTTCCTTGAAACCGGTTTTTAAGGCGGATGGAACAGTCACTGCTGGAAATGCTTCGACAATCAATGATGGGGCCGCAATGGTGCTGTTAGCTTCAAAAGCTTATTGTGAAGCCAATGAGATTCCTTATTTAGCAACGATCAAAGAGATTGTGGAAGTCGGAATCGACCCAGAGATCATGGGGATTTCCCCAATCAAGGCGATCCGTACATTGATTCAAAGCCAAGAGCTCTCACTGGAAGAAATCGATGTGTTTGAGATCAATGAAGCCTTTGCTGCTTCTTCGATCGTGGTGGAATCTGAATTGGGACTGGATCCAGCGAAAGTCAATCGCTATGGCGGCGGAATTTCATTGGGGCATGCCATAGGCGCAACGGGGGCTCGCTTGGTGACTTCTTTGGTCTATCAAATGCAGGACATCCAAGCTCACTATGGGGTTGCTTCTCTGTGTGTTGGCGGCGGTCTAGGTCTGGCAATGTTGTTGGAACGCTCAACCAGTGAAAAAACACAGCCGACAGGCAAAAAATTTTATGAACTGACTCCAGCGGAGCGGTTGCAACAGCTTGAGGAGCAGCAGCGGATCTCTAGTGAAACCAAACAAGAGCTGGCACAAATGATGTTAGCTGCAGATACAGCCAATCATTTGATTGAGAATCAAATCAGCGAGATCGAGCTGCCAATGGGGGTGGGGATGAACCTCCATGTGAACGGCAAAGAATATATCGTGCCAATGGCTACGGAGGAACCTTCGGTGATTGCTGCCATGAGTAATGGAGCCAAAATGGCTGGGGAAGTCCGTGCCTTCAGCAAGGAACGACTGCTGCGGGGCCAGATTGTTTTTGCTGCCAAAGATCCAGCGGAAATTGAACAGCGGATCATGGCAAATCAAGCATTGATTTTTGAGCGGGCAGAACAAAGCTACCCGTCAATCGTGAAGCGAGAAGGTGGCTTACGGCGAATCGCATTGCGGCATTTTCCACTAGATGATTTATCAGATTCAGCAACGGAGCAGGTACCATTTTTATCGGTGGATCTTTTTGTTGATGTGAAAGATGCAATGGGTGCGAATATCATCAATGCCATCTTAGAAGGTGTTGCGGCACTTTTCAGAGAATGGTTTCCTGATGAAGAAATCTTATTTAGTATTTTAAGTAACCTTGCTACAGAATCATTGGTGACAGCAGTTTGTGAAGTACCTTTTTCCGCGTTGAGCAAACAAGATGGCGCCGCAGTAGCACATAAAATTGCCCAAGCGTCTTTATTTGCGAAAACAGATCCTTACCGAGCTGTTACCCATAATAAGGGAATTATGAACGGTGTCGAAGCCGTGATGCTGGCTACAGGAAATGATACCCGGGCAGTTTCGGCGGCTTGTCATGGCTATGCTGCTCGCAACGGCAGCTATCAAGGATTGACGAACTGGACGATTCAAGAGGATCGCTTAGTAGGGGAAATCACATTGCCGTTAGCGATCGCTACAGTAGGGGGCGCTACGAAAGTTCTACCAAAAGCGCAAGCAGCCTTGGAAATCAGCGATGCGGCCACTGCTGAAGAATTAGCGGCATTAGTTGCAAGTGTGGGATTGGTCCAAAATCTAGCGGCTTTGCGCGCTTTAGTTTCAGAAGGCATCCAAAAAGGCCATATGAGTATGCAAGCTCGTTCTTTAGCCATCGCTGTTGGCGCTGAAAAAGAAGAAATCGAACAAGTTGCTGAAAAATTGCGGCAAAATACCCCTATGAATCAGCAACAAGCCTTGCGATTTTTAGAAGAAATTCGCCAATCAGCACAATAGTTTGCGGTAATCAGCGCAAGTACTATAAAAGAAATCCTACAAACAAGTCAACAAAGCAAATAGCCAAACCTTGCGAGAAAATGCTCTCGTAAAGTTTGGCTATTTTTTACGTTTATTCAAACGCTAATCCATTAACGTTCATTTAAAGGTGTATTGGCGTAGGCTTCGATCAGCGGAATGACTTCTAGTTTAAGTTTGTATTTACGAGCCAATGCTGATTCAATGGTGAAGACACCGACTTCGGTCTCTGAGATTGTTGCTAACAAGCGTTGTTCCTTCGCTGTTTCTTCAAAAATCCGAACATCTTCGGTATTTTTTTCAACAGAGAATTTAGGAAATGCAGTCATTTTTTCTTCAAATGACGCGAAAGCACTAGACTCAGACTTCGCTACAGCTTCTTTCACCGATTCCTTCGCTGGAGCTTCCTTTGGAGTTTCCTTTGTTTGAGCTTCCTTCGTCGAAGTTTCTGCGACTGGTTCTTCTTGAGTAGCAGTTTGCGTTTGGTTAACAGCTGGTGTTGCTGGCAACCAGTAAGCAGCGATTTCCTCGACCAGATTGTCGCTAAAACGATCCAGCAAGCCTTTTTCTAATTTTTGGATCCGTTTCACAACGATCTTGAAGTTTTCATCTAAAGGAACCGCGATTTTTTGTTCTTTGGTAGTCGCTGTTTGTAATTCAATCAACATTTCCTCGCGGTTTTTAGGATTGATATAAACGGTTGTTTCAAGACCATAATTTGCAGCTGTCTTGTGTTGGATCGCTGAGAATAATTGTTGACGGGCCATTTCATAAGATGGCCGAAATTGTTGTTTTAACTTGGCTAATTGTTTCTTTTTCATATTCTTCTCCTCTCAATCAATCTCGATTATAAGGAATAATTACGAAAATGAACAGGGGTTTTCATGAAAAAATGAGGAAATTCTTTTGATTATCAGAAAAAAAGAGTGCATAAAGCAAAAGAAAAGAAAAAATCTCCAAGAAACAGTCAGGGCTTCGCAGGATTTAGCGAAACCCAATCCTTGAGAAGGTGACTGCTTCTTAGAGAAGAAACGTTTGCTTTTGAGAATCCAACTAGCGTGGTTCTCTGACGAGTGCATCGATCTGCTGATACTTAGGCATAACGATCAACAAATCCTCTGGACCATAAGCGACCAAACAATTTTCCCAGAGAAACAAACGTAAAGGAACCGTTGCTTTCTCTGCAAGCATGTGCTGATAGTCCGTCTGGCTCCATTGACGGGCGGGAAAATGCTGGATTTTGTCCGGATAAACCAGAAATACAAAATCAGGATCCAAGGCTCGTTTGACTGCAGGCGGCAGTTGGTCCAAGCGTGTCGCGTTTTTATCCATTAGAATCCTGTGGTATCTGGATTGGTGGCTTTCCCAACAACACCATCCAATTGATCGATCCGTTCCATGTCTTCATCGGAAAGCTCAAAATCAAAGACCGCTAAGTTTTCTTCAATCCGGCTTGGAGTCACCGATTTTGGTAATGGCAAGAAACCATGTTGTAAAGACCAGCGAATCGCGATTTGAGCAATCGTTTTGCCGTATTTGTCTGAGAGTTCTTGCATTTCGGGAACATCAAAGATTTTTCCGGTACCTAAAGGACTATAAGCCTCTAATAAGACATTGTTTTCTTTGCAGTAAGCGACGACTTCATTTTGTAATTCGCCTGGTGCTAAGAAAATTTGATTGACCATCGGGAAAATAGTTGCTGTTTTTTTCAGTTCTTCGAAATGGTGAGGCAAGAAATTGCTGACGCCGATGGCTTTGATTTTACCAGCTTGATAAAGCTCTTCCATCGCGCGCCATGTTTCAGCGTTGGCGGACTGCCAATTGTCACGGAACTTCACTGGATTTGGCCAATGGATCAAGAAAAGATCGATATAATCCGTTTGCAGCTTTTTCAAAGATTCTTCAAAAGAAGAGAGGACTAGATCATACGAATGGTTTTCATTCCAGAGCTTGGTTGTCAAAAAGATTTCTTCTCTAGGAATGCCGCTTTCTTTGATGGCTTGTCCAACACTGTCTTCGTTTTTATAGCCTTGTGCCGTATCGATATGACGGTAACCAACTTCCAATGCTTTTTTGACAGCAGAAACAGCAACATCACCATTTGGCGTTTGCCACGTACCAAAGCCAAGTTCAGGAATCGTTACATTGTTCGATAAAGTATAACTGTTCATTTTCATTCCTCCATTTCTTTGATTTTAGTTTAGCAGAGAAGGGGGCTTTTTCCAATGGAAGATACTTCCCTGCGAAAAAAATACAAAAAAACTTGTGTTTTTCACCTATTTTTTTGTACACTTGAGAAATGGATAAGGAGAGAGGACATGGATATCTATTTAAAGCGTGCAATCATGCACATCGTGGATCGTCAAACGGGGGACCCTGTTTATTCGCAAGTCGAACTGGATTTGACAACGGAATACATCCGGGATTATTTAACGAAGAAGATTCAAAAATTAGCCACCCCACAAACGAAAACCGGGCGCCTGCTAGAAGATTCTGAAATGGCGCGACTTGTCAAACAAGCACCGGAATCTTTTGTTGAAAGCAGTGAAGGGATGCTTCGTCGCTGGTATGACGTCTATCAGCAAAGTGAAGATGCACCGAGCGCGGATGCCTTTATTGTCTTATACGAATTAGACACCAAACTGCAATTGGCCTTTTTGAAAGTCAACTATACTGATGGGTACACACACTTTATTGACAGCACCGAAACCGGTATTGCCAATAATCTGATTTTGCACCGGGCCCTTTTAGCGGGGAAAACGCAAAAAGCAGATGAAGGAATAACGATCGATATTGAACAGCTGACTTATGAGCTGGTGGAGAAAAAATACACTTTCTCTGGCGAAAAGTATTTCTATTTTTCCACGAAAGTGATTGACTCTGAACCATTGCCTTCTCTTGAAGAGAATGTCAAAGTCATCAAAAAAGTGGCGGAAAAAATTGGTCAGAAATTTGAAACACCTTCCTATGATGTGATTGCCGATGTCAAAGAAGCAGTCTACGATACCATTGAAGAAAATGGCCAGCTGCATGTCGATGCCATTGCCCAAAAAGTGTTCAAAGACAATATTACCGCTCAAATGGCATTCCAAGAAGAAGTAGCTGAAAAAGGCTATATCGATCAAGCACCGATGTTGCGGGAAGTACGGGAAATCTCAGAAAAGAAATATGGCAAACAAAAGCTAAAACTTTCTAATGGGATTGAATTGATCGTTCCATTGGATGTCTACCGAGATCCGAATTTGATCGAGTTTATCAATAACCCCGATGGCACTATCTCAGTGACCATCAAAAACGTAGAAGAGGTCATCAATCGTATATAAAAATAGCTGCCGTGCTTATTGGAGTGACCTCCAGAAGTTAGATTTTTGGTCTAACTTTTTGGAGGCACTACAGTTTTTAGCAATCGGCAGCTTTTTTATTGATGGTCAAGTTGTTCCAAAGCAGGTTTGGGGACATCGTCTTGGGAAACCTCTTCCCAACTGATAACCCCTTTACGAGGATTGACTAACAACTTTAAGTAGGCGCCTTCTCGTAGGGGCTTGGAGCGGTTTTCATTCATTTCAACGACTTTCTTTTCACCGGATTCATTATAAGCGGTTTGTTTGTACTGATAGATATCTTGAACCACACCATCACTGGCAATAGATGTGGAATGAGTACCGCTCGTGGTAATTTCGGTATAGTAAGCCGTGCCGCCATAGTAATAGCGATAGGAAAAGAAACAACCGCCTAGAAAGATACCGAAGACGATCAAACTTGCGATGATTTTTTTCATTCGTGTTCACCTCACATCTATTATTCTATAAAAAGCGAGACCCGTCCATTTTTTTATTAAAATCAAAGCAAAACTTAGAATCTTTGTAAAAAAAACTGGGGCAAAAAACGGGAAGGCGTTCTTCTTGACTTTGACTAAATTTGACCTATAATAGAAATAGATTTAAGCTTACAAAAAATAAGTAAGGAAGAATTTTTTACTTTTGTAAGGAAAAGTCTATAATTGATAGTAGGGCCGAAGAACGGCGCTACATCTCATTTAGGAGGGAAATTATTATGGCAAAACAACATTATGATCGTAGTAAACCACATGTAAACATTGGTACGATTGGACACGTGGACCATGGGAAAACGACACTGACTGCTGCCATTACGACAGTTCTTGGTAAAAAAGGACTCGCTAATCCGCAAGATTACGCAAGTATTGATGCGGCTCCTGAAGAACGGGAACGTGGTATCACCATCAATACCGCTCACGTTGAATATGAAACAGAAAAACGCCACTATGCCCACATTGATGCTCCAGGACACGCGGATTATGTTAAAAATATGATTACCGGTGCTGCCCAAATGGATGGGGCGATTTTAGTTGTCTCTGCAACAGATGGACCAATGCCGCAAACCCGTGAACACATTTTGCTTTCACGGCAAGTGGGTGTAAAATATCTGATTGTTTTCTTGAACAAGATTGATTTAGTCGATGATGAAGAATTGATCGACTTAGTTGAAATGGAAGTAAGAGAACTGCTATCTGAATATGATTTTCCTGGCGATGACATTCCTGTTATCAAAGGTTCTGCATTAAAAGCATTGGAAGGAGATCCTGATGCTGAAGCGGCCATTATGGAATTGATGGATACGGTAGACAGCTACATTCCAACACCTGAACGTGACACAGACAAACCTTTGCTTTTGCCAATTGAAGATGTCTTTTCAATTACTGGACGGGGAACGGTTGCTTCTGGACGGATCGATCGGGGAACAGTTCGTGTAGGGGATGAAGTGGAGATCATTGGGATCAAACCTGAAACCCAAAAGGCTGTGGTGACCGGTGTCGAAATGTTCCGTAAGACGATGGACTTTGGGGAAGCTGGCGACAACGTCGGTGTCTTGTTACGTGGGATCACTCGGGATGAAATCGAACGAGGACAAGTATTGGCTAAACCAGGTTCGATCACACCTCATACAAAATTCCAAGCTGAAGTTTATGTTCTTACCAAAGAAGAAGGTGGCCGTCACACGCCATTCTTCAACAACTACCGTCCACAATTTTATTTCCGTACAACGGATGTGACCGGGAATATTACATTGCCTGAAGGAACGGAAATGGTGATGCCTGGCGATAACGTGACGATCGATGTCGAATTGATCCA
Source organism: Enterococcus sp. (assembly GCF_022711995.1). GTDB lineage: Bacteria > Bacillota > Bacilli > Lactobacillales > Enterococcaceae > Enterococcus_D. The sequence continues at coordinate 43,846 of NZ_JALAHI010000110.1, forward strand.
TCCAATCGCTGTAGAAAACGGTACGACATTCTCCATTCGTGAAGGCGGTCGGACAGTTGGTTCAGGTATCGTAACGGAAATCGAGAAATAAATCAGCATGAGAATGAAGCAGTGACTGAATCCTTTTTGGAATCAGCGCTGTTTCATTTTTTTTAAACTTATTTGTGATTTTATTAAGGATTTCAGCGAAAGGAAAACAATTCTAGTCAGGGAAAAAGTTTCATAGTAGGATAGGAACTGATACTAAAAAGATAGGATGTTTTTCATGAGAAAACTGCGACGATTTTTTGTTTTTATAGTAAAAATAGCTGGTATTCTGTTGCTTTTCGGGGGGCTGTTTTTGGGCTATAAAAATTACAAAGCTTTACAGAAAGTTTATTCTTATGAAGAAACCATCGCTCAGCAAACAGAAAAATATGACATCAGCGACTATCAGGAACTAGTGATGAGCATTATGCTGACTGAATCAAAAGGGCAAGGAAACGACCCCATGCAAAGTTCAGAAAGTGCCTATGGGCAACAGAATCAATTTGAACATGCGCAAGACAGTATCGATCAAGGGGTGGCTTATCTGGCGGAACTGATCAAAAAATCTGCTGATATGAACTGTGATCTGTGGACCGCTGTACAAGCTTACAATTTTGGAACGGACTATATTGATTTTGTAGCCAAGAATGGTGGCGAAAATACCCTTGAGTTGGCCGAGTCCTACTCCAAAGAAGTGCTTTCTCCCATGTTAGGGAATAAGAATGAGCAAACCTATCGTTATTGGGGCTGGCAGTCAATTACTTATAACGGCGGTTATTTGTATCATAACGGGGGCAATTTATTCTATGCAGATGTAGTGAAATACAATCAGTGGAAGATAAAAATTGGCAGTATGTTATTTTCTTGAAACTCTCTGAAATCTAATAAGTAAAACACTTGAAAAATCAATAAAATATGATAGAATCAATATGAGTGATTCTGTCTAATTATTCATCGCACTGATTTTGATTGGTGCGATTTTTTACCTAATGAATACGGAAATACTTACCGAATGGAGGTGAGTGGATGGCACGAATACCTCAAACGATCATTGACGATATTCGAGAACGAAGCAATATTGTTGATATCGTTGGTCAGTACGTCCAGTTGAAGAAATCTGGAAAAAACTATTTTGGCTTGTGTCCCTTCCACAACGAAAAGTCACCTTCGTTTTCTGTGGCAGAAGATAAGCAGATCTATCATTGTTTTGGCTGTGGCCGCGGTGGCAATGTCTTTGGGTTTTTGCAAGAACTTGAGGGATTAAACTTTCCGGAAGCTGTCTTAAAAGTAGCGGAGATCAGTGACATTCCTTTAGATGAGCAATACAAACAAACCGAAGCAATCGATGCTACTTCTTCTCAGCAAAACCAATTAATCGCGTTGCATGAAAAAGCTGCTGAAGTTTATCATCACATGCTAGTTAATACGGCTGCTGGGCAAGGCGCATTGGATTATTTGCTGGAACGCGGATTGACGATGGCGCTGATCGACGAATTTCAGATTGGGTTTGCGCCGAATGAGCGGGCCTTTCTGGAAAAAGTTTTTTTAAATGAACAAGCAAATGCGGCATTTTTCGCGGATACAGGTCTCTTTGTACAAAGAAATGATGGACAGCTTGCGGATCGATTTTATCAAAGAATCATGTTTCCGATTCGGAACCCCCAAGGAAAAACTATCGGGTTTTCTGGACGCTGGTTCCAAACGGAACAAGATGACGGTAAAGACCAGCCAAAGTATTTGAACAGTCCAGAAACACTGCTTTTCAATAAACGTGAGGTGCTTTTCAATTTTGATAAAGCACGACGATCGATCCGAAAAGAAGGACAAGTCTTTCTTTTTGAAGGGTTTATGGATGTGATCGCAGCGTGGCAGTCAGGGATCGAAAATGGCATCGCTTCGATGGGAACCAGTTTGACGAACCAGCAGATTGCTAATATTGAACGTGTCGCCACGGAAGTGATTCTTTGTTACGATGGCGATGAGGCAGGAATCAATGCCACCAATCGTGGGATTGATCTTTTACAAGAACATAGTCGCGTGAATGTCTCCGTCGTTCGAGTTCCTGAACGTTTGGATCCGGATGACTATGTGAGAAAGTATGGTACAGAAGCCTTTTTCAAACTGGCCATGCATGGCAGAGAAACCGTCTTTGCTTTTAAGATGGACTATCATCGCGCCAATCGCAACTTGGCAAATGAAAAAGAACAGATTGATTATGTCCAAGAGGTCTTGCAAGAACTGCAGCACGTAGATTCCTTGCTAGAACAAGACCGATACTTGACACAACTCTCAACTGAATTTCATATCAGTCGAGAAACGTTGCAGTCGCAATTGCGTCAACTAAAACAGACGCAGCCGACCCCAATGCCTGCGCCGGTTCGTGAAGCAGTGAGTGTGGCACCGCCACCCCCACGACAGCAGCGGAAAACACAGGTGGAAAAGGCAGAGGAGCTACTATTGTATCGTCTGTTTCATGACAACACGCTAAATCCACGGTTTAAAAGTACCGGTGTGGCGTTTATTCATGACAAATACCAGCAACTCTATTTCTTATACGATGCGTATATGGAGACCGAAGAGCAATTTATCCTAGCAAAATTCTTGGATTTTTTGAAAGATGAACAAATGAAACAACAAGTGATCGAGATCGCTGATATCAACGCTTCTGAAGAAGGTACGGAACAAGAATTTCAGGATCTTCTGCAGGTATTTCGTAAGTCGGGCATTGCTGAAGAAATCAATCAAAAACGAATCCAGCAGCAAGAAGCACGACAAAAAGGAAACCAGCAATTGGAGTTGGAATTAGCAATTGCGATCATTGATTTGACCAAACGGTTGAAACAAGCTAAATAGCGAACTGAAAGGGGCTTTCTTTCATGGCAGAAGAAACAAAAAAAACATATGAAAAAGCTGTTGCCGAATTTATCAAAGAAAACAAACCAAAAGGACAAGTCGTGTATGACGAATTAACGAATCATTTAGCGACCCCTTATTCTTTAGATGCGGAAGCAATGGACAAACTGATCCAAAAACTGGAAGACTCAGGGATTAGTGTAGTAGATGAGAATGGGGAGCCTTCCGTTCATAGTCTGAAGAGCAATGAAAAACAGCAAGCAACACAACCGCAAGAAGATCTTTCTGCGCCTACGGGAGTGAAGATCAATGATCCGGTGCGGATGTATTTGAAAGAAATCGGCCGTGTGCCATTATTGACTGCTGAAGAAGAAGTAGCCCTTGCTTTAAAAATCGAAGAAGGCGACCAAGAAGCAAAACAACGGTTAGCCGAAGCCAACCTGCGACTTGTTGTAAGTATCGCAAAACGTTATGTTGGTCGTGGGATGCAATTCTTGGATTTGATCCAAGAAGGAAACATGGGACTGATGAAAGCTGTTGAAAAATTTGACTACCGCAAAGGATTCAAATTCTCGACTTATGCTACTTGGTGGATTCGTCAAGCAATCACCCGTGCGATCGCTGACCAAGCTCGGACCATTCGGATTCCTGTCCATATGGTGGAAACCATCAATAAATTGATTCGGATCCAACGGCAATTACTGCAAGATCTAGGTCGGGAACCGACGCCGGAAGAAATCGGGGCAGAAATGGATCTCCCAACGGAAAAAGTTCGGGAAATCTTGAAAATCGCGCAAGAACCAGTGTCGTTAGAAACACCAATCGGTGAAGAAGACGATTCTCATCTAGGTGATTTCATTGAAGACCAAGATGCAACCAGTCCAGCAGAACATGCGGCTTACGAATTGCTGAAAGAACAACTAGAAGACGTACTGGATACGTTGACCGACCGAGAAGAAAATGTTTTACGCTTGCGTTTTGGTATCGATGACGGCCGGACCCGGACGTTAGAAGAAGTCGGAAAAGTTTTTGGGGTAACCAGAGAACGGATTCGTCAGATCGAAGCAAAAGCGTTACGTAAATTACGCCATCCTTCACGATCAAAACAATTAAAAGATTTTCTAGAATAAAAATCGAGTAGCTAAGACTTTTCAAGGAGTGCTTCCTTGGAAAGTCTTTTTCTTGTGATACAATGGACCTTCATCCCCAAAGTCGTCAACTTAATAAAAACGTAACGAAGCAAGTGTTGGCTAATTGCCTTGAATATGATAAATTTAACTTTGTGAATCATTTACATGAAAGTGAATCATTTTGATGCGCAATTTTTTAATAGGAGCTGGAAGAAGCAACAGTTCTTGTCAGTGTTTCCTGCAATAAAATGAAGCCTTTCAACGATGAAAAGACACCTGCTATAGCAGGTTTAAAATAAAAGGAGCAAATTCGAACAAATGATGAAAACATGTCCTCAATGTGGATTTGAATCAATTGATGCACAAAAGAAATGTCCAAACTGCGGTTTTGAGTTTGTTGAAGAAACGGCTACCGATGAAGTAGTAGCTCAGACGGAGAAAGAAATTCCTCAGATGGATGAAGAATTGTCTCATACAGAGGGAGAAGGATCCCTGACTCAGGAAGACCAAACGGAGAATGCCTCGAAGGAAAACGATGATATTCGCTGGTCGGAATTCAAAGACGTTCCGATAGGGGAATTAATTGAGCATTTTGAAGAGAAAAATGAAGCAGAGCTACCAGAGAACAATCCGTCAGAAAATGACGAAGCAGCATCTGACCTAGAAGCTGAGTCAAAAGAAATTGAAGCGGCTGTAACAGAAGATTCACAAGAATTGAAAAACGTTGAATCGCAAGAATCAGAGCTGATTGAACAGACCACAGGTGAAGCAGCGGTGACAGCTGAAAATGGCAGTCAAGCGGAATCAGAAGAATCTGAATTAGAGAAAGCGGCATCAGAAAAAGAGCCACAAGCTAGCGAAGAAAGTTCGGAAGACTCGCTAGATGATTCAGCAGAGACAGCGGAAGAGCATGACTCGGCTATTTTGTCCGCTTATATCCAACAGCACAAGAATCCAGAAACTGAGGAGAAAACTACCGCCTCATTTACTTCTGAAAAGGTAGCGCCTGACCCAGTAGTTGAGCCACTGAATGAGGAACCAGTAGAAGTAGAAGATTCGCCAATGGAATCTGTGTCAGTCTCCGATACGGTAACTGATCCGGAACCAGAAATGCAGCAAGAAGCCGCTGAAACGAGTAGCGTGACCGAAAAAGCGACACCTGAGACAGGGGCAAGTAAACCTAATCCGCAGCCTAAAAATAAAAAGTCGCGCAAAAAAATCTATGTCGCTGCGGCGGCACTGGTTCTAGTTTCTGCTGGTGGTTGGTATTACTATGAAGAAAATCAAATTCGTCAAGAACAAGCAGCAACAGCAAGTGCACTGGATAAGATCGAGACAGAACTCGCTGATTTTTATACGGACGACACACACGAATTTGTCAAATCAGATAAAACGACTGCTCAGCTGACAACTTTGACAGATCAACTCGCTAAGTATAAAACGGCAGATCGCTACGCTGATTTATTGACTCAATCAGAAGCCATCAAAGAAAAGTTGTCTGTTCTTGAAGAAATCAACGGCTATTTTACTCGTCCGGTGATCGTTGAGGACCAATTACAGGAGGTTTCTTTAAAAGAGCCTGCTGCTTTGAAAATGGAAAAAAGGACAGGGAATTCACCTTTTGATACCCTCGTTAATCAAGCAATCGAGAAAGAGCAAAAAGAATACGCTCAGATCGAAGAAGTCCAAAATGCCGTCAAAAGCATGGTGGCGTTGAATAAAGATGGGGAACTTTCTGAAAAAGTTACGCGGAAAAACTATGATGAGTTAATGAAGAAAATTGATGCATTGTCGATTGCTTCATTAAAAGAAACGTTGACTGCTGAAATGGCGCCTATCGATTCCGCACTTAAAAAGCGAGAAGCCGCAGCGAAGGCTGCTGAAGAGAAAGCTGCTCAAGAAGCAGCTATCCAAGCAGAAAAAGAGGCCGCTGTTCAAGAAACAGCTCCAGCAAACAATGGGAATACCACTGTTCAAAACAATGGGCAATCTTCGGAAGAAGACTATGTCTTAGCACCAAATACGCCGACCAACACGAATAATCAACCAATCATTCCGGCTCGTGAAAGTGATTTGGCGGATTCTAGTAATCCGGCATGGAATTGGGCACCTGGTGTCCAAGAGAAAATCATTGCTACGGCAATTGCTCGCGGCTATGTCGTTGAAGGAGGGTATACCTTTGAACGCGTGCGAATCGTGAATGGGGAAGGGTACTATAACTTTTATGCCACGAATAACCAAGGTTCCTTGTTGAAAGGAACTAGTGATTCTGCTTTGCCAATGTACCTCTTTACGGTCAACTGCAAAACAGGGTATTTCCGCGGCAATGGGAATGATCATACGATTCGTTAACATTTAGGTTTAGAAAGTTTTCAGGACAATTACATTATTGAATCAAAAACAGCTTGTTTCTCCTCCGGCTTTTCGATATGATGGATGATAATCAATCGGAAACGGAGGTTTTTTTGTTGCAGAAAATTGAGAGATATGAACAGTTTAGTGATGGAGTCATTGCCTGTATTCCAACGATTCTCGGCTATTTAGGCATTGGTTTTGCGATGGGGGTCGTGGGAAAAGGGATCGGTTTGACTGTTGTTGAAGTCCTGCTAATGTCGATTATTGTCTATGCTGGAAGTGCCCAGTTTATCATCTGCGCTCTTTTGGCTATTCAAGCACCGTTGACATCGATTGTTGCCACAGTTTTCTTAGTGAACTTACGCCATTTTTTGATGAGTTTATCGGTGGCACCTTATTTCCGTTCTGCTTCATTATTGTCAGGGATTGGCATTGGCACATTATTGACCGATGAATCCTACGGGGTTTTAACGACAGCATTGCAACAAGACAAACCGATCACTACCCGATGGACCCATGGATTGAATGTTATGGCCTATTTAAGTTGGATCTTTGCCACATTTTTGGGGGCGTTATTAGGGTCATATATTCCGGATCCGGAAGCGTTGGGATTGGACTTTGCGTTAGTTGCTATGTTTGTCGGCTTATTCCTTTTTCAAGTAGAGATGCCTTTAAAAAAGAAGACCAAGCAGACGTTGCTTGTGCTGGCCGCCGTGGTCCTTTCTTTGGTCCTGTTTATGCGAATCTCAACAGCTGAAGTTGCTGTGATCGCTGCCACGTTGATCGGTTGTTTGGTAGGGACGGTGACACATCATGATTGATTTTGTTATACTGATGTTAGCTTGTGGTGTCGTTACTTGGGTACCACGGGTTTTACCGTTTTTATTTTCGAAAAAATTAGTTTTTCCCGAAAAATTTACGATCTTCCTAAGCTATTTGCCCCTTTGCATTCTTGGTGCATTGCTTATCCAAAATCTATTGGTTTTTCGTGAAGGGCAGTTTCCGTTGCTTAAAGTCAAAGAGACTATCGCTTGTTTGCCAGCACTGGCAGTGGGCTATTACACAAAAGATTTGATGAAGATTGTTGTCACTGGTGTTCTTACAATGGCTGTGATTCGATTCTTTTTCTAGTAAATCATTTCTAAGGAGAGAAAAAATGAAAGACTTATTAGCATCCGTGTTTAGCGGATTGATCATTGATGAAAATGATCAAAATTACTTTGTACAAAAAAATGGACTGACGTTCCGCTTATCAAAAGCGGAAGGGGAGCACCATTTAGGAGAAGCCGTTGAAGGATTTGGTTACCAGAACCAAAAGCAAGAGCTTGTCATGACAACAGAGATTCCTAAAAGCCGCCAAGGGCATTACGCTTTTGGAACGGTTACGGACAGTCGCCGGGATCTAGGTGTCTTTGTTGATATTGGTCTTAAAGACAAAGATATGGTGGTCTCGTTAGATGAATTGCCTACGATGCGGGAACTTTGGCCAAAGAAAGGCGATCGATTGATGGTTAGCTTGACAGTGGACGAAAAAGACCGGATCTGGGCCTCATTAGCGGATGAAAAGATTTTCAAAGCATTGAGTAAACGCGGCTCGGAAACACTGAAAAATGCCGACATCACAGGGACCGTCTACCGCTTGAAACTTGCGGGAACTTACGTACTGACAGAGGATTTCTATATCGGTTTTATCCATCCTTCTGAGAGATACCAAGAACCTCGTTTAGGGGAAGTTGTCTCAGGCCGAGTGATTGGTGTTCGTCCGGATGGCGTTCTGAATTTATCATTGAAGCCTCGTGCGTATGAAGCCATCTCAAATGATGCGGCGATGATTATGACCTTCTTGGATCGAGCAGCTGACCATCGCATCCCATTTACCGATAAGTCTACACCAGAAGAGATTCTGCAAACATTCGGTATCAGCAAAGGACAGTTTAAACGAGCAATTGGTACCTTGATGAAGCAACGTTTAGTGGAACAAAAAGATGGTTTCACCATCAAAGTCGAAAAATCCAATTGAGAATACTTGTATCTTTTCTCATTCTAATTTATAATGATTACAATATTAATCGAGAATTATTTCTCGCTAAATTAGAATTGTTATAAATTAGCGATGTATGGAGGAACGCATGAATACAACTGCTGCTTTAAAAAAGACGAAAAAACAGCTTCATGAATCGGGCTTTAAATTGACTCCGCAACGAGAAGCAACCTTATTGGTTCTCTTAGAAAATGAGAAAGATCATTTATCCGCAGAAGAAATTTTCTTTTTTGTACGTAAGAAAAGTCCAGAAATCGGATTGGCGACCGTTTATCGTACGCTGGAAATTTTGACGGATCTAAAAATCGTAGATAAAGTAAGTTTTAATGACGGCGTTTCTCGTTACGATCTGCGTAAAGAAGGAGCAAAGCATTTCCATCACCATCTGCTTTGCCTAGAGTGCGGGAGTATAGAAGAAGTAGAAGAAGATCTGCTGACTGGTGTGGAAGATATCGTAGAGAAAAAATACCATTTTCTCGTCAAAGATCATCGATTGACCTTTCACGGTGTTTGTCAAAAGTGTCAGGCGAAACATGCAACAAAGTTGAGTGAAGCGTAACTGCTCCTCAACTTTTTTTGTGGGGCAACTACTATCATATCAAGCTTTAATTTGTTATGATAAAGAAGTTGAAAGTAGGGGGGACGTGTATGAAAGAACAGATCATCGATTATTTGCATTATCTGACGATTGAACGAGGATTATCACAAAATACTCGCAAAAGCTATGAGCGCGACCTAGAGCAATACCTTACATTTTTGACAAAACAGCAAGTCAGTGATTGGCAAGCTGTGGATCGTGTGCTGATTCTCTCTTTTTTGCAGCAACTGCAGCAATCTGGGAAATCTTCAGCGACCATTATTCGGATGGTGTCTAGTTTGAGAAGGTTTCACCAATTTCTCCGGCAAGAACGCTTTACGGATCATGATCCTATGCAGCACATCGATTCCCCGAAAAAACAACAGAAACTGCCTGATACATTGAGCCTTTCCGAAGTGGAGCGCTTGATTGAGACACCGGATACCAAAGAAGTATTGGGGATCCGTGACCGAGCCATCTTAGAAGTGATGTATGCTACCGGACTACGGGTCAGTGAATTGATTGGCTTACAGCTAAAAGACCTTCATTTAAGTATGGGTCTGTTGCAGACGACAGGAAAAGGGGACAAAGAACGAATCGTTCCTTTAGGTGATCTGGCAATTCAGTGGATCGAGACATACTTGGAAGAAGCGCGTCCTTTTTTGACCCGGAAACATCCGGAAGAGAGTCATCTTTTTGTCAATAATCATGGGAGACAGCTTTCTCGTCAAGGAATCTGGAAAAATTTAAAAGCCCTCGTGCGTAAGGCAGGCATTACCAAAAATGTCACCCCTCATACGCTAAGACATAGTTTTGCCACCCATTTGTTGGAAAATGGTGCCGATTTGCGTACCGTTCAAGAACTATTAGGGCATGCAGATATATCCACGACACAGATCTATACTCATATTACGAAAAAGCGGATGACGAAAGTGTATAAGCAGCACTTTCCTCGTGCCTAGAAATAGAGGAAGACATGGAAGAAATCAATATCAAATTAGATGTCTTTGAGGGACCTTTAGACTTGCTGCTGCATCTGATCCAAAAATTAGAGATCGATGTCTATGATATTCCCATTGCAGCGATCACGGAACAATACATGCAATATATTCACGCCATGAAAAGCTTAGAATTAGAAGTGGCGGGAGAATACTTGGTAATGGCTGCTACACTGATGGCAATCAAAAGCCAAATGTTGCTGCCAAAACAGGAGATCTTGATTGAAGAGATCGACCCTTATGAAGAAGACCCTCGGGATGTCCTAGTGGCCCAGTTATTGGAATACCGTAAATACAAATATGCAGCCGAGCAATTGTCTGAAAAAGCGGAAGAGCGTAGTTTGTATTTTACAAAAGAGCCCATGGATGTCGATGCTTATAAAGAAAAAAGTGATGAATTGGCAGCCAATCGATTCAACACCATCGATTTATTTATGGCGTTTCATAAAATGCTGGAAAAGAAAAAGAGTCGGAAAGTCCTAGAGACTAAAATCACACCAGATGAAAGTACCATTGATGAAAAAATGGCAACCATCCAATTGGAGATGCAGCAACTGAGTGGGAAAAAAGGCCGTCGCTTTGATTCGTTTTTTAGCAATTACAGCAAAACAGAAGTCGTGACAACGTTCATGGCATTATTAGAATTAATGAAAAAAGGATATATTCGCGTAGAGCAAGAAGGCAATTATGAATCGATCTTGCTTTACCCAGCAGGTAAAACAAATGAGTAAATATAGTGAAATAGAAGCGATTCTCTTTGTCGTTGGCGATGAAGGAATCGGTTTAGAAGAATTAAGTTACTTAGTCAATAATAAAACAGCAACTGTTTACCAGCACTTGCAAGAGTTGAATCAGCGTTATGAAGAAAATGAAGATTCAGCACTGCATATTTTAGAAGTGGGTAATCATTTTGTTTTGTCCACAAAGAAAGAAGTCGCACCGTTATTAAAGAAATACGCAGAATCGCCACTGGGCAGCTCTCTTTCGCAAGCTGCGTTAGAAACACTATCGATCATTGCCTACAAGCAACCAATCACCCGGATGGAAGTCGAAGAAATTCGTGGGGTCCAATCCAGCGGCTCCGTACAAAAATTGGTGGCAAAACGGTTGATTGAAGAAAAAGGTCGTGTTGATGGACCAGGTCGGGCAATTTTATATGGCACCACAGAGTATTTCATGGATTACTTTGGATTGAAATCTTTAGCCGAACTACCTGATATTCAAGAAATGGAAGACGAACTGGAAGAAGATGGACCGGTAGATCTTTTTTATGATCGTTACAAACAAGAAGGAGAATCATAATGGAACGTTTGCAAAAAGTAATTGCTCATGCTGGAATCACTTCTCGCAGAAAAGCAGAAGAGTTGATCGTGGCAGGTCGTGTCAGTGTCAATGGTCAAATCGTTAAAGAACTTGGAGTACAAGTGAATGCAAAAGATCGCGTAGAAGTTGACGGTGTGCCAATCGAGCAAGAAACACCGGTCTACTATATGCTCTATAAACCACGTGGTGTAATTTCAGCAGTGACTGACGACAAAAAAAGAAAAGTGGTTTTGGACTTTTTTACAGAAGTGCCAGAACGATTGTATCCAATCGGCCGGTTGGACTATGATACTTCCGGTCTATTGTTGTTGACCAATGACGGCGATCTTTCTCAGAAATTGATGCATCCAAAGCATGAAGTGGACAAAGTGTATGTGGCGAAGGTCAAAGGGATTGCGGATAAAAAACAATTGTTGCCTTTGACCAGAGGGATTCGGATCGAAGGGAAGAAAACCGCGCCTGCTCGCTTTGAGATCTTGTCGACAGATGCTGCGACGCAAACAAGTATCGTCCAATTGACGATTCATGAGGGACGTAATCATCAGGTGAAAAATATGCTTAAAGCCGTGGGACTTCCAGTACAAAAATTGAAACGGGAAGTTTACGGGTCGTTGACATTAGCTGGGTTGCGTCCGGGTGAATATCGCGAGTTGACGAAAAAAGAAGTCAACGAATTAAAAAAACAAGTGAAATAAATAGTTTGCGTGAATGATCACATAAAAAATTTGTCAATTGTGATTTTTTGTGTATAATAATACTTGTATTATAAATATAAGGTTCGTCTTCAGGGGCAGGGTGCAATTCCCGACCGGTGGTGATAGTCCACGACCTACTTTTTTGAAGTAGCTGAATCGGTGAAATTCCGATACCGACAGTAAAGTCTGGATAAAGAAGATAGAGCGTATTTGATTTGCCATTGGTTTTTTCAAATGCTCTCTTTTTCCCTGTGGAAAAAGAGAGCATTTTTTACTTTGTCTGGCGCCGACAAGTAGGGAATCAAGGAAATTTAATAGGTTCGTTTGAAGAGGAATCCTGAACTTAGGAGGATTTGTATTAATGAACAACAAAACAAGAAAAATGGTCACAATAGCAATGTGTGCAGCGATGGGCACTGTCTTACAGTTTGTTGCGTTTCCCATCATCCCTGCTTTTAGTTTTTTGAAAATCGATTTTAGCGATATCCCAGTCATGATCGTCATGTTTTTATTCGGGCCTTTTGCCGGTGTCGCAACTGCGTTTCTACGCTCACTGCTCCACTTATTTTTATCCGGTTTTTCACCAGCTGATATGGTGGGAGATACCGCTAGTTTCTTGGCATCTTGTGTCTTTACTTTGCCAATGTATTACTTTTTCCGAAAAGGGATCCATGCCAAAAATAAATTCGTGGGCGTGATCACTGGCATTCTCGCACTAACTGCATTTATGAGTATTGCCAACCTCTATGTCATTACACCATTGTATTTGCGTTTCTTCAGTGTTACAGCAGATCAATTCCTGGGCATGTCATTGGCTCGGTATGTCAGCATTGGCATTGTTCCTTTTAACTTGATCAAAGGTGTGATCGTCAGCGGGGTCTTCTTGGTCCTTCATGCGAAGCTGCTGCCTTGGCTGGCTCGTAAACAACCGCAACATTCACCAGTCGGAAAATAATAAAAAAGATCGTGATTGGCTTTGGCTGCAATCGCGATCTTTTTATTTTTCTATTTCTATCGCTCGTGTAGGACATTTTTTATAAGCAGCGAGGACTTTTTCTTGCTGTTTTTCTATGATAAACTGTTGCCGAGCGGCTGGTTCTTGCGCAAATAAGACGATACCATCTTCATCGTAATCAAAAATTTCTGGCGCATAGACCGCACATAGACCACAAGCGATACAGCGTTCAGGAATGATTTTGCAGCGTTGTGACATGGAATACGTTCCTTTCTGGAGGGGAATACATATGGATGCTTTTATTTTAGCCTTGTTTCATCATTCTGACAAGTTACGTCCGTCAACAGTTTATCAAATACTGTCTGGCAAACGAACTAGTTCCGTATTAAGTTATGCTTTTTTTTACGATCGTTTAGGGGTCTTTCAAGCAATGCCGAATCTTGAAGAAAAGGAATTTACTGAAAGAGTCAATGCACTGATTGCCGCTAAACAGCTGGAATCAGATGAAGACGGGTACCTTCAAACCACCGTTTCAGTTCCTAGCAAAGAAGCAGCCATTTGCAGCCATCTGAATTATTTTCAATTCGGCCGCCGAGGAGAACAGATGTGGCGCTTGGTTCAGCTGCTTGTTCAGGCAGCTGCCTTTCAAGATATCAGCAATCGCTATGTTCCAGTCGAGAATACGCCGATGTTCACCGAACCGGTGCGCCAGCTGATTCGTCAGCACCCACAGCTAAAGCAAGACCTTTTCACGGAACTTTGGCAGGTCTTTGAACAGCTTCCGCCAGCGTATGCCGATTTTTTAGTAGGAACGTTGTCTGGACCGGAGGTGATCGGTCAAACGTTTTTTCAGTTATTGCCGGAGGACTATCAGAAGATGCCTTGGCGCCAACTTTTTTCAGCAGCAGCCATCCACTGCTTTCTATCAGTGGCAAAGGCGCAATCGCCCTTATTGGCAGCGGGTTTAAAACCATTTTATCAAGAAAACTTGAATCAAAGTATGCTGAAGACCCGTCGCTTATTTCTCAGCGGACAGTCGATTGAAGAGATCATGGAACAAAGACAAATCAAGCGGGGGACCGTCAATGATCACTTGATCGAATGGGCGATCATTGATGAACAGTTTCCCTATCAGGCTTTTGCAAGCCAGTACCCATTTCCGCCTTTGGCTTGGAAACTGCCTTATCAGGTGCTTAAACAAGAAGTGCCATTGGATTTTTTGAGTATTCGGATCAATCAAATTGCACAAAAGCGAGGCATTTTATGTTAGAAAAAGCACTCAAACACTATTTTGGCCATGACCAGTTTCGGACGGGCCAAAAAGAAGTTATCCAATCGGTTTTGAATCACCAAGACACATTAGCAATCATGCCAACTGGCAACGGGAAAAGTTTGTGTTATCAACTGCCGGGCTATTTGATGGAAGGGCTAGTGGTGATCGTGTCGCCATTGCTTTCTTTAATGGAAGATCAAGTGTACAGTTTGCAAAAAAATGGCGAGAGACGAGGAATCGCTTTTAACAGTCTTTTGTCATTTGCGGAACGAAAATTCGTTCTTCGCCATTTGCATCAGTATAAATTTTTGTTTATCAGTCCTGAGATGCTCGTCCAACCGACGATTCTACAGGCATTAAAAAATGTCAAAATTGCTTTTTTAGTTGTTGATGAAGCTCATTGTGTGTCGCAATGGGGGATTGATTTTCGTCCGGAATACTTGCAATTAGCGACTGTCAAACAACAATTAGGAGCCCCTCCGACACTGGCTTTGACTGCCACTGCAACGGATCAAGTCGCAGAGGACATTCAACAAAACTTGTTGAGTAAAAACCATCAAGTGTTCCGTTATGATATGGACCGCAAAAATATTGGACTGATCGTTGATAAAAGTGACACAGAAAAAGAGACGCTCTTAATGAATTACTTGCAGCAATTGTCAGGGGCAGGAATCATTTATTGCGCCACTAGAAATAAAGTAGAAGAACTTTATCAAAAACTACGGGGAAAATTTTCTGTTGGCTATTATCATGGCGGATTGGCTAGCGATCAGCGTAAGGTGCTTCAACAACAGTTCAGTCGCAATCAACTGCAACTGTTGATTGCCACAAATGCTTTTGGAATGGGGATCAACAAACAAGATATTCGCTTTGTGATCCATTATGATCTGCCGGATTCATTGGAAAACTATAGTCAGGAAATTGGACGAGCAGGGAGGGACGGCAAGCAAAGCTATGCGATTTTACTTTACCGTCCGGGAGATGAAACCATCCATTATTTCTTTCAAAAGGAATTAAGTGCCGAAAGAGAACAGCTGGAAATGACGGCACAATCTTTTGTGCTTTCCCCCTTGCAAGAAAAATGGCAAGCAAAAATCAATGAATATGGTGCCAACAAGTGGTTTGCCATTTTGAAGCAAAACGAGTGGGAAAAAAAGCAGCAGCTAAAAACGATGCTGGAATATATTCACTGTAAGAGTTGTCGACGATGTTTTTTATTGGCCCATTTTGGTGAAGAAAAACAGCCGTTGGATCAGTGTTGTGACATCGATGGTCTTGAAATTCGGCTAGACCAAAAGGAATTCACCCCACAGACAAAAACTTCTTGGCAGGAACGTTTACTAAAAATTTTTAAAGAAACCAAATGAATCGTTTTTTAAAAGACAGTTCGATTCAAGCTATGGTATAATACACCGGAAGGATACTAGGAGGTTATACGAGTGAGCAAGAAAGACAAAAACTATAATTCAGAAAATCAAGAACCGTGGGAACAACCAATCTATGATACAGAATATGAAGATTCTGCCTCACGATCACAACAACGGAAACAAAAACGTGGGAATTCACTCTTTTTGACAGTTGTCTTAATTTTACTATTCTTGATCGTTGCGATTCCTGTCGGCGCTGGTATTTGGGTGTTAAATCGTCCCAACGATACAGCGACTGTTGCCTCATCAACTAGCAGTAGTACGGTTGCAAGCACAGAATCGTCGACTGTTGAGTCATCCACCAAGACTAGTGAATCATCTACTTCCAGCAGCAGTTCGTCAACATCTTCTTCGTCTTCGTCTTCAGAATCAAGCAGTCAATCTGAAGAGCCAGCCAGCAGCGAAGTAGAAGACAATAATGCACAAAACAATCAAGGAAATACAGATCAAGGGACAACGAATCAAGGAGCGGCGAATCAAGGAGAAACCAATCAGGGAGCAGAAGCCTATACGACTGTTCAAGCAGGTGAAGGACCAGAGCAAGTAGCCGCACGTAACGGGATTTCTGTTGAAACGTTGTATCAGTTAAATGGAATCGATCCGAATAATTTCATGCTATACCCTGGAGATACATTACGAATTAAATAAAAAACCGCTTTGGCGGTTTTTTTTCTTGAAAGTCAAAAGGCCAGCGGTAGTTGTTGAGAAGCGAGGAGTAACAAATGAAAAAAATCAATATTGCCATCGATGGTCCCGCATCATCTGGTAAGAGTACAGTCGCAAAAATTTTAGCCCAGCATTATGGGTATGTTTATACAGATACAGGGGCAATGTATCGCAGCATTACTTACTTAGCTCTTAAAACAGGTTGTTCATTAGAAGACGAAGCAGGGCTTGTGGCACTGATCGATACTTATCCAATCACTTTTGCGCCAACTGAAACAGGACAAGATGTCTTTGTAGGGGGAGCGAAAGTGACTGAAGAGATTCGTCAACCAGAGGTCACCAATGCCGTTTCTAAAGTTTCCGCCTATCAAAAAGTCCGAGAAAAATTGGTGCAGCAACAACAAAAAATCGCTGAAAATGGCGGTGTCGTGATGGACGGTCGTGATATTGGTACTGCCGTACTTCCTCAAGCGGAAGTGAAGATTTTTCTCGTAGCGAGTGTAGATGAACGGGCAGAAAGAAGATACAAAGAAAATCAACAAAAAGGAATTGCTACATCCTTTGAAACATTAAAAAAAGAGATTGAGCAACGGGATTACTTAGATTCCCATCGCGAGATCTCCCCTTTGAAACAAGCAGAAGATGCGGTTCGTATCGACACAACAGGAATGAGCATCCCAGAAGTTGTCGCAGCGATCCAAGCCATCGTCGATCAAAGAATATAACCCTCAGCGACTGGCACTAGCTGACCAAAAAACATATCCGAACGATTGATGGGAGAAGTTCCGGTAAATATCGGGATTCTCCTACTGAAATCCTGTTTGGAAAATGGGGCATTTTGGTTAAGCTGGACCAGTCTTTTTTGAAAAAAATCACGGATTAGTAGCAAAATAATGAAGAAATCGCTTTTTTGGGACGAAAATTGCCAGTTTTTTGTGAAAATAAGCGAAATCGCTTTATTTTTTTGGCATTCTAATTTAAACTAAGGGATGTAGTGCATTTACGTACAATTGTTGGTTAGGAGGACATAAGACATGACAGAATTTGAAAATAATCAAGTGGAAAATGGGAATGAATCAATGGAAGCTGCTTTAGATAATTTCCAAGAAGTGAATGTTGGCGATATTGTCAAAGGCGAAGTTTTAGCGATCGAAGACAAACAAGCCATCGTTGGCATCGAAGGAGCAGGTGTAGAAGGAGTCGTTCCGGCGAAAGAATTGTCTACATTACCTGTTGAGGATATCAATGAAGCAGTCAAAGTGGGCGATGTGTTAGAATTAGTTGTCATTTCTGCAATCGGTAAAGACAAAGAAAATGGCAGCTACCTACTTTCAAAACGTCGTTTAGATGCGAAGAAAGTTTGGGAAGATATCGAAAAAGATTTTCAAGCAGGTAAAATCATTGAAGCACCTGTAACAAATGTCGTCAAAGGTGGTTTAGTCGTTGATGTCGGTGTGCGTGGATTTGTGCCGGCTTCAATGGTTGAAGATCATTTTGTGGCTGATTTTGAAGATTATAAAGGAAAGACATTGACCTTTAAGATCGTTGAGATCGAACCTTCTGAAAACCGCTTGATTTTATCTCATAAAGCAGTAGTTGAGGCTGAAAAAGAAAAACAAAAAGAAGCCTTGTTAGCAGATCTTTATGAAGGTCAAGAGATCGAAGGGAAAGTTGCGCGATTGACTGATTTCGGTGCTTTCGTCGACTTAGGTGGAATTGATGGCTTAGTTCACGTTTCAGAAATTTCTCATGCCCATGTTGGCAAACCGAGTGATGTTTTATCTGTGGGTGATACTGTCAATGTCCGTGTCTTATCCGTTGATCCAACTAAAGAACGCGTCTCCTTATCGATCAAAGATACATTGCCTGGACCTTGGAGCAATATCGAAGAACAAGCGCCTGTAGGCAGTGTCTTAGACGGTGTCGTGAAACGTCTAACCAGCTTTGGTGCTTTTGTGGAGGTCTTCCCTGGTGTAGAAGGATTGATCCATATTTCGCAAATCTCACACAAACACATTGCAACACCACATGAAGTGTTGCATGAAGGGGACCAAGTGCAAGTAAAAGTCCTTGAAGTGAACCCAACGGAACACCGGATCGCTTTAAGTATCAAAGCACTGGAAAAAGCAGAAGAAGCGGAAGAAGCGCCTGCAGAAGACGACTATGAGTTGCCAGAAGAATCAACTGGTTTTACCATGGGCGATATCTTAGGCGATGCGTTGAAAGATAACGACGAAGAATAATCTAGCCTAGCAGCTTATAACGATTCGTTTTTTGAATTTGTTATAAGCTGCTTTTTGTTTGTCATCAAGACTTGCAAGTTAGTGATGCATTAGGTAAACTAAAAAGGATTGAAAAGCAGAAGCAGCTGTATTGTTAAAACTGCTTCTTATAGATGGAGGGTAAAAAATGTCAAATCCAACAATTGCGATCGTCGGACGTCCGAATGTCGGGAAATCGACTATTTTCAACCGGATTGCCGGAGAACGAATTTCGATCGTTGAGGATACTCCCGGGGTAACGAGAGACCGAATTTACGCAACAGGTGAATGGTTAGGTCGAGAATTCAGTATCATTGATACCGGCGGAATCGATTTGGGTGATGAGCCGTTTATGGATCAAATCAAACATCAAGCAGAAATTGCGATCGATGAGGCAGATGTGATCGTTTTTATCACAAGTGCCAGAGAAGGTGTGACGGATGCAGATGAGCTTGTTGCCCGTCTGTTGTACAAGAGTAATAAACCGGTGATTTTAGCGGTCAACAAAGTAGATAATCCAGAAATGCGTGCAGATATTTATGAGTTCTATACGTTAGGATTAGGGGATCCGTATCCAATCTCTGGTAGTCATGGACTGGGTATCGGGGATGTTCTTGATGAAGCAGTCAAACACTTTACCGAAGAAGCAGAAGAAGAGGATGACTCGATCATTAAATTTAGTTTGATCGGGCGCCCAAATGTCGGAAAGTCTTCCTTGATCAATGCGATTTTAGGGGAAGAACGTGTGATTGTTTCTGATATCGAAGGAACGACCCGGGATGCCATCGATACTCATTTTACCAGTGAAAATGGGCAAGAGTTTACCATGATCGATACAGCAGGAATGCGCAAAAAAGGAAAAGTTTACGAATCAACCGAGAAATATAGTGTTATGCGTGCGATGCGGGCCATTGAACGTTCCGATGTGGTTCTGATGGTCTTGAACGCAGAAGAAGGCATTCGCGAACAGGACAAACGGATTGCTGGCTACGCCCATGAAGCTGGCCGTGGGATCATTCTCGTCGTCAATAAATGGGATCTTCTGAAAAAAGAAACCAATACGATGCGAGACTTTGAAGCCAAGATTCGTGATGAGTTTCAATATTTAGATTATGCGCCGATCATTTTTGTCTCTGCTGCAACGAAACAGCGTTTGAACCAATTGCCAGCATTGATCGAAGAAGTTAGCATGAATCAAAACATGCGTATTCCATCTGCATTATTAAATGATGTGATCATGGATGCGGTAGCTATCAATCCAACGCCGACGGACAAAGGCAAACGATTGAAGATTTTTTATGCGACACAAGTTGCGGTAAAACCACCAACATTTGTTATTTTTGTTAATGAAGAAGAGTTGATGCATTTTTCTTATGCCCGCTTTTTAGAGAATCAGATCCGCAAAGCATTTACTTTTGAAGGAACGCCGATTCGAATCATTCCAAGAAGACGAAAATAGCGATTTTATCATACTTTGCTGCTTTTGACAAAGAATTCTCTTCTTTTGACAGAAAAACAATAAATCCTAAAAAAAACGGTAGTAAAAATGTTAAAATCCTTGATATTACAACGTTCTTGTGATAACGTTATATCAGAATATTGATGGATATCAATATTTGACAAAAACCTTGGACCACTCAAGATTTTTGTTGATGTATGACATCAAAAAAATAATCAGGAGGTGAAACCATCCATGGCAAATAAAGCAGAATTAATCGAAAAAGTTGCAGCAGCTACTGACTTAACAAAGAAAGACGCTACAGCTGCAGTAGACGCTGTCTTCTCAACAATTCAAGACGCTTTAGCTAACGGTGAAAAAGTTCAATTGATCGGCTTTGGTAACTTTGAAGTTCGTTCTCGTGCAGAACGCAAAGGACGTAACCCACAAACTGGTGAAGAAATCAAGATCCCTGCTAGCAAAGTACCTGCATTCAAACCAGGTAAAGCTCTTAAAGACGCAGTGAAATAATTTCGTAAAAAACCCGTTAGGGCCTAGGGCTCTGACGGGTTTTGTCTTTTATATATGGCGTAAAGAGGCAGAAAAGGGCTAAAAAGGGGCAAAATATAGTCTATCAAAGACATCCTTTTCAAAATCTTCCCGGATAGTAGTATGGCTGTTTTTTTATAGGCAGCTGATTCAATGGGGGATACCTATCAAAAAGAGTCAAAGAGAAGCTGCCAGGAGAGTTGTTCAAGATCAAAAAGAGTCGCGATGATCCGGTAGGAAATTTATCTGCTGATTTTTCCAAATCACCCCATGAAGTCCACTGTAAACTTTTCTGGAAAAGAGCGTCTCAAAAAGAGTTTTTGGCATTTTTGAAGAACACGCAGCGGATAAATTGCAAAAAAATTCAGAAAATTCATTGACAAGAATTTTTTTTCGCGCTATATTATTAAACAATTACAAAAAATAATAATTTTTTTAATGAAGGAGCCGTTTTTCATGCGCAATTTTAATCAATATTTATTAGTCATTATTATTGAGACCAGGACTTAGAACACGGAAGCAAAATTTATCCGTTTGTTTGAGTCCTATTTGCGTAAGTGAAATGGGATTCTGGCAAAGCATCCCAGTTTATTCTAAACCGGGATGCTTTTTTATATGAAATCGGTGGGAGATGATGGAATTGAGAAGTGATCAGATAAAAAAAGGCATTGATGCAGCTCCAGCAAGGAGTTTGCTCTATGCAACAGGACAAGTCAAAAATATTCAAGATATGAATAAGCCCTTTATTGCCATCTGCAACTCGTATATCGATATCGTACCTGGTCATGTCCATCTGCGAGAATTGGCAGATATTGCCAAAGAAGCCATTCGAGAAGCTGGTGGGATCCCCTTTGAATTCAACACAATTGGTGTGGATGATGGGATTGCCATGGGACATATCGGGATGCGGTATTCATTGCCCAGTCGTGAACTGATTGCTGACTCAGCGGAAACCGTCATCAATGCCCATTGGTTCGATGGTGTGTTCTACATCCCTAACTGCGACAAGATCACACCGGGGATGATCTTAGCAGCGATGCGTACCAATGTCCCAGCAATTTTTTGCTCTGGGGGACCGATGAAAGCTGGGATTGATCCTAGAGGCCATCAAACGACGTTGTCTTCCATGTTCGAAGCCGTCGGCGCCTTTAAAGAAGGAAAAATGTCCCAGGCCGATTTTGAATTTATGGAACAAAATGCCTGTCCCACCTGCGGGTCCTGTGCCGGCATGTTTACAGCCAACTCCATGAATTGTCTCTTGGAAATTCTAGGATTGGCATTACCAGGGAATGGGACGATTCTGGCGGTGTCACAAGAACGACGGGAGCTGGTACGTAAAGCAGCGTTCCATTTGATGGATTTAGTAAAGAATCAAGTGAAACCGCGGGATATCGTGACAGAAGCAGCCATCGACGATGCGTTTGCCCTTGATATGGCAATGGGAGGTTCGACCAATACCGTCTTGCATACATTAGCTATCGCCAACGAAGCTGAGATTGATTATGACTTGCGGCGAGTCAACGAGATTGCCGAACGGGTTCCTTACCTTTCAAAGATCGCCCCCTCTTCTGCATATTCGATGCATGATGTCCACAACGCTGGTGGGGTCTCGGCTATTATTCGCCAGTTGGTAGACATAGAGGGAGCGATTCATCCGGATCGGCTGACCGTTACTGGCAAAACATTGCGGGAAAATGTCGCTCAGGCGACGATCAACAATGAAGAAGTAATTCATCCAAAGGAAAATCCCTACAGCCCGGTTGGTGGCTTATCGATCCTTTACGGGAATCTTGCCCCTCAAGGAAGTGTCATCAAAGTGGGGGGAGTTGATCCAAGTATTCAGCTTTTTAAAGGCAAAGCGATTTGTTTCGATTCTCATGATGAAGCGGTAGCCGCCATTGACAATCATACGGTCCAAAAAGGACATGTGGTGGTGATCCGCTATGAAGGACCAAAAGGCGGGCCAGGGATGCCGGAAATGCTGGCGCCCACTTCGAGTATTGTTGGACGTGGGTTAGGCAAAGATGTAGCACTGATCACAGATGGACGCTTTTCAGGAGCCACCAGAGGAATCGCGGTTGGCCACATTTCTCCTGAAGCAGCAGCCGGTGGTCCGATCTCTTTGATTCGCGATGGTGATGAAATTGTGATTGATCTGCAAAATCGTTCATTGGAAGTCTTAGTCTCAGAGGAAGAATTCATGCTGCGCGCACAAACACGTCCCAAGTTTCGTGCCAAAGTGAAGAAAGGCTGGCTA
Organism: Enterococcus sp.; assembly: GCF_022711995.1. Taxonomy (GTDB): domain Bacteria; phylum Bacillota; class Bacilli; order Lactobacillales; family Enterococcaceae; genus Enterococcus_D. Next base: position 66,671 of record NZ_JALAHI010000110.1, read on the forward strand.
GCACGATATACGGCGTTAGTCACATCAGCGAATACCGGGGCGATCATGAAAATCAGCGAGGAGGAAGCGTAATGGAGAATATCCAGTTGAATGAAGTCACTCGAACCGGTGCCGAAGTGTTAGTCGATAGCTTGCAGCAACAAGCAGTCGAACTGATTTTCGGGTATCCTGGCGGAGCGGTCTTGCCATTATATGACCAACTCTACGATGCTGCGATTCCGAATATTTTAGCTCGTCACGAACAAGGCGCTGTCCACGCAGCAGAAGGCTATGCCAAAGCCACCGGAAAAGCCGGCGTTGTTCTAGTAACTAGTGGACCAGGAGCAACCAATGTGGTAACCGGAATCGCTGACGCTATGAGTGATTCTGTGCCCCTCGTGGTGATCACTGGTCAAGTAGCTACGGCGGGTATTGGCAAAGATGCGTTTCAAGAGGCGGATATTCTTGGGATCACATTACCGATCACCAAGCACAATTACCAGGTCAGACATGTCGATGAGTTGCCGCGAGTAATCGCCGAAGCTTTTCATATCGCTACAACGGGCAGAAAAGGACCCGTGGTGATTGATTTACCCAAAGATGTCACGCTTCAGCGGACAGCCGCCGCCATTGAGTTGCCGATTGAGCGAAAAAGCTATCAACCGAATGTTTTGCCCTCTGTCTTGCAAATCGAGAAGCTGATGAATTGTTTAAAGCAAGCCAAGCGTCCAGTCGTCTTGGCTGGAGCTGGTGTTTGTGCTACCGATGCTGCCGAAGAATTGCGTCGGTTTATCGAAACCCATCAGTTACCGATCGTTACCACCCTCTTAGGTCTTGGATTAGTGCCAGCTGATCATCCCTTGTTCTTAGGAATGGGGGGCATGCATGGCACCTATGCGGCCAATATGGCATTATCTGAAGCGGATTTGATCATTAATATTGGCTCACGTTTTGACGACCGATTAGCCACAGCCGGCAGTCAATTTGGCCAACAGGCCATTGTTGCTCATATCGATATTGATCCTGCAGAAATCGGCAAAGTTGTTCAAACAGCCATTCCGATTGTAGCGGATGCGAAAGCTGCTTTGGTTCAGCTGTCCCGGTATCCTATGGAGAAATTGCAGGGAGAGGAATGGCTCCATCGCTGCCAAAAACGGAAAAAAGAACATCCTTATCGCTATGACCGCGAGGTAACAAAGGAAATCAAGCCGCAAAAATTGATTGAGGAAGTGGGCCGCTTGACGAAAGGGGAAGCCATCGTTGTCACTGATGTTGGCCAGCATCAAATGTGGGTCGCTCAGTATTACCCTTTTCACTTTCCCAAACAGCTGATCACCAGTGGCGGTTTAGGAACGATGGGGTACGGCATTCCCGCAGGGATTGGGGCAAAGTTTGCGCACCCTGAAAAAATGATCGTCGTTTTTGTAGGCGATGGCGGTTTCCAAATGACCAATCAAGAGTTTGCGCTGTTAAATGATTATGGACTGGATGTCAAATTCATTTTGATGAACAATCGCTCTCTGGGGATGGTTCGGCAATGGCAAGAAACCTTTCATAATGAACGCCGTTCGGCCTCTGTCTTCACGAAACAGCCGAATTTTGGTCAATTAGCAGAAGCCTATGGCATCAGTAGTGTACGGATCGAAACCCCAGATCAATTGACCAATCATTTGGCCAGTGCATTACTGGAACCTGGTGCGCGACTGATCGAGGTGTTGATTTCACCGACAGAGCATGTGCTGCCAATGATTCCACCGGGAAAAGCCAATCATGAGATGATAGGAGTTTAAAAGACTATGAAACGTATCCTTGCTGCCATCGTGCACAATGAAGCTGGCGTTTTAAGCCGCATCACCAGCGTATTAAATCGTCGCCAAGTGAATATCGAAAGTATTTCCGTTGGGGTCACCGAACAGCCGGAGTTTTCGCGGATGACGATCATCATCAATACAGAAAACCTGCAAGAGACAGAACAAGTGACAAAGCAATTGAATAAGCAAATCGATGTCTTAAAGGTTTCAGATATTACCGAAGACCCTCACATTGAACGGGAGCTAGTGCTGATCAAAGTGAACGCACCAACGACTACTCGCTCGGAGATCCAAGCTGTGATCGAACCTTTTCGTGCCCATATCGTGGATGTTGCATTGAAGACTATCGTGGTTCAAGTTGCAGGGGATTCAGAAAAAGTAGCCGCCTGTATTGACGTGCTGCGGCCTTATGGAATTAAGCAAATGGCTCGTACCGGTGTGACAGGTTTTACTAGAGGTTAAACGCAAGAACAGTTGCTTTTAATAAAAAAATTTGGAGGGAAGCATACATGGTAAAAGTATATTATAACGAAGTAACAGATAACTTAGGAGAGAAGACCATTGCAATTATTGGCTACGGCTCTCAAGGGCACGCCCATGCACAAAATTTAAGAGATACGGGGCACGATGTCGTGATTGGGATTCGTGCCGGAAAATCAGCCGATACCGCAAAAAACGATGGCTTTCCTGTGCTTCCAGTTTCAGAAGCGGTCCAACAAGCAGATGTCGTGATGATTTTAGCCCCTGATGAGATCCAAGGCGCTCTTTATGAAAAGGAAATTGCGCCGAATCTTTCGGCTGGCAATGCATTGGCTTTTGCCCATGGCTTTAATATTCATTTTGATGTTATCACCCCTCCGAAAGAGGTAGATGTTTTCTTAGTAGCACCAAAAGGACCGGGACATTTGGTGCGTCGAACCTTTACTGAAGGCTTTGCTGTCCCTGCGTTGTTTGCCGTTTATCAAGATGCGACCGGTAACGCCAAAGAAACAGCTCTTTCCTATGCTAAAGGAATCGGCGCTACAAGAGTCGGTGTGCTGGAAACCACCTTCAAGGAAGAGACGGAAACCGACTTGTTTGGTGAACAAGCCGTCTTATGCGGTGGACTGACAAGCATGATCGAGGCTGGTTTTGAAACACTGGTGGAAGCCGGCTATCAGCCAGAATTGGCCTATTTCGAAGTGTGTCACGAAATGAAATTAATCGTTGACTTGATTTATGAAGGAGGCTTTGCCAAGATGCGTGATTCCATCTCCAATACTGCAGAATACGGGGATTATGTCTCTGGCTCACGAATCATTACGGAACAAACAAAAGCCAATATGAAAAATGTGTTGACGGATATTCAGAACGGCACATTTGCCAAAGGATTCATCGCCGATAATCAAGCTGGTTTTCCAGAGTTCAAAAAAATGCGAGAACAAAACGGCAATCATCCCATCGAAAAAGTTGGGTCAGAATTAAGAAAAATGATGCCTTTTGTTACGAAAGATTAAGGAGGAATCACGGTTGCTGGTATCTGTCGAGCAAATAGAACAAGCCTATGAAAGGTTGCAATCAGTCGTTACAAAGACGCCTTTGCAATATGATCGGTTTTTATCCAAGAAGTATCAAGCGACTATTTTACTGAAACGAGAGGATCTACAAAAAGTCCGATCATTTAAACTTCGCGGTGCTTATTACGCTATCACGCAGCAAGATTCGGCTAGATTGAAACGAGGAGTCGTCTGTGCAAGTGCCGGCAATCATGCCCAAGGGGTCGCCTATACTTGTCATGAATTGAAAATCGCAGCGGTTATCTTTATGCCAACGACGACACCCCAGCAAAAAATAGCGCAAGTTTTGTTTTTTGGCGGTGAATTTGTCCGGATTGAACTTGTCGGTGACACCTTCGATGCTTCCGCAAAGGCAGCCCAGCACTATGCCAAAGACCACCAAATGGCGTTTATTGATCCCTTTGATGATCCCGCCATTATTGCAGGGCAAGGAACGTTGGCGGTTGAATTATTGACAGAAGCAATGCAACGCAATTATTCCATCGATTATGTCGTGGCAGCAATTGGCGGTGGCGGATTGATCAGTGGCGTGGCAACGTATTTGAAAGAAAAGCAACCTACGCTTTCGATCATTGGTGCTGAACCCTTGGGAGCAGCATCGATGCAGGCAGCTTTTGACAATCACGGCCCCATCTCTTTGGAGCAGATTGATAAATTTGTTGACGGAGCAGCCGTCAAAAAAGTCGGTCAATTCACCTACCAGCATGCGGCCCACTATGTCGATCGACTCGTAGCGGTAGATGAGGGCTTGATTTGCCAAACCATCCTAGAATTGTACAGCAAACAAGCCGTTGTGGCAGAACCGGCAGGAGCGCTAAGTGTGGCGACTCTTGAGTTGATCAAAGAAGAAATCAAGGGGAAAACCGTCGTTTGTATTATCAGCGGTGGCAATAATGACAGTACCCGAATGGCAGAGATTGAGGAAAAGTCATTGATCTATCAAGGATTAAAACATTATTTTGTGGTCAATTTTCCTCAAAGGCCTGGGGCATTGAAAGAATTCGTCAGCAACATCTTAGGACCTACAGATGATATCACTCGATTTGAATATACTAAAAAGATCAATCGCGGAACAGGACCAGTATTGTTAGGCATTCTGCTAAAAAGACAGGAAGATCTGCCTCCATTACTGACCCGCATGAAACAGTTTGATCCCCAATACATCGACTTGCGAGACAATCAATCACTTTATACTCTTCTTGTTTGATCGTTGCTTCAAACATCTCGAAACAAACGACTTTTTTTCTTTTAGAAAAGGAGTTCGTTTGTTTTTTTGTTTCAGTTGGTTCTTTCAGTCGGGCCTTTCACTAGTTAATAGGTAAAATGAGCGATTCTTGTTATAATAGAAGTAACAAATCGTAGATGGGGGGCGGATGTATGGAGTTTGTCTTTTCAAGAAAAGAGCAAAAAACGCAAATTTTGTATGGAGAAACACTAACTTCTGTTTTACGGACACAGGAAATTGCCAATGATCAAGTCATCATTCTTACAAATCAACGGTACTATGATCGTTTCTCAGAAAAATTGACCCGTTTGTTTTTACCAAAGGAAGTTAGCTGGTATATTTGTACCAATCAAATGTATTGCAATAATTTTACCGAATTTCAGGCGTTTATCTCTTTTCTAAGCCGCTTTTCGAAACAGGAAAACTATTTGATCGTAGGTTTTGGCAATGAAGGTGTGCTAGCGTTAAGCAGTTTCATTCATTACACGTCGATTCTTACCAGTGATCTTTGGCTGATTCCAGTCTCTTTACGTGCATTAGCTAAAAGTGTCAAAGAAGCGGCAATTGTCGTTAAAAAACCAGATACGCCAGTTTTGCAAAGCCCAAATGTGCCGCAAGTGGTGGTATATGATCAAACGATTGCTGAAAAGCAAAAAGATGGGAAGCTAGTCGATTTACTGGTTTTGATCCGTTGCGGTCTACTCACAGATCAAGCCTTTCTCCGAGAGCTCTTTCGCACGTTTCTAACAGAAAAACAAGTAAACAACCGCTCCTTTGCCGCCTATACTGATCGGGTGATCCACGCCTATCAGGAAAACGGTGCAGCACTTGAAGAATATGGCCAAGTCTTTACCGATGCGTTTTATAAGACGGAAAATGGGCATTTGCTGTCTGATGCCATGAAGCTTTTTTATGGGTTACTCTTTCACTTGATCTGGAATGTTCAGCAACAGCAGTTAGCAGTCAAATTAGATAAGCTCTGCTTGTGGCTTGACCAATTGGGGTATCCCCTCGTATTGCCAGACCAACTATCTTTAAGTGACTATTTTCAACAAGTGCTACAGTTACAGAAAAAAGAGAAAAAACTGCTTTTTTTATCAGAAATTGGTACAATAGGGGGCAGAACGAGCGCATTAGAAGAGGATCTTGTCCGGACAATGAACGCTTACCAAACAATAATCAATCAGATAAGAGGAACATAGATGGAAACTTACAGTGAAAAAATGTTACAGGCATTAGCAGCAGAAAATTTAGCGGAGGCACAATTGAATTTTGTCCAAGCAATGCAATCAGATGCCAATGAAGTCTTGGCTGAATTAGGTGAAGAGTTGATCCAAATCGGCTTTTTAGAAGAAGCTCGGGAAATTTTTGCTACGCTACAAGAACGGGTGCCTGAAAATGAAGAATGGTTATTATCACTAGCAGAAATCGCCATGGAAAATGACCAAATCGACGAAGCTTTTGATTATCTCGATCGAATCACGCCTCAAAGCCCGCTCTACCCGCAAGCATTATTGATCAGTGCTGATCTCTATCAATTGATTGGGATTCCTGAAGTCAGTGAAGCCAAACTATTAGAGGCACAAAAGCTGCTGCCCAAAGAATCACTGATTCGTTTTGCACTAGCAGAATTGTATTTTTCAACCGATCGCTACCAAGAAGCGGCTGAGTTTTATCAGGGCTTACTAACGGAAAATATCCAAGAGATTTCAGGTGTTTCTTTATTAGAACGAACTGGAGCTGCATTGAGTATGGCTGGGAAATTTGAAGAAGCCATCGAATATCTGGAAGCCAGTTTAGCTGAAGACCAAACCGATGATCGACTCTTCCAAACCGCATTGGTTTACTTACAGTTAAAAGAAAATGAACAGGCGATTCGTTACCTGCAGCAGTTGCGGGCATTGAATCCCCAATACCGCTCGTTGTATCTTTATTTGGCAGAGGCATTACAAGAAGAAGAGCAATTGGAAGAAGCGCAGACAGTCATTGAAGAAGGAATCCATGAAGATCCGTTTCAAGTGGATTTTTATCATTTTGCATCAGAGAATGCGTATCGGTTGCATGATAGTGAAGCGGCCGAATCCTTCTTGTTAAAAGCCCTTGAGACGGGAGAAAAAGAAGATGAAACATTATTGACTTTGAGCAATCTCTATTTGAATGAAGAACGCTGGCAAGAAGCGGTACTTGCAATCGAGAAGATGGAAGATAATGAACAGCCCCATGCTTTGTGGAATCTGGCGCAGGCTTACAACGCATTAGAAGAATTTGATCAAGCAGCGAAGTTTTATGAACAAGCTAATGAAGGGTTGCAGCATGAACCTGCTTTTATGAAAGAGTATGGATTGTTCTTACGAGAAGAAGGCCGACTCTCTGAAGCACTACCTTTACTGAGACACTATTTAGCACATGAACCTGGTGACCTGGAAGTGCAGTCGATCGTGGAGGATTTATTAGAAAGATAGGTGAGGGATATGAACATCAATGTACAAGAAAAGAAAAAGTTTCTCAATTGGTTAGTTTCTACCGTGTCATTCAGCCGACGAGAAGTTTCTTGGGTTCTGAACTACCTAGCAAATCATGAAGCCATTTTGACAAATGTTCATTTTGTTGAAGGGGCGATGCAGACGGATCGAGGGTTGAGTGTCCGCAGTACGGAAATTGGCGGAGAACCCTTTGTGTTAACGATCCAAAATCAAACGTTTTCGGATATTGATCAAATTTTTCATGAAATCAGAATGAACTGGAAACAGCCGCTATATTTAGAATGTATCTTTCCAAATCCTTGGGAAAAATCACTTTATCTAGCTGTTTTGGAGGACAATCCCTTTGAGCGATGGAATGATCATGTGGATGAAGAAGTGCAAAAACAGGTGACTGAATATCTTGATAAAGAAGCCGTGCAGCTAAAAATCGAGAAATTATACCGTCAAATCGATCTCGCATTAGAAAATGGGGATCGGGATGCTTTTTTGGAATTATCGGATGAAGTCAACCGCTTCAAACTGGATCAAAAAGAAAAAAGCCACTGAATAAAAAAGGAAAAAAATTAAGTGAAAAATCCTTTGAGGAAAAACTGAGGGATATCCTGTCAAAAGATCATCCTTAGGAAACAATACAAAAAATCCGCAAGAAAACGCGACCTCCGAGTCAAGCACTTGTTGTCAAAAACAGTGCACTGGAGCAATCCCGTTACTGGCGGATTTTTTGATTACGATTCGATGAATGTTCTCATCCTTTTGGTTTGGCTGCCTTACGTTGCAAAAGGCGTGATTTCGGACGTAAATAGGTGAAGCCTTCTCCTTCGACTTCATGGACATTGATCACCGACACGAAGGCCTGTTGATCGAAATCCGCCACGATTCGTTTGACTTCTGAAATTTCCCGACCACTAACGACCATATAAATGATGCGTTTGTTGATGCCGGAGTAAGCTCCTTCACCATTTAAAAAAGTGACCCCTCGTTCCAATTCATTCATTAAAACAGGTGCAATCTCTTCGCTGTGATTGCTGATGACCAGAATTCCTTTTGCTGAGTAACCCCCGTCCAGAATCGAGTCGATCACGCGAGTAAAGACATAAGAGAAAATCAATGTATACATCATGCGTTTCAAATCAATATATGTTAAGGAAAGCAATAGAACGAACACGTCAAAGATCAACAACGAGCGACCGATGGTGATACCGAAGTTCTTTTCTAAGATTCGGGCTAAAACATCGACACCGCCAGTCGTTCCGCCTACTTTATAGACGATACCGCTGCCGATTCCTGCAATTAGTCCTGCGAGTAAGGCGACAATCAATAGGTCATGCTGCAGATCGATCAACAATGGCACTGTCTGCCAGAAGCCTAGCCAAAAGGAAAGCCCAAAGGTTCCAATCACTGTATAAACCAGCGAACGTCTTCCAAGAATCTTACCCCCTAGTAAAATGATTGGTATATTCAAAATCAAGGTACTGTAGGCAGGGTTGATGCCCCATAAGGCCCGCATGATCAACGTGATCCCAGTCACGCCTCCTTCTGCCAAATCATTGGGAATATTTAAATAAACGAGACCAAAACCGTAGACACTCGTTCCTAGAACGATTAAGGCAATGTCGCGGGCCGTCCGCCACGAAAAAAAAGATCGCATCCTGTTTCCTCCATTTTCTAAATCTCACAAGTATCAATTTAGCACGAAATGGTCCATTAAACAATATGAGCTAGTTGATCCTCTATCTAGGCAGTTGCGTCTTCTTTTGCTAAAATGTGGAAGAAAGGGTGAAGAGGATGACAGAAAAACGTTCACTATATGACATGCAAGAAGAAGTAGATGCGTATATCCAACAATTCAAGGCGGGGTATTTCAGCCCTTTAGCACAGATGGCCCGTTTAACAGAAGAAGTTGGAGAATTAGCACGTGAAATCAATCATCATTATGGCGAGAAAGCCAAGAAGACGACAGAAGTTGAAAAAACAGTAGCTGAAGAGTTAGGGGATGTCCTTTTTGTCACCATGATCATGGCAAACTCTTTGGGCATTGATTTAACAGAAGTATTTGAAGCAAATATGGAAAAGTTCAATCGCAGAGATGCGTATCGCTTTGAAAGAAAAGATGGGAAGACAAATGAAACTGACTAAACTACCAAAAGAATTTGAACAAGCCAAACCTGTACTGCAAAGAATCGAAGCAGCTGGCTACGATGCCTATTTTGTCGGAGGCAGTGTCAGAGACACGATTTTAGGACAGCCCATCCATGATGTGGATATTGCAACAAGTGCCTTTCCAGCAGAAATCAAAGCACTTTTTCCTCGTACCATCGATCTAGGAATCGAACATGGCACGGTGCTTGTCTTATGGGAAAATGAGCAATATGAGATCACGACTTTTCGGACAGAAGAAGCTTACCAAGATTTTCGCCGGCCTGATAAAGTCGCTTTTGTCCGCTCATTAGCAGAGGATCTAAAGCGCAGAGATTTTACCATCAATGCCTTTGCTTTAAAAAAAGATGGCGAAATTGTTGATCTGTTTGATGGACTGGTCGATTTGCAGCAGCATGTCTTGCGAGCAGTAGGGCAGCCTCAGGAGCGATTCCATGAAGATGCCCTACGGATGATGCGAGGATTGCGATTTGTTAGTCAGCTAGGGTTTGAACTAGAACCTCGAACATTCGAGGCTATTTACGACAACCATCAGCTGCTGGAAAAAATCTCTGTGGAGAGAATCACGATTGAGTTTGTTAAATTGTTGTTGGGAGCACACCGAAATTCCGCGTTGAAAGCCTTTGTGGCGACCGAATGTTATCTTTATTGTCCCGGATTGAAACAAGCAGGGGAAGCATTGCTGCGAATGGCCGATTTACCGGAGAGACCATTGAGCAATGAAGCCTCTGCGTGGGCACTATTGATCGATCAGATTGGCCTTCCGCCAACCCAGATTCGTTCTTTTTTGAAACAATGGAAGTGTTCCAATGAAATGATTCGATTGGTTCAATCGATTTCAGCAGGTGTCTTGCAACGAAAAGCCGGCCCCTTTAGTGAGGAAGCATTGTATCACTTAGGAAGTGAAGTCGCTTGCTTGTCAGAAGAATTGCTTTATTATTACGGACAAGAGATCGATCTTTCAATCAGCCAAGAACGGTATCAAGCATTACCAATCCATTCGCTGAAAGACTTGGCGATCAACGGACGTGATTTATTACAGCACTTTGACCGCTCCGGGGGACCTTGGATGGCAGAAGTATTAGCCGCTGCAGAAAAAGCAGTGATTGAAAAACGAGTCGTCAATCAGAAAAAAGCGCTATTGGCTTTTGCCGAAACGCTAAGCGATCACCAATAAAGAGGTAGGAGAGAAAACCATGATCGAAAAAGATTTTCCAGTTACAAAAGAAGATACAGCCCTTGCAGTAGGGTCAGGAGGCTTGGCCGTCCTAGCTACACCACGGGTGGCTGCGATGGTAGAAGCGGTTTGCTTTGAAGCGCTGGAAGCGCGGATGCAACCGGGGACCACTACAGTGGGAACAAAACTTACGATCGATCACCGTGCAGCTTCAGGGATTGGCGCAACTGTGCGGGTAACGTGTGAAGAAACTCAAAAGGAAAAGTGTTATGAATTTGCTTTTCGTATTTTCGAAAACGAGGAACTGTTAGCAACTGGCACGCATCAGCGGGTAGTAGTCGATACAGCACGTTTTTTAAAAAAAGTGAATGGGAAAAAAGGTTAATTTGTGCTCCTAAGCGGACATTGTGTTAGAATTGACTTGTATGAATAAAAAAAAGGAGCGTTATGTCATGGCTAGAGAAATGAAAGCACTAAAATTTTATTTCCGTAATGGAGAAACTTGGACGATCGAGCGCCGCTACATTGGAGATTTGTGGATCAAACAAATCACTACCAGTTTTGGTCGCATCCACGGAAGCGAATTTGTTGAGATCCATCCTTGTGCAGGATTCAAAATTGAGATTTTCCAAGAAGGCGACCATGTTGCGACCCAAGATATCAACTTAGGCGGACTGGAATTAGGGATGTTTGCCCGCGCTTTGAAATATGAAGATATCGAACGGATGGAAATTCTTTATCGTAATGGAACACCTGATCTTGTTTATTTCCCTTACAAAGATAAAGATACTGAAGGATTGGATAATGTGTACCAATCAACAAAAATCAGTGAAAAAACAAAGAGTCTTTATATCGTGATCGATCCAAATCAAACGGTTGAAGATGTGTATCAAGAACATTTTGACGCGTAAAAAAAAGCAGAACGCAGAGGTTTTCTCTGGTTCTGCTTTTTTGTCATGATCACAAATAAGTGCGGAAAAAGTCCGTATATTTTTTCAGTAAAAGATAGTCTTGTCTAACATTATCTTTAAGAATGATTTTGTCCCCTAGTAAGCTTTTACGAGCATTTTGGATGATGCGGTGTTGAATATCATGATCGATCAAATAATCGATCTCAGTACGTTTGATTTCTGGAGAAGTACTCTCGCGATTTTTTTCAAGATACTGTAAAAGATCATATTCAAGGTGTCCGGCATCATTGATTACTCGCTTATATTCGATTTTGTCTACTTTCACACGATCACCCTCCTTTATAGAATACGTTACATTATTTGAGAAAGAATGTAAAAAAAATCAATGTTAATTAGTAAAT
>NZ_JALAHI010000111.1 GCF_022711995.1 Enterococcus sp.
AGATTTCTCTATATAATAGGAACGATTGTGTATTTATTATCATAGATTATTTTTTTTAAGGAGAGATTTGCAATGGCAAAGAAAAGCATTGTCGTTGTCGGTGCAGGGTATGCCGGTGTTTCAGCTACCAAGTATATGGCAAAAAAATTGAAAAAAGACAATGATGTTGAGATAACATTGATCGATCGTCACTCTTATCACACCATGATGACCGAACTGCACGAGGTGGCCGGAGGACGCGTTGAGCCGACAGCAATCCAATATGACTTGCAACGTTTGTTTTCACGTAAGAAAAATGTTCGCTTAGTAACCGACACGGTAACTGCTATCGATAAAGAGAAGAAAGTCGTACAAACAAAACAAGGCAGCTATTCTTTTGATTACTTGATCTTAGGTATGGGTGGCGAACCAAATGACTTTGGAACTCCAGGGGTGAAAGAAAATGGATTTACCCTATGGTCATTTGAAGATGCAGTTCGCATTCGTGAACACATCGAGAAAACAGTTGCAAAAGCAGCTATCGAACCTGATGCAGCACTTCGTAAAGCAATGTTGACTTTCGTTGTCTGTGGTTCTGGGTTTACCGGGATTGAAATGATCGGTGAACTAATCGACTGGAAAGATCGCTTAGCTGAAGACTACAAATTGGATCCAAGCGAAATCACTTTGAAAGTCGTCGAAGCAATGCCTACGATCTTAAACATGTTGGATCGTAACGATGCAGCCAAGGCTGAACGCTACTTGAAACAAAAAAATGTAGAGTTAGTCTTGAACGCACCAATCGTTGAAGTTGCTGAAGATCATATCAAATTAAAAGATGGTTCAACGATTCCAACTTATACACTGATTTGGACAGCCGGTGTAAAAGGTACAAGCGACGCTGCAGACTTTGGTCTAGAAACAGCTCGCGGCTTCCGTCTTGTTGCTAACGAATATATGGAAGCAAAAGGCTACGAAGACAAAAATATCTATATCATTGGTGACTTGGTCTTCTATGAAGAATTTCCAAATACACCAACACCACAAATCGTTCAAGCCGCTGAACAAACTGGTCATACAGCTGCATCGAATATCGTAGCAGCGATCAAGGGTGGCGAAAAACACAAATTTAAAGGGAATTACCAAGGATTCATGGTATCGATTGGTGCCAAATGGGGTGTAGCCAACTTATTCAATAAGATTCACCTTAGCGGTTTCTTAGCAATCATTATGAAACATATCGTCAACTTGAAATACTTCTTTGACATTCGTTCTGGCTACTACATGTTCCAATACTTGATGCATGAAATTTTCCATATCAAAGATGATCGAACTGTAGCTCGTGGTCATACGTCTCGTTACGGAAATGTCCTTTGGAGTGTGCCACTGCGAATCTTCTACGGTCTTGTATGGTTCATTGAAGCCTTCAAGAAAATTTTAGGTACAAATGGTGAAGTCTTTAAGCCAGACACATGGTTTGGTGAAGGTTCTTGGTTCCAAGGAAACAGTGTTTTCCCTTGGACTTGGGAATATCAAACTGTTGCTGATGCAGCAAGTGGTGCGAGTGAAGCAACCGACGCAGCAAGTGCTGCAAGTGGAGCAGGTGACGCTGCCGGCGCAGCAGCAACTCAAGCAGCTCACTTTGGTTTGAGTTATGCCTACGGCGAACAACCAATGGTCGTGATTGAAAAATCACCAGATTGGTTTACAAAAGTGATGCAATTTATCATGCCTAACAACGATGTAGCAATGTTCTTCCAAAAATTCATGGTCTTCTTTGAAATTGCTTTAGCTTTAGCATTGATGGCTGGTTTGTTTACTTGGTTAGTAAATGCAACAACGATCGTTTTAATCTTGACATTCTGTATGTCAGGTATGTTCTATTGGGTTAACATCTGGTTCATCCCAGTAGCCTTTGCTTTGATGAACGGTTCTGGCCGTGCCGTTGGTTTGGATCGTTGGGTGATTCCATGGTTACAACGTACACTTGGTAAATGGTGGTACGGTACCCCGCGTTCTTTATACGGAAAAAAATAATCGCTTTTTAAACGAGACTGAGGCAGACTGATCCTTTGATCAATGTCTCAGTCTCTTTCCAAGTTAAGCACTTTTTTATCTACTCGGAAAACCTTATCTTAAAAGTAGTAGAAAACCAGCGGATTATGCTAGAATGAGACACAGAACTTCAAAGGAGTCTTTCTGATGAAAGTAAAAGAATTTATCCATCATGCCCATTTGAAACCTTGGGACGGGGTCATCATTCTGGTACTGATACTTAGCTCGTTTTTACCAATTTTGATTTTTGGGCAAACACAAAGCACGCCAACTGCTGCCAAGCAAGCCGTTCTGCGTGTAGATGGCAAAGAGATCAAAGAATTTGATTTGATCGAAGGACAAGAAAGTTATACGTATCGATACGAAGATCCCGATGGCGATTACAATCTGATTGAAATCGACGGTGACCGCATCCGCATCAAAGCGGCTGACTGCGGCGATCAGATTTGTGTCCGTCGTGGCTGGGCCTCAAAAAATGGTGAAACAATCGTTTGTTTGCCGCATAAATTAGTGATCGAAGTTCGTGCTACAGATGGGAGTGAGACAGACGATCTAATTTACTGATCGTAATACTTATGAGTCGTTTACAAAAAATCATTTTCATCTCATTATTAGTCGCTCAAGGTGTCGTCATCGGTTTGATTGAAAACATGATTCCGTATCCTTTTGCCTTTGCCCCGGGAGCTAAATTAGGTTTAGCCAATCTGATCACCATCATTGCTTTGTTTACCATGCCCAAACGAGACAGCTTTTTACTGATATGGCTACGATTGATTTTAACGACACTCTTAGGTGGAACTGTTTCAACATTCTTATATAGTATGAGTGGTTCCCTTTTGAGTTATTTTGGTATGCTGCTGGTCAAAAAGCTAGGTCCTAAGCGTGTGAGTATTATCGGGATCAGTGCTGCCGGTGGTTTTTTGCACAACGTTGGTCAATTGGTCACCGCTTCTTGGATTGCTCAATCCTGGAGTGTGATGCTCTATCTACCTGTTCTCGCATTTTTCGGTATTCTATCAGGTATCGCTATCGGGATCGCCGCCAACTATCTTTTGGAGAGAGTGGACACATTACGGCGATTCCAACTTGATTATGAACGGCAAACCCATGTCAAGTGGCGTTCTGATTCAAAATAAAGGAGTCATTTATGAAACTTCATCCAATGTGGCAAGCCTATCCTGCGTTGCAAAATGATTTATCTGAATCGTTGCAACTAATGGAACAGTCCTTGAAACTAAAAAATAAAGCTGTGGAACAAGCGATATTAGCTATGATCCACTCCGGCGGTAAGATGCTCCGTCCTGCCTATCAGTTACTATTCTCTGAATTTGGCGAAGAAAAAGATTCACAAAAAGCGGTAGCATTATCCGCTTCGATCGAAATGCTTCATACTGCTTCATTGATTCATGATGATATTGTGGATCAAGCCGATACTCGGCGTAGTTTACCTACTATTCGGGCCCAATTCGGCAATGATGTTGCTGTTTATGCTGGTGATTATCTCTTTGTCTGCTGTTTTAAATTAATGGCTGACTATGCCGGTTCATTAAAAAGTCTACAAATCAATTCCCGCAGTATGGAAACAATTCTGGCAGGAGAATTAGGGCAAATGAGCAAGCGCTATGATCTGAATGTCACGATCGATGACTATCTGGAAAACATTTCTGGTAAAACAGCTGAATTATTTGCTTTAAGCTGTTTTATTGGGGCTTATGAAAGCGGCACTTCTCTCCGTTTAGCCAATCAGGCAAAAACGATTGGCCAATCCATTGGTCTAGCTTTTCAAATCATGGATGATATCCTCGATTATAGTCAAAGCGAAAGTGCTTTAGGCAAACCTGTCCTTGAAGATGTTAAGCAAGGCGTATACTCCCTGCCATTACTGCTTGCATTAAAAAAAGAACGGGCACTGTTGACGCCATTGCTAGAGAAAAAAACGGACATGACCGATCAAGAAGCACAGCAAGTCTTTCAAATCGTCCATGACAGCCACAGCATCGAAGACGCTCATCAGCTAGCCGCTCGTTACACCAAAAAAGCCCTGCAAGGAATCAAGAAATTACCTGATCCTGGCAATAATGCAAAAGATTATTTGTATCAAATCACAAATCAAATCCTTGCTCGTACAAATTAACCGATTTTTTATAAATAACTTTATACGCAAAATCGTTTAGCACAACCTCATGCTTAGAAAAAAGAACGATCTCAACTTGTCTGGATCATAGATCCAAACACAAACTGAGATCGTTCTTTTTCTATAGTCCATTCGCTCTTTACTTATCGCATCGTAACGAACTCTTCTGCTCCAGTCGGATGGATCGCAACTGTGTTGTCAAAATCTGCCTTGGTTGCGCCCATTTTGATGGCAACAGCAAACCCTTGCAGCATTTCGTCAACCCCGATGCCGATACCATGCAAACCAATGATCTTCTCTTCTTTTCCTAAGCAAACAAGTTTCATTTCACATTTTTGGCGATAGTCATTCAATGCAAAGTACATAGGTGTAAAGCGTGAACGATAGACTTTGATTTCTTCCTTACCATATTTGGCAATCGCAGCTTCTTCTGAAAGACCAATCGTTGCAATTGGCGGATGCGTGAAAATAACTGTCGGCACCAAATCATAATCTAAGTAGGCTTCGGTTTGGCCATTGAACAATCGTTCCGATAAGCGGCGTCCTGCGGCAATCGCTACTGGCGTCAATTCCAGTTTACCGATTACATCTCCCACTGCAAAGATTGATTCCGCGGTAGTATTTTGATATTTATCAACAATAATAAAGCCTTTTTCATCTAGCGAGACATCTGTATTTTCCAACCCAAGATGTTGCGTATTCGGCACTCGTCCTCCGGCAAATAACACACAGTCCCCCGTCAACGTTTGACCATTTTCAAAGAAAACCGTGTATTGTCCATCACGTTCTTCGATCCTTTCGGCCACATAGCCTGTATAAAGGTCTATCCCGGCTTCTTGATAAATCTCTACTAAATTGTCCGTCAGCATTTGATCAAAGGCTCGTAATGGCCGCTCTTTACGATACGCCCAAGAAACGTGACTGCCAAATTGCTGACTCATTCCGCTAAGTTCTGCAGCAATGTACCCTGCGCCTAGCACGATCATTTCTTTTGGTACTTCTTCTAAGGCAAAAAAGCCATTGGAATCAATCGCATACTCGCCTCCGGGAATCGACATGACACTTGGTTTTCCTCCGGTAGCAATCAGGATCTTTGGCGCGGTGTACTCTTCTCCATTGACCGTCACAGTATAGTTATCCACAAACTGTGCATAACCGTGGATAACTTTTACTTGGTTGCTATCTAAGCCTTTTTGATACGCTGTGTGTAAAAATTCTATATATTTTTCTCGGTTATCCACAAGCTGCTTGAAATCAAATTTATCCACATGTGGATAAATTCCATAACTTGTGGCATCTCGCTTGATCATTTCCAACATTTCACTTGCTTGCCACATCACTTTTTTTGGTACGCAGCCTACATTGACGCAAGTACCTCCCAGCGCATTGCCTTCAATCAATAAAACTTTAGCTCCGTGCATACCTGCACGATTTGCAGAAGCAATTCCGCCGCTGCCGCCACCAATCACTATGTAATCATATTGTTGCATTATTGGCTTCCTCCTTGGGGATAACTTGATTTTGGTGTCTATCGAACGAGTACCTGTGCAAAAAAAAGAACCTGACAGAAAAGTACCGAATGACCGATAAATGTGGAGAACCGCAGCTCTTACAAACGGAGCGTTGTTTTAGTACAGGTGCTTCACAAAACAACGCTCATTTTTATCTATCTTCAATACTTCTGTCACAGCTCTTATTTTTTCTTACGGATCATGTCACCAACCTGAACAGGTTCAGCAACCGGCATCGTTAGAAGCATCATCGGATTTGGTGCGCGATCGATCGATTCACCGTCTTCATTATACATGACTTCCACCCTTTGATGGAAATGATGGAATCCTGGGCCGTAAAACTCGATCTCGTCACCGACTGAAAATACATTTCGTTGCCGAATCGTAGCGATCTTTGTTGTGTCGTCATAAGCCATGACCTCACCGATAAATTTATACTGTGGAATTTTACGCCGAGGACCAAATAATTGTTCATTTTCACTCGGTGTGTTGTAGTAAAAACCAGTAGCTAATTCTCTTTGAGCGACTTTCCACAATTCATCGATCCATTCTTGTTTGCAGACATAGTTCTCTGGATCTTCCATATAACTGTCCACTGCTGCTTTGTACACATTTGCAACCGTTGAAACATAGTGGATCGATTTCATCCGTCCTTCGATTTTAAAACTATCCACACCATTTTGGATCAAATCAGGAATATGCTCGATCATCGACATATCGACTGCGCTCATTGAAAACTCTTCTTCAACGGTACCATTCTTTGTCAGACTCTTTTTTTCTTGCGCAAAAGGCATATCAAAAAGATCGTACTTCCAACGACAGGATTGTGAGCAACCTCCCCGATTGGCATCTCGCATCGACATGTGATTGGACAATGTGCAGCGTCCAGAATAGGAGATACACATCGCGCCATGAATAAATGCTTCAATTTCTACACTCGTATTTTTACGGATTTCAGCGACTTCTTCCATGGAGACTTCCCGAGCCAATACCACTCGTTCAAGACCTTCTTCTCGCCAAAATTCTAAGGTTTCGTAATTCGTTGCGGAAGCTTGCGTCGAAAGATGGATCGGCAATCCCGGTGCTTCTGTCGCACAGATTTCAATCAACGCAGGATCAGATACGATCACCGCCGAGATTCCTACATCCCGTAATTCTCGGAAAAATTCCCCCGCCCCTTCTTGATTGCCTTCATGGGTAACCATATTTGCTGCTACATATACTTTGGCGTTATGGGCTTGTGCAAAAGCGACTCCTTCAGCCATTTCTTCATACGTGAAGTTTCCCGCACGACTGCGTAAGCCATAGGCATTACCACCTATATAAACAGCATCCGCCCCATAGTGGATCGCTGTTTTTAATTTTTCTAATGTACCTGCCGGTGCCAATACTTCTGGCCGTTTCAATTTTTGTTTGACTGTCATTTCCATTGCTCCTTATTTGATATCCTCTGGATTGATCGCATAAAAACCAGTATCTAATCCCCGTTGGGCTGGATGCAACTGGCGAACTTGTTCACTCAATTTAGCTGCTTGTTCAGCGGTCCATTTGCCTTCTGTGAGTAATTGCTTCGCCTGTGCAAAACATGCTGCGATCGATACAAACGCAGCTCCTGGAGTAAATAAACCGTCTAATTTCCAAGTCTGATACCCCGTTTCAAAAAGCGACTGCAATTCATTCATCAAATTGATGTCATTATTGGCGAAAATATGAGTGCCGTGACTGTCTTCATAAATCGAATAGTGGGTATCCTCCTTCTTCGGCTCTGATAAAAATAAACCTCGCTCGCGAGACTTTCCATCTTTTTGCTGTGTGTAATTATAATAATTTTGAAGTAATGGGCGCTTCGACTGATGGATGCAGGTTGCCCCATAGACAAGCACTTCCGCAGGAATCGTTAACTGTGGTGCTAAAACGGTCATCTCTCCAAAGGGAACTTCTCTTGCTAAAACCGCACCGATTGCCCCTTTTTGCCCCCAAAAATTGATTTGTCTGGCACTGGTAACTAAGGTTTCTCCATCATATACAAACGGCAATGCCACTTCTGGATTCTTTTTCATACGGTAAATGATTCCCGGATCGCCGATAGAAATTTTGTCAACATGGTTGGCCTTTAAAAAAGCCAAGTATTCCGGAACCAGCGTCATTTTTTGCGGATGCATGATGCCGTTGACTGCTGCCATCGCCTTTTTTCCTTCTGCTTGCGCTAAGCGGATCAATTCACTTTGTTCCTCTCGTGAAAAAGATGTCGGCAAACGTAGCCCGAAAGTTTCTTCACCGAAAAAAATAGTATCTACATAAGGTAAGAGCTGTTTCGCTTGTTCGATCGACTCCACCGTGGCGATAATCTCAACCATGATATTCCTCCTTTATAACTCACTAATAGTATCACAGGCCACCCGGCTTTCCAAGACTTCCTTCTGAACTTTTTTCACGAAAAACATTGTTACATCTGATAAATATCTGTTAAAACAACTTTATTACTCAATTGAATTTGTGAACATTATCGGATTGCTGCAAGTTTTCCCTTGTTCACCAACCAACAAAAAGGCGGCCCCGCAAAAAAAACTATCCAAACAGCAAAGGAGCAGCCAGCATTGCTGAAATTGCTACTCATTTGGCGTTCAGATAGTCTTGCTTTTGTCTTTAAGTCAGTGTTTTAGATTTACACTTGTTGCAGGATCCGGGCTTGGCCTTCTTTGACATTCAATGTAATCGATCCTTTTGATGCACCAATGGTCACACGATCGCCTAAATGAATCTGTCCAGACAAGAGTGCCTCACTCAAACGATCTTCCACTTCTTTTTGTAATGCTCTGCGAATAGGACGAGCGCCATATTCTGGATCAAATCCTGCTTTACCAATCACATCAATCGCGGCAGAAGTGATTTTCAATTGAATATCTTGCTCACCTAAACGTTTGATGATTGCTTTACTCATGATTTTAACAATCTCATGAATCTCACCTTCACCTAACGAACGGAAGACAACTGTTTCATCCACCCGATTCAAAAACTCAGGGCGAAAGGCTTTCTTCAGCTCTTCTAATATCCGTTTTTGCATCGCTTGATGGTCTTTACTAAGATCCACGACATTAAAGCCTACATTTTTTTCTTCACGGATCTGTTGCGCACCGATATTTGAAGTCATGATCAGAATCGTATTACGGAAATCGACTTTCCGCCCTTTGGCATCTGTCAAATGACCATCATCTAAGACTTGCAAAAGAATATTAAAGACATCTGGATGGGCCTTTTCTACTTCATCCAATAAAATCACTGAATATGGTTTTGAACGAATCTTTTCAGTTAGCTGGCCACCTTCATCATAACCAACATAGCCAGGAGGAGAGCCAATCAAACGGCTTGTACTATATTTCTCCATAAACTCAGACATATCCACACGAACGAGGGAATCTTCACTGCCGAACATTGCTTCTGCCAATGCTTTTGCCAGTTCCGTTTTTCCGACACCTGTAGGACCTAAGAACATGAAGGAACCAATTGGCCGATTCGGATCTTTTAGACCACTCCGGGCCCGACGAATCGAACGTGCGACTGCTTTGACAGCTTCTTCTTGTCCAACGACACGTTGATGCAAGATTTTTTCTAAATCAAGGAGACGTTCACTCTCTTTTTTCTCCATCTGTTGTAAAGGAACACCCGTCCATTGCGACACGACTGCCGCAACATCTTCACCAGTGACACTATCCGCATAGCCGGAAGCTTCCTTCACTTCCATAAACGCAATTTCAGTTAACTGTTGGGTTAATTTCTTCTCTTTGATACGTAAACGAGCAGCGGCTTCAAAATCTTGCTGACGAATTGCTGCTTCTTTTTCTTCAATCAAATTGGCGATTTCATTTTGCAAATCTGCTAATTCAGAGCTTTCATCTGTTTTATCCAAGCGGACTTTTGCTGCTGATTCATCCATCAAGTCAATGGCTTTGTCCGGTAACTGTCGAGAATTGATGTAACGTACGGACAATTGAACCGCTGCATGCAACGCATCATCCGAAATCTCTACGCCGTGATGCTCTTCATAACGGGGACGTAATCCTCGTAAAATTTCTTCGGCTTCCTCTGGTGTCGGCTCATCTACTTGAACACGAGCAAAACGTCTTTCCAGTGCAGAATCTTTTTCAATATATTTTTGGTACTCATCTAACGTTGTCGCACCAATCGTCTGCAATTCTCCGCGGGCTAACGCAGGTTTCAAAATATTCGAGGCATCAATCGCCCCTTCTGCGCCACCGGCACCGATCAATGTATGCAGCTCATCGATAAATAAAATAATCTGCCCATCTTGATAGATTTCATCGATGATTTTCTTCATGCGATCTTCAAACTCACCACGATATTTCGTACCGGCGACTAATGCGCCCATATCCAGCATCATCAAGCGTTTGTTTTGCATATCTTCTGGTACTTCGCCATGAACGATTTTTTGAGCTAATCCTTCAGCAATCGCTGTTTTACCGACCCCAGGTTCTCCTACTAAAACAGGATTGTTTTTCGTCCGGCGGCTCAAGATTTGAATCAATCGTTTTACTTCTTTGGCACGGCCTACAACAGGATCTAAGCGCTTATCTCTGGCTAATTTTGTTAAATCCCGTGCTAGAGAATCCAATGTTGGCGTTCCTTGGGCTTTTCCTTGAGGTCGACGACGTCCCGTACCACTTGGATTCTTTGAATCATTGATTCCCATTTTTTTCTTTAAAAGCTGACGCATTTTTGCCAAGCTTAAGCCTAAATTCAACATGATCCTTGAAGCTAAAATATCTTCGTCTCGCAATAGTCCTAGCAAGAGATGTTCGGTACCAATTTGAAGAGCACCTAAACGTTTCGCTTCATCTCCCGCGTAAGCAAAGGTCTGTTTTGCTCGAGGAGAATAGGCAAGGTAGGCATTCTCTGGGTATTGACGAACGGTACCATAGCCCGTTAGATGTTCGATTTCTTCGCGAATATCGTTTTCGGTGATATTCATTTCCCGTAATGTTTTGCCGGCGATGCCATTTTGTTCAATGACTAAGGCAAGCAAGATGTGTTCTGAACCTACGGATTGATGTTTAAAGTACTTTGCTTCTTCCTGTGCAATCGTCAGCACAGCTTTCGCTCTTTGTGTAAATAGTTCATCCATCTCATTCACTTCCTGTCTTCATAACTTAAGCGTTCTAAAATTGCATGGAGCAAGTCTGCTCGTGTTCGGTTTTCATAAGGAGAACCTCCTAATACTGATTTCGCAATGACCGTCAATAATAAATTGCCTTCACGCTTAGACAGGATTCCTTCCTCATAAAGCTTTTGGATTATTGCATAAGCATCTTTTTCCGAGATGGTCTCATCGAATAATTGATTCATTTCTTCAAGGTAGTGATGGCTATCCGTAATCTTCACTTTTTCAATCCGGATATAGCCACCGCCTCCACGTTTGCTTTCAACAGTATACCCTCTTTGAATAGTGAATCGGGTATTGATCACATAGTTTATTTGTGAAGGCACACAATTGAATAAATTCGCCATTTCAGCTCGGCGAATCTCAATTGTTTCGCTGTCTTCAAGAATTTTCTTCAAATATGCCTCAATCAAATCGGAAGTGTTATGATGATTCAATTCATTCCCTCCCTTGACTAATTCTGACCTTCATTATACCCAATTTTTGAAAGCTTGAAAAGCTGTACGCCTAGAGAAGTGAAATTGATAAAAGAAACTTAAACAGCTAGCTCTTTTTTGGCATAACAAAAAAACTATCCGCAGCTTCAAGAAATCACTTCTACAGGTCTGGCCTCTTAAGGCGACTTGTAGAACACATAACTAGAGAGTCATTCGGATAGTTTTGGTTTATACTTGGTTAATCTTCAGAACTAGTTGAACTAGTAGTTGTTGATTCACTACTAGTGGAAGATTCACTCGTAGAGGACTCTGGTTTTGGTCCTTTAGAAATAGTAACATTTACTGAAGAACCGACAGCTACCGAGGTTCCTTCACCTGGTGAAACATCTGTGACTTCTCCGGCAGGAACGGAATCATTGTAACCTGATTCTTCTTTGATCGAATACTTCAATCCAGCTTCGTTCAAAGCCGCGATCGCATCATTACGACTCTGTCCGATGATGCGTGGCACATTGACCATTTCTTGTCCACTGCTGACAGTCAATGTGATGGCTGTTTGAGAGGTAATAACGGTCCCCCCCACTCCTGGCGCTTGGTTAATCACAGTACCCACTGGTTCATTGCTTGATGCTGATTGTTCATAAATATTTGCGGCTGGCACACCTTTTGAGGTCAATGCCGCTCGAACATCTTCGATCCGCTGACCATAATAATCTTCCATAGCAAACGTTTCAGGGCCGGTGCTGACAACAAAAGAAATTTCATCCTCTTTCGGAGACACTTTCTCGCCAGCATCTGGTAGTTGGCTAATGATCAATCCTTCATCAATGGTATCACTAGACTTTGTCTCTACCTTGATTTGATCTTCTGAAAAACCTAACTTGATCAACTCTGCTTTTACATCGTCAAAATTTTTCTCTTGATAGTTTTTTAAAGTGATTTTACTTGCACCTGTGCTGATATATAAAGTAATTTCACTGTTCTTTTTGACTTCTGTTCCTTCTTGCGGATCGGTTTTGACGACTTTCCCTTCTTCAATCTCATCATCAGCGATCTCTTCGGTTTGATCAGCCACTTTTAAGCCAGCAGATTCCAGCTTTTCTCGCGCCACGATCTCTGTATCCCCGCTGACTTTAGGAATCTCAATATCTCCGCGGCCGCCACCAAAGACAAAGTAGCTGCCGATGCCAATCAACGCTAAAACAACCAATACCGGTAGAATCATCCACCATTTTTTACGTTTCTTCTTTGGATTCTCTGGCTTCTCTTCTTCCGTTGCTTCAGCTTCCGGTATAACGGTTGTCGCTTCCGGCTCTTCGGCTATCATTTCATCGGTGATAGGACTCAGCACTTGAGTTTCATCGTTTAACGCATGGGGCTCCCACCTTGGTTCATTCAAACGTTCCGGTGACAGGGCCGTTGCAAGATCTTCTCGCATTTCATCGGCGGTCTTATAACGATCGGCTTGTTCTTTGGCTGTGGCCTTCAAAACGACATTTTCTAATGACTGAGGAACATTTTTATCATAGATACGGATAGATGGAATTTCATCTTGAAAATGTTTTAAAGCAATCGTAACCGCTGACTCACCATCGAAAGGAACTTTTCCAGTCAACATTTCATAAAGAATGATTCCAATCGCATAAATATCTGATTGATTGGTAGCCATACTGCCCCGAGCTTGCTCCGGCGACAAGTAATGCACCGAGCCGAGCATTGAGTTGGTTTGAGTGATCGATGTTTCCGACAAAGCAATCGCGATCCCGAAATCGGTGATCTTAACGACCCCTTCTTCATTGATTAAAATATTTTGCGGCTTTAAGTCCCGATGAATGATTCGATGTTGATGGGCCAATGCCACTGCTGACAAAATTTGTTGCACGATATCGACGATCTGCAAATAAGGAATCGGATAACGGGTTTGAATGTAACGCTTCAGATCCATACCCTTGACATATTCCATCACCAAAAATTGCATGCCATCCTCTTCACCTACATCATAGACGGTCACAATATTAGGATGAACCAATTCTGTAGCAGCCAGTGCTTCTCGCTGAAAACGACGAATCGCATTTTTATCATTTTGGAAATCAAAGCGCAACACTTTCACGGCAACTTCCCGATCAAGAATCAAGTCATGAGCCAAAAATACATTTGCCATGCCGCCACTACCAATATTGCCGATGATTTTATAGCGGCCATTTAACTTTTTCCCTATTTCAATCATGGGCAGTTCCTCCAACTTTAATCAGTAAAACCGTGATATTATCAACTCCGCCTTGCTGATTAGCCACATCAATCAACTGTTGAACTGCCTCTTTAAGGGTTGCAGCTCCCTCAATGATTTCAGCGATCCTTTCGTCTGTCAGCATATTTGTCAATCCATCTGAACAAAGAAGCAAGTAATCACTAGAGGCAAAATAATGAATGGCGACATCTACTTCAACTGTGTTAGGCATCCCCACAGAGCGAGTCAACACATTTTTACGTGGATGGTTGACGGCCATCTCGGCAGTGATTTGGCCAGATTTTACCAATTCATTGACAAGAGAATGGTCTTCAGTAATTTGTATCAGATCATGATCTCGTAAAATATACGCGCGGCTGTCGCCCACGTTAGCGATCGTAAATTGATCCTCAAAGAGTGCCACGGCAATGATCGTTGTTCCCATCCCATTCAATGCTTCATCTTCAATCCCTTTTTTATAGATTGAAACACTTTCTGTCTGGATTTTTTGGATCAGCCATTGCGCGGTCTTTTCACTATCCGTCAAATCTGTTTTTTCCCAAGCGGTTCCCAAACCACTTACGGCTTGACGACTTGCAACATCGCCTG
Organism: Enterococcus sp.; assembly: GCF_022711995.1. Taxonomy (GTDB): domain Bacteria; phylum Bacillota; class Bacilli; order Lactobacillales; family Enterococcaceae; genus Enterococcus_D. The sequence goes on from NZ_JALAHI010000111.1 coordinate 14,129, forward strand.
CTCGATGTCCCCCCATCCCATCAGCTAAAATCGCCAATGTGATATTTTTTTTGTTGACATACACAGCGGCAAAGTCCTGGTTTGTATTCCGTCGTTTACCAACATCTGTCTGAAAATGAATCTCCAACTTCTTTTCACCTCATTACTTACTTTTTGCGAAGGCAGCTTATGAAAAAGCCATCTGTCATAAAATCTTGCGGATAAATCGTTAGCATTTGATCACTGATTTTCGTAGCAGTTTGTTCATTTACCGTCACATCAATCTGTTCAAATTCGGGATGAGCCGCTAAAAAGGCAGCTACCACTGCCTGATTTTCTTCTACCATTATGGTACATGTACTGTAAATCATTATACCCGAATTTTTTAGCGTTGGGGCGACACTTTCTAAAATCGCAAGCTGAATTTCGGGTAGCCGCTGTAAATCGGCAGCCTGCTTATTGTATTTGATATCTGGTTTTCGTCGCATCAATCCCAATCCAGAACATGGAGCATCCACTAAAATCCGATCGAACTGCTGTGCTTCAAAATGTTGTGCCACTTCCCGTGCATCCATTACTTCCGTTTGGACCACCTCTGAAACTGCAAGTCGTTGCGCATTCTCAGTGATCAAGTTTACTTTATGAGGATGAATATCTAACGCAGTAACTTTCCCGCCAGCTTCTGCAGACAGGAATGACGCGATATGAGTCGTTTTTCCTCCTGGAGCTGCACAAGCATCTAATACTTGGTGCTCAGGTGCAATGTGCAATGCTGGAGCAACCAACATCGAGCTTTCATCTTGAATTGTCAACAGACCCTCTCGGTACAAAGATGAACCAGCCAAAAAGCCTTTATCAGCCACAATCCCATAGGGAGATAGTTGGCTTTCTCGCGCTTCGATCCCTTCTTCCTGTAGTTGAAGGATTGCTTCGTTGCGAGTAATTCTTTGTAAATCAAGCCGACCACTAGCATGACTAGGCTCTAGCAAAGACAACCCTAATTCCCGGGTTTTCTCACTGCCGATCTGTGCCACAAATTTTTCTGTCAACCATACTGGCATACTGATTTCTGTAGCTAGTCGTTCCAAAGGATCCTTAATCTGATCAAGTGCTGGTACACCCTCTCTTTGAATCGTACGCAACACGCCATTAACAAATTTTCCGATTCCCGGGTTTCCTTTCGCTTTCGCGATTTCCACGGCTTCATTCAAAATAGCGTGGTTGGGCACTTTGTCTAGGTACAACATTTGATAAAGAGACAGTCGCAGTAATGCTTTGACCCACGGATCAACCTTTTTGGCTTTTTTGATAAAGGTTGCTAAATAATAATCCAATAATAGCTGGCGGCTAATGGTTCCATAGACCATTTCTGTCAATAGTCGACCGTCTTTTTCATTCAATCGACCTTGATTCATTAGCTCTCTTAATAATAAGTTCGAATACGCGCCGCCTTTTTCAATACGAAGCAATGCTTCTAGTGCAACAAAACGAACCGTATACTGGATTTTCCCTATTTTATGCTTCATGGGTACCAACCTTATCTCCTAGTTGAACCTGTTGACCCGCACCATTTAAAAAGGCTGTGATAGCTTGACGGCTTTTTCCAGCCGGTTGCAACTCTTCTAATGCTAAGACAGTCTGCTGCCCACATGCGATCCACAATGCTTTTTTCGTGCGCTGGATGATGGTTCCTGGTGCAGCATCTGTTGATTCATTGATGACTGCCACTGACCAGATTTTCCAACGACTTCCTTGATAAGTCGTGAAAGCGATTGGCCAAGGACGCATCCCACGAACTTGATTGTCAATCGCCTGTGCAGTCTTTGTCCAATCGATGGCTTCTTGTTCTTGCGTGATGTTCGGTGAGAATGTAACCAGCTCTTCTGCTTGAGGTGTTGGTTTCAATTCTCCTGATAAAATTTTAGGCAATGTTTCCAGCAATAATTCTTTGCCCAACACACTTAGCTTCTCAAACATGGTCCCTACATCGTCTTGACTAGTGATTGGCAGCTTAGCTTGAGAAAAAATCCCCCCCGCATCCATTTTTTTGATCATTTCCATGATAGTGACACCAGTTTCTTGCTCACCTTCGATGATGGCATAGTGAACAGGGGCGCCACCGCGATATTTGGGTAATAACGAGGCATGCACATTGATGGCACCAAATTTTGGCACTTGCAACAGCTTTTCAGGTAAAAATTGGCCAAAAGCTGCAGTAATCAAAATATCTGGTGCTAATTCTTTGATCGTTTCCATTTCAGGTGAACCACTGATTTTTTCTGGTTGTAAAACCAATAAACCGTGTTTCAATGCTGCTTCTTTAACAGGCGTCGGGGTGATCACTCGTTTACGACCAACTGGTCGATCTGGTTGAGTCACTACTGCTGCGACTTCATAGCCTTCTGCTAACAGCCCTTCTAAGATTGGTACGGAAAACGCTGGGGTTCCCATAAAGACAACTTTAGTCATTTTCGTGTTCCTCCATATACTGTTCTAATTCAGATTCTGGGATCTTATCGATCATTTTATCAATAAATAAAATACCATTCAGGTGATCGATCTCATGTTGGATAGCCCGGGCTAAGTAACCAAAAGCCTGTACTTCCATCTCTTCCCCTTCGCGGTCAAAGTAGCGAACCGTAATCTCTTCTGCTCGCTTGACCGTACCATAAGTATGAGGGATACTCAAGCACCCTTCTACATCAATAGATTCTCCTGATGAATCGATGATCTCCGGGTTAATTAACTCAAAGCGATCCTCTTCATCTACTTCAACGATTGCCACTTGCAGGTTTTTGCCAATCTGAGGGGCAGCAATACCCACACCGTCATGCGCCACCATTGTTTCGTACATATCTTCAAGTAATTGCACCAATTCATCTGTAATCACAGATATCGGCTCTGGTTTTCGACGAAGCCTGTCGTCGGGATGGATAATAATCGGATAGCGCATAATATCTCCTTTAAATAAAATTCAACGGTTCTTGGTCAATAGAAACATAGAGTCCTTTTCGTTGATCAATTTGACTTTGTTCCAATAACCGGGTCAACAGTTCCGGCAAATGCGGTTCATTTTTGTATTTAATGATTAGTTGGTAGTAATAGCGATTTTTGACACGCATGATTGCACTCGGTGCCGGTCCCAACAAAATACTTTGATCCGACAACTCTTTTTTCACCTCTTGATAAATGGCAAACATCTTTTGCGCAGCAGCTTGTTCTTCTAAGTGGCTACAGGTGATTTTTACCGTGTAGTAATAGGGCGGATATCCACTTTGGTGACGGACCCACATTTCTTGCTGATAAAAAGCTTCATAATTTTGCGTTTGTGCCAGCTGAATCGCATAGTGTTCCGGGTTAAATGTCTGAATGATTACTTCGCCAGCTTTTTCTGCCCGTCCTGCCCGTCCGCTTACCTGTGTCAATAATTGGAATGTTCGCTCACTAGAACGAAAATCTGGCAGATTCAATGCGGTATCTGCATTTAAGACCCCTACCAAAGTGATATCCGGAAAGTCTAATCCTTTAGCAATCATTTGTGTTCCAAGTAAGATATCGGCTTTCTTTTCGCCAAATAAAGTCAAGATCTTTTCATGTGCCCCTTTTTTACGGGTCGTGTCCACATCCATCCGCAACACCCGAGCTTCTGGAAATCGAGCGATTAATTCTTCTTCAACTTTTTGGGTACCTGTTCCATAGTAACGGATCTTATCTGCGTTACAACTAGGACAGCGGTGAGGAATTTTTTCTTCGTGTCCGCAGTAATGGCAACGCATCGTCTTAGTATCCATATGAAGCGTCAAAGAGATATCACAGTTTGGACAAGGCAGAACATAACCGCAATCACGACACATGACAAAAGAAGAATAGCCTCGTCTATTCAATAACAAAACGATCTGTTCTTGCTTGTCTAAGCGATCCTGAATCTTTTCTTGCAATTGGCGGGAAAACGTTTGGTAGTTTTTATTGGCAAATTCTTCTCGCATATCTACTACATGGATCTGCGGCAAACGGGCACTGAATTTTGCTCGTTGGTTCAAGCGCAATAAGTGATAAACGCCTTTTTGCGCACGAGCCCTTGACTCGAGCGAAGGCGTGGCACTGCCCAAAACAACGGGACAATGGTGGTACCCGCCACGCCAAATGGCTAAATCACGCGCATGATACCTGGGTGCTTCCTCTTGCTTGTAACTTGCTTCATGTTCCTCATCAACGATAATAACGCCAATGTTTTTTAAAGGAGCAAAAATTGCTGAACGTGCCCCCACCACTACTTGAGCTTCTCCCCGTTCAATTTTTCGCCACTCATCATATTTTTCCCCTTGTGACAAACCACTGTGAAGCACAGCCACCGCATTTCCTAAGCGGCTCTTGAATCGTTCCACCATTTGTGGCGTCAAAGCGATCTCCGGCACAAGCATAATGGCCGTCTTCTTTTGCTTCAATAGCTCCGCGATCGTTTGCAGATAGACTTCTGTCTTCCCACTGCCAGTGATGCCTTCTAAAAGAAAAGTTTTTGCCTCTTGCCTTTTTGCTGCTGACAAAATTTCTGAAACAGCAGCAGTTTGTTCTTCGTTCAGTGCTAATGCTGTCGTTTGAGGAAATGATCGATCTTTAAATGGATCTCGATACGTCTCAACCTCATGAAATTCAAGCCAGCCCAATGCCTGTCCTTGATTCAAAACCGTTGTCGAAATTCCCGCTTCTGCAAAAAAGGAAACAGGAAGCTGCTCAGATTCTTGTAAGACTGCCAATAATTGTTGTTGTCGTTTTGCCCCTTTTCTGATTTGCTTCATTGCTTCTGGAATCGCTTCTGGCGAAATCAGTCGTTTCACTATGCGGATCTTCTTGGCTTTATTTTTATTTTTGACCACGTATTGCACTTCAACAATGGCTTCACTACGTAAAGCCTTCAATTGTGCCAATAATCCTGCTTCTTCAGCAGCTTGCCAACTAAGACTATTCGTCTCAGGGAAATACGCTTTAATTGGATGGGTTTCATCCAATAAAAGAATATTTTTCTGGTATTCTGCTTTCATCACACTTGGCAACATCGTCTGTAAACACGTAATTTTAAAAGCAAATGTCGTTTTTTTCATATAATCAGCTAGCTGTAATAATTCTTCATTTACAACAGGAGAAAGATCCAGTAAGCGAATAATCGGTTTCAACGGCTGCTCAGTCAATGGCGCATCGGTCAATCCTACGATAAAGCCTTGGATATGCCGATCTCCATTACCAAATGGCACTTCAACTCGCATACCCGTCTCAGCTATAGGACGCAAATATTCAGGTATTTCATATGTAAAAGGTTGATCTGTTTGCATGGTGGGAACATCCACGATCACTTCTGCTGTATAGGTCATCTTCTCTCCTCCAGGCTTTATTTTACTAAAATGACAGCCATTTGTCTGTAAACCTTATGAAAATTTAACGGCTATCTTATTCAAAAGAAAAAGCCAGAACACGCATTGTGCTCTAGCTTTTTTAATTGTCTACAGATTCTGTTCGTCACGAATCCGTGCTTCCAGTTCCTTTTGCTCTTGGTCTTTTTGAGCTTTGCGTTCTTCTTGCTCCATTTTTAAGCGCGCACGCTTAATTTCTGGATGCGGATCATTTACAACAAGCTCTGCTTCGATTTCTTCTAATGCTTGTCCTACGCTTTTTACTGAGTCAAATTGTTCCAACATTGCTTGCGCACCGGCATCTAATTCATGCGCACGTTTGCTGGCTAAAATCACTAAGGAATACTTTGAGTTCACACGATCCAATAATGAATCGATTGAAGGTTTTAACATCATTATTTTTACAGCTCCTCTAACATTTTGATATACTTACCGATCACTCGATCAACGCGAAAATGTTCGCTCGATATAATCTCTCGGATCCGTTGTACTGCTTTAGGCACTTCATCATTAACGACTGCGTAATCATATAAAGCCATCATTTCGATTTCTTCTCTGGCCACACGCATTCGTTCATCGATCACCTCAGCAGAATCTGTTCCCCTGCCAGTGATACGTGAGCGTAGCTCTGCTAAATCAGGTGGGGTAAGAAAAATAAAAACACCATCAGGCACTTTTTCTTTGACTTGTTTGGCTCCTTGAACTTCAATTTCCAAAAAAACATCTTTCCCTTGATCTAATGTTTTTTGGACATAAGACAATGGCGTACCATAGTAATTTCCAACGTATTCTGCATATTCCAACATTTCGCCCGCTTCGATCAAGGCTTCAAATTCTTCACGGGTACGGAAATAATAATCAACGCCTTCGATCTCACCTTCACGCTTGTTGCGCGTTGTCATCGAAACAGAATATTGAAAATCGTTGTCATCACTTTCAAAAATTGCTTTTCGCACAGTGCCCTTTCCTACTCCGGAAGGTCCTGATAAAACTATTAGTAATCCTCGCTCTGACATAATGACGTCCTTTCACTGACTTTTGCTTAACGTCTATTTTGCACTTTTTTTCAGCAACTTTCAAGAGCTACTTTATTATAATGGGAAATTCATGAAATTACTACTCATCTTCCCTTTTACTTTAAAAGCCCATATTACTTAGCGTATTGATCACACCTGCTAATTCGTCTTTTGTCGTAATTGCTTTCTCCGTAGGATCTTCTACCTCTTGACAATCGATGCGAACAATATAACGTCTGTTCAACGATACTGCATTTCCGTCAACTAGAATTTGTAAAAACTCTTGATCAATCGCAACACAAGCATCTTGCCAGGCATCAAAATTTTCTTTATCTGATGGAACATTTCGTTTGATAACATTTTTTCCACTTAATTCATGAAAAGTAATATCATAGTATTTCATTATTAGTCGCCCCTATTCGATATTTTGTACTTGCTCTCTTATTTTTTCAATAATCGTCTTCATCTGTACTACAATGTTCTTGATTTCAATTGGACTGGACTTGGAACCGATAGTATTTACTTCACGATTCATTTCTTGAATCAAAAAGTCTAGTTCTCGTCCAATCGGCGCTTTTGCCTCCAGCAATGTGGTCATGGAATCTAAATGGATCATCATTCGATCCAGCTCTTCATGAATATCTCCCCGTTCCAACAAAATCGCCATCTCTGTCAGCAGTCGCTCTTGATCGATTTGCTCACCTAAGTATTCCGTCAATTTTTTCTCAAAACGCTGACGGTGATCGACTTCATAAACGGCAACAAACTCCTGTAATTCCATGATTTTGCCAAGTAATTGCTGTTGATTTTCTTTTAGCACTTGGTAAATTCCTTGTCCTTCAACTTCACGGCTTTGATCAATCGCGGTTAGGGCCCGAGACAACGCAGCCAACACACCTTGCGCCAACTGATCATCCTCCTGTTGTTTTTCTCGGATATCAAGAAACGCTTCGTGGAGAATAAATTTTTCCAAAAGATTTTTCTTCGATAGCTCGTTTACATTTAGTCTCTGCGCAGCTTCTTCTTCAACCTGATTCAAAAAAGGAACCAATAAATCCCATTGGACGACCACTTCTTTATGCGCCGCATTCTTTTCGTTCAATGTCAGATAAAGCTCTACCCGACCACGTTGCAATACTTTTTTGACTTCTTGTCGAATCGTTGCTTCCAAATCATTCAATTGTTTGGGCATGCGCAGCTGCAAATCCATAAATCGCTGATTGACACTTTTAATCTCAATCTCTATTTGATAATCAGCTGTTTCGCCATTCCCTTTACCAAATCCTGTCATGCTTTTCATTCGTTTCTTCCTTTCACATAGAAAGCAGTGCTTTTTTTAATTCGGTGAATTCTTCATTTGATAACGTCAACCCTTTGCCCATCTTCTCATGTCCTGGACTCCAGTCTCGCAAGTCAAATTTAGGCGGCCGGCCATTCCAACTGACCAAGTTTAACTCTTTTCGCCAGCCTTTGGGGTTTTCCGAAAGAACAGCGATTTCCTCTACAATCTCGTAAGAAAAATTATCCATTGTTTTCCTCTCCTTTAAAAAAATAAGCCAGATAGGCTGCCAATACAGCTAATTCTGGATACCGCGAACGAATCTGCTGAAATGCCGGTGTTTCAATTTGTTGGGTTCGGTAAAAGAACAAAAAACGCTTTTGATCAGATAACAAAAAGAATTGCTCGCGATAGTAATACAACCATTCTGACACTGACCATACGTCTGTTTCTTTCGTTGGTTCGGCAGTGATTTTCTCGCGTATCTCGTGCAAAAAAGAATCCCTGGTATAAACGACGGTCGGTGACAGATGTAACAATCTGCCTATACACTCCAAAAAGACCCGATCACAAACTTCTAAAGATACCTCCTGCTGATATAACTTACGCACTTTCTTCCAAAATTCCTTTTTTTTCATCAATGCGTACAATCGCGGTGCATCTTGTCGAAGCAGATGAACGAATGGCTTCCACGAATCGTTGAAGACCTCTTCATCAAAAGTATACCAATAGCCACTGAACTTGCCAAAATATTTCATCGTTTCTAAATACCCAAGAGTCATATTTTCTAAAGAACGTTTGGCATCAAAAATCAAAAAACTACCGAGAGTCCAAGGTGAAGCAATCTGAATCTGTGCAATGGATTCTGACACTTGAACCTTCTTGTTGATCCCAGGGCCTTGCACATCAACGGCAATGACTTCTGTAGCTCCTCGATCAATTGCTACATCAATCGGCAAGTTGTTGCGATACCCGCCATCTATATAATAGACGTCATCAATCAACTGTGCCTGCATTGCTGGATAAAAAGATGCGGATGCCAGCAACCATTGCAAAGCGCGATCAATTTCAGTTGGATCAAATTGATAAACAATCTCTTTGAAATCCGGCAGACGAGTCGTACAAAGCAGTAGCTGACTTTTGCTGGCATTAAATTTGTCTGCATCAAAAGTCGCTGCTAACAGCTGAGCTAATGGTTTTGTACTTGCGCCATTGTCTTTTAGTGCTGTCTTTACAAGAGAACGTAATTGTTCGATCATATCTAACAATGTTTCTGTTTTAGCAGCAGCTTTGGGGTATTGTAAAACTTGGTCACTAGAAATATTCGTCCATAATTTCTCTGCAGCTTCAATATCATCCATCAAAATTAATGCACCATTCAGCGCCCCAACTGATGTTCCAGCTACCCATTCAAATGTGACTCTCTGTTTTTTTAGCGCTTGCCACACACCAATTTGATAAGCGCCATGAGCGCCACCACCACCTAAAACAAAAGCTGTATGATAAGGTAGTTGTTTGTCATATCCCTGCTTCCTGCGCCTGTATCCCCGTCCTGCAAACCACTGATCTAAGATGGGGTTTCTTGTCATTTCCCAAACTATCCTGTCTACGAAACGGCTTCTAGCAAAACTCTCAGTCATTGCAACCAGTGACTTCCAAGTAAATGCATCACTTGGTATCTGTAACAGATTCTGAATGGTCAAAATCGTCCCTTCGTGGACACAGGACAAATACACTGTTCCTCGTTGATTTGTCAACCGCCATCCTTGCTCATTGACCACTGATTGAAAAGCCGCTCGTGCCTGTGAATGACTAGCGAAAAAAGGGAAAACTAGTTGGCTTTGTTGAAACGCCTCTTGGGATAAATACAAATCAGAAAAATAAATTTTTGCAGTCTTCATCCGACTCCTCCTCGAAGCAAAAAAGAAACCACGGATGATCACTGAAATTTTCTGACATCATTCGTGGTATTCTTATCATTTAAAAAGTCCGCTGTTCCATATTGAATGCAGCCTTCATATCTTTTGTCGCATCAGCTACTGGCGTAACCGATTCTAGATCGCCTTGAACCACGCGCCTGGTTACTCCGCCCATTTCACCACAGGTAATCAACGTGATCATTTTTCTCCCTGCTACTTCATCTAATAAGTAAACATCTGTGGGCTGAACCCGAACGGTTGACGTTGCTTTATACGTATAAATATTTTCTAAATCTGTAATATAAATCGTTGCACCTATAGCAACATCATCTAAAGGTGTAAACAAAAGGTCTGGTGACTGAGCACGATGGCTTGCTAACGCATAGTTTCCTTCGCCCATTTTTTGTGTTGGACTAAGGGTACCCGCCCCATACAACAATGCTTCATTCGATAATCCTTTAAATATCGGCAAATTAATCGCCACACTCGGTATCGCTACACCACCGATCACCGGTAATACGCTATGACTTAGTTGCGCTTTAAGAACTGCTTCTGAGCTGGCCGGTTCGACGGCATCGAAATCAAAAGTAGTATCTGCTTTCATATTCTTTTCAACATCGGCTCTAGATATCTCGGAAACTGCGTAAGCATCTCCATTTTGTTTGATCAAAAAATTTTTAATTTGATTATTAAAAATCAAAGCAAGTCCAATCAATAACAGAAGCACCAAGAATAGATTAGTGAGCCAATGGAATAAAGTCCGTTTCTTTTTCATTATTTTTTCGTCTCCATTTTTTATTACCCTTATCATAAAAAAATCAGATCATCCGCGCCAATTTTGAATTTTTTTAATAAAAAAGCAATGTTTTTTGTCTAAAAAAAAAACAAGTCTTAAAAATTGTTTTTTCCGTTATTTTGTAATATAACTTTAAACGAAAAGATACAAGCAATTTGATACACTTTATTGTAGAATGGACTTATTATAGGGAGGGATCAACGGGCATGTCGAACATGATTTACGTACATATTGATACAACAAGCAATGCCATCTCGACTCGTGGACTGGATGTTCAAGATTTCAATAAGAGCATTATTCACCAACCAAAAAATCTATTGTTACTTGATCCCTCTAGTGAATTTGGTGAATTTGAATCACATACGGGACTAAAGATTATCCGGGGCATTGAAGATGTCCAGCTTTTCTTTCAACAGCTTAATCGCGGTCGGGTCAGTGAAGAAATCAAATGGATCGATTTTAATGATGTAGAAATGGTCAAAGAATTAACTCCTTTGGAAATTTCAGAATTGTTATATTTTGGACATATGAAAACACATCTTCATTCTCCGTTTTTCTATAAACTGCAAAACAACTTTGTTTATTTCGACCTCAAAGATCAGCGCTCCCGTGTCTATTACCGCTACCTTGATGAATATTATCGGATTTTGGCTGACAAAATCACTCACATCGTTCTAGAAAAAATAAATGATCGTCGCTCTTTTTTCAAGAAACCCACTTCGGTCTCTAAGCTTGATTTAAATCTACTAAAAGACTTACGAGGCGTGATGCAGGAAGGAATCATTTTTTGTTTTCGCCAAGAGCAATTAGTAGATAAGACTTACACAATCCCGATTTATTTGGTCGAAGAATCTGGGCTTAAAAATAGTCACCTTTCCCTAAAGGAAGACTATCAAGTAGCAACCCTTAGCTATTATGCAAATAAAAAAGAATGGCAACTAGAGTTAGATCAAGACGATCTGGCTTTTGGCTTTATTGATAAAAAATGACTTGCTCTCCTGTTTGATTTGGAGAACAAGTCTTTTTTTAAGCTGTCCGATTTAAATAGTCATCTTTCGGTACAAATACCTCTGGGGATGTTCGATAAGCAATTAGTAAGACAATTGCCGTAACGATTGCTGTAGCAAGTCCACTGGCGGTATTCATTACCAGAGAGAAAAGCCATGGTTTCATTCCCCATAGAGCGTATGCCCCCCAATAAACCCAGCCGGCAAGAAAGTGCCAAAAATAGCGAGCAAAAGCGCCTGTGAAGGTTGCTTGTACAAGTAGTCGTTGCACGCTACCCTTTGAACCATTTCTAATTGCCAAATGAATGTTGTTTGCATAAAGTCCGGCAAAACCCACAAATGTAAAAGCAAATGGATACTCAATCAACACTTGCAGCACACTCAAAAACCACACTTTGCCTAATGGAAAGTGCAACAACCCCCACACCAGTCCTGCCATTAACCCTGGTTTCCATCCTCTACGAATAGCAAATATTGTTAACGGAATTTGCCCTAAAGAAATTGAGAAACTACTTCCAAAGTCCAGTGGAATCAGCGACAGTACCATCGCCAGTGCAGCCATAATCGTTCCTTCTATCCAAATTTTTGTACCATTTCCCACAAAAAAACTCCTCCTTTAGAATCATCACAATTCACAAAGGAGAAGTGTTAGACACTTCAACTCGTCACAATTCCTACGTTCGCATGATCGAAACAGGTACGAAGGGTTTAGAGTACTCTCATTCTCAGCCTTTTCAGACTCCCCTTTGTGATTAGATTCTATTTTATTTTGCTCGCATTGCTGCAAGTCATCTTCAAGAATACCACAAAATAAAAAAAAGGAAAGAAAACTCGCTTTGATAAAAAAGAAGAGGTTGAGACAGAAGTGTGAAGCTCCGAGAAATAAGGAGAAATACATGGAAATTGCTTTTCAAATTTTTGGGTATTTCGTCTTATTTCTCGAAGTTACTTCTGATCCCGCCGTTTAGACGTGTTAAAAGCTTGGGACAAAAGTGTTTTTTACTTTTGTCCCAAGCTCTTAACTTTTTTATCATTTTTAAATCGATAATTTTGATTCAAACAGTGGGCTAACAGGTTTATTCTCATGAATCCGCTTGATTGCTTCTCCCATCAATGCACTAACACTGATTTCGTCAATCTTTTCAGATTTACGATCTTCTGGTAAGAAGATTGAATCAGTAACTACTAAATGCTCGATAGCAGAATCTTCGATCCGTTGCAAAGCAGGGCCTGATAAAACAGGATGTGTACAAGATGCGTAGACACTTTTGGCACCAGCTTGTTTTAATGCATTCGCTGCTAGAGTAATTGTTCCAGCTGTATCGATCATGTCATCGATCAAGACACACGTCTTACCTTCTACATGACCAATGATATTCATTACTTCAGCAACATTTGCTTTTGGACGTCGTTTATCAATGATCGCGATTGGTGATTTTAAGAATTCCGCTAATTTACGCGCGCGAGTCACTCCGCCGTGGTCTGGTGAAACGACTACAACGTCATCTCCTTGAATATCTCTTTCCAAGAAATAATTAGCAATCAACGGAGCACCCATTAAATGATCTACAGGAATATCAAAAAATCCTTGAATTTGTGAAGCATGTAGATCTAAGGTAACCATCCGATTTGCGCCAGCTTTTTCGATCATGTTCGCAACCAATTTGGCAGTAATTGGTTCCCGTGAACGAGCCTTACGATCTTGTCTCGCATAACCATAATAAGGCATTACTACGTTGATCGTTTTCGCACTTGCTCGTTTCAAGGCATCAATCATGATTAATAATTCCATTAGGTTATCGTTTACTGGACTGCTTGTGGATTGAATAACATAGACGTGTGAACCACGAATACTTTCTTCAATGTTGACTTGTATCTCGCCATCGCTAAATTGGTTCACTGAACACTTACCTAATTCCACACCTACTGCAGCTGCGATCTTTTCAGCTAACGGACGATTAGAATTCAGCGAAAAAATCTTCAATCTTGGATCAAAATAATGATTTGACATGAGAACCTCCACTTTCTTTGCGTTCATCTGGCAAAAAGACTACTATTTCACCAGAATCTTCTTCCTAGTAAATAGTAGTCATTTTTGTTAAATAAATCAAGTCATTTCGCAGTTTCTTCATTCAAATAAGGCAATTTTTTTGCATAACCCGCTTTGTTTTCTTGTCTTGCTCTAGCAATCGCCATGCTATGTTTAGGAATATCTTTGGTGATCGTAGATCCGGCAGCGATCATGGTTTCTTCCTCAATCTGCAATGGCGCCACTAAATTCGAACCAGAGCCGATAAAACAATTGTCTCCGACAACTGTTTTAAATTTATTTTTGCCATCATAATTTACAAAGACGACGCCGCAACCAACATTGATATTTTTTCCTAGCGTTGCATCCCCGACGTAAGACAGATGCCCAACTTTTGTTCCCTCACCGATGGTTGCATTTTTTATTTCTACGAAATTACCAATATGGGCTCTTTCTTTAATCTCTGCTTTTGGACGCAAGTGTGCATTGGGTCCGACATCTGCCCCATTATGGATCCGGCTTTCTTCTACGACAGATGCTTTGATTGTCACTCCATCACCGATTTGACTATCTACAATTTGAGAAGAAGCTGTCACCAGACAATCTTCACCAATTTTCGTTACTCCTTTGATGACGACCCCAGCTTCAATCAATGTATCTGCTCCGATTTCAACACCTTCATCAATATAAGTAGTATCAGGGTCAATCAATGTCACACCGTTTCTCATATGTTGCTGATTGATACGTTTGCGCATCAAACGATTCGCTTCTGCCAATGCCAAGCGATCATTAACACCTAACGACTCATTGAAATCATCCGTTTGGTAAGCAGCTACGATCTTTCCTTCTTCTTTTAAAATCTCAATAATATCAGTTAAGTAATACTCTCCTTGTGCATTGTCAGTATCTAGTTTTGTCAATGCATCGAATAATAGTTCATTGTCAAAACAATACGTCCCCGTATTGATTTCTTGTATCATCGCCTCTTCCACAGAAGCATCTTTTTGCTCTACGATTTTTTCTACGATACCCACTTGATTGCGTACAATACGACCATATCCTGTCGGATCTTCAGCCTGCGCAGTTAAAATTGTTGCTGAGGCTTTTTGCTCTTGATGGTATTCAAAAAGATTGTTCAATGTCTCAGTCGTTAGCAATGGAGTATCGCCACTGATTACTAGTGTTGTGCCGCGTTTTCCTTTTAAAAAAGGTTCCGCTTGAACAACTGCATGGCCAGTACCTAACTGTTCTGCTTGCAAAGCGTACTCACTGCGGTCGCCTAATTGCTGTTTGACCCTATCAGCACCATGTCCGACAATTGTTACAATTGCATCAGGATCTGTCTCCTCTACGCGATTCATGATATGTTCTACCATCGGTTTCCCACAAACGGGATGCAAAACCTTGTATAACTTAGATTTCATTCTAGTACCTTTGCCTGCGGCAAGTATAATTGCAAAACGTGATTCCACGTATTCCACTCCTATCGATTCCAACTCATTTATTTCTGTATATGTCCAGTTTAGCCCAACTGAGCATGGTTTTCAATATACAAGGACAAACACAACTAGACCAATTAAAAAAGACTGATTCAAAATCAGTCTTTTACTTCAAAATAATTCCCAGGTACAACCGAGATGGTTTTCGTCTGAGTATCGACATCTTCCACAAATAGTAATGAGCTATAATCAGAGATGGCACGTTTCCCTTTAAATTTAGCTTCAGCAAAAACAGTGATGCCAACGAGTTCTGCCTCAAATTCTTCAATCAAGCTCTTCATACCATTTACAGTGCCGCCGCCTTTCATAAAGTCATCTACGACTAAGACTTTGGAACCACGTTTTAAGCTACGCTTTGATAGCTCCATCTTCTCGATTCGTTCAGACGATCCAGAAACATAGTTCACACTGACTGTTGACCCTTCCGTGATTTTTGAATCCCGTCGCACGATCACAAAGGGGACATTTAAATAGTAAGATACCGCTTGTGCAATTGGCACTCCTTTAGTAGCAACTGTCATAACAGCGTCAATTTGTTTATCAAGATATTTCGAAGCTATGATACGTCCAACTTGCCGCAACAGTTCAGGTTCACCGAGTAAATCCGATAGGTAAACATAACCACCAGGTAACAAGCGATCTTGTTCAGATAATCGTTCCGCTAATCCTTCAATATAGGCATAGGCTTCTTCTTTTGATATCTCAGGAACAAAAAAAACACCACCAGCAGCGCCAGGGATCGTATCAAGTGTTCCCGTACCACGTTCTTTGAAGGTCTTTTTGATAATCGCTAGATCTTCACTGATCGATGATTTAGCAGAAGCATAGCGCTTTGAAAAAAATGACAATGAAATCAATTCATGCGGATGATTCAATAAATAATGTGTCATATCTATCAATCGTTCACTTCGACGAATTTTCACACATGCCCACTCCTTTAATTTATTCGTCTTATTATAAGGCTTTTTACGCATAAATGCGAGCATTATCTTTAAAATCTAACGAATTGTTCGTTTTTAATGCAATCATGAAAAAAAGAAACGAAAAATTTTCGTTTCTTATCGTTTTAATCGGTGTTTTCGTTGGATAAGGATCACTATACGTTTGATCAGATTGATCACTAGAAATAAACCAATAAATACTAATGTAATCGTAGCACCAGGCGGTGTATCGAGATAAAAAGAACTGGTTAATCCAGATAACATTCCCAATAAGCCAATTAACACACTAATCAAGATCACCATGTTAAAACTCTTGCCTAGCCGCATACTGATAGCCGCAGGTAACACCATGATGGCAGAAATCAATAACGCACCAGCAATTGGAATCATCATCGCAATTGCGATTCCTGTCAAAACATTGAAAAGCATCGACATCACCCGCACAGGTAAACGATCCACATGAGCCGTATCCTCATCAAAGGTCAAGACATACATGGGACGCTTAAACAAAAAGAAGAGAACGAACACAGCTAAGAATAAAAAGCCTAGAAACCAAACTTGGTCTTGAGTAATCGTTACAATAGAACCAAAGAGATAGGACTGGATACTGGTCGCTGAATTTCCACCACTAAGGTTCATGAGGACCAATGCCAGTGCTAAACCACCTGACATCAAAATCGCAATCGAGATCTCTGAATAACTGCGATAAAGGGTCCGTAAGTATTCCAAGATGACAGCAGCGACGATCACGATCAATAACGTTGTAAGATCTGGATTCAAGTTAAGAAAAAAACCCAGCGCCACACCGGCTAAAGAAACGTGAGAGAGAGTATCAGCCATCAATGACTGCCGCCTTATTACAAGAAACACACCAAGCATAGGTGCAATCCCAGCAATAAAAATTGCCGCTAAAAAAGCTCGCCTCATGAATTCATATGAAAGCAACGCCATGGGGAATCCTCCTTCCGAACCAATCGAATTTGCCGATCCGCATATTCTTTGATATCTTCATGATCGTGGGTAATCATCAAAATTGATTTTCCATGATCATGGGCATTGTGGCGCAGTAATTCATAGAATAAGTTTCGTGATTGCTCATCCATACCTGTCGTTGGTTCATCCAAAATAAATAAATCTGGATCAGTCGCAAAGATACGTGCTAAACTGATTCGCTGTTTTTGCCCTCCGGACAGTTCACCAATCCGTTTTTTGCGCATTTCCCACATACCAACTGCATCCAATGCTCGCCGAACATGTTCATGATCCCGCTTTGTCAGCTTCTTAAACCATCTGTCTTTTGGATAACGGCCAGATTGGACCAATTCTAAGACTGTACTTGGAAAGCCTACATTGAACGAGGCAATTTGTTGTGGGATATAGCCTACACTTAGCTTTTGTCCTTCTCTGTTTTTGGTAGCCAGTGTTACTTCTCCTTTTGACGGCTTCAACAATCCTAACGTTGCTTTGATCAAGGTAGACTTTGCAGCCCCATTTTCTCCTGTTAAAATGACGAATTCCCCGTCTTCAACAAAATAAGAGATATCTTCTAACACAGGCTCATCATCATAATAAAACGTTAGCCCTTTTACATCGATATAACGCACAGATGTGCCTCCTTACTTGATACTTTTTTGCAAAGCTTGCAGATTTTCCTTCATGACTGTGATATACGTTTCTCCATCACTGATTTGTTTTTCCGTCAAACTTTCTAAAGGATTCAAGACAGCCAATTCAACACCCGTCTCGCTAGCTAACGTTTCCGCAACTTTAGAAGAAGCATTTTCTTCAAAATAGATCACTTTGACTTGATGGTCCTCAACATATTCTTTTAGTTCAGCTAACCGACTAGGCGTTGGTTCTTGATCTGGCGATAATCCAGCAATCGATTCTTGGACTAGGTCATATTGTTTTGCCAAATAGCCAAATGCTGCATGTTGCGTGACGAAGGTCCGATTGTCCGCATCTTTCAAAGCATCTGTATACTCTTGATCCAAGGCTTTCAATTGCTCAATATAAGCCGCCGCATTCTTTTTAAATGTATTAGCCTTCGTTGGAAATTTCTCGCTTAACTGATCTCTTATGGTTTCAACTTCCTTGATAGCCATTACTGGATCCGTCCACACATGGGGATCTAATTCATGAGTATGTGCTTCTGATCCATGTTCTGCTTCCGTTTCTCCATGATCATCATCATTTTCAGCTAAATCAATCTCTTTGGCCGCTTCGATCACAGCCGTTTTATCCGTATCGATCGAATCTGTCATTGTTGGCACCCAAGTTTCTAATTCTGAGCTATTGTAGACAAAAGCATCAGCATCCATGATTTTCGCCATATCTTTCGCACTAGGTTCATAATCGTGTGGTTCTGTGCCTGCAGATATTAGTAAGGATACTTTACCTGTATCTCCAACAACTTCTTTTGTAAATTCATACATTGGATAAAAAGTCGTGATGACCTGTAAATCCTGACTTTCCTCGGGGGCTTGTTCGGATCCTTTTCCGCAAGCACCTAACAAAAAAGTGCTGGTAAGTAGAAACGCAGCTAGTAATTTTTTCATTTTGATTCCTCTTTTCTTATTAAAACGGAACTAATCCGATTTATCAGCAAAAATTACTCTACCAAAGGAACTCTCATTCGTCAAGACAAATCGTATGTTTTCCGATTTAGAACGTTCCCCTGTTAGTAAATCGGAAAACACGGGAATGATGATTCATATATTACCAAAACAAAACAGATGCCACCTCTTCCGAAAGTGTGCATCTGTTTTGTTTTACGTCCGATTATTTTAATGTACGAACCAGGTAAACCTCTTCACAAAATCCTTTTAAGGCATTATAGACTCGCTGCGCTCGCGAGTGTTTCTGACACAAAGCAAATACAGTCGGTCCACTTCCAGTCATCAGTGCAACATCCGCCCCATACTTCATCATGCGCTCTTTGATTTGTTGAACGACTGGATGTTTAGGAATCGTGATCGATTCTAAACTATTACCCATTGCAGCAATCATTCGTTGATAATCTTCAGCAAGAACTGCTGCAGAAAGTTCTTGCATATCTGGATGATGCAACTGATCTAAATCCACTTCTTGAAAAATTTTGCCGGTTGATACACTTAGTCGTGGTTTGACTAAAACTACCCAGCATTGTGGCATCGGACGCAATGGTGTGACTTTTTCTCCTTTGCCTGAGATAAACGCAGTCGTTCCATAAATACAATAAGGGACATCCGTGCCCACTTCCATTCCTATATCGATCAATTCCGGCATCGTCAAACCTAATTGCCACAAACGATCCATCCCTCTCAGTGCTGCTGCACAATCTGTACTACCACCGCCAAGACCTGCTGCTACAGGGATATTTTTCGTGATCCGAATCAAGATGCCTTTATTGATACCATAGCGTTTTTTGACAATACTGGCCGCTTGATATACATTATTACGTTTATCGATCGGTAGAAAAGCTTTATTCGTTTCGATAATGATCCTATCTTCTTCTAACTCTTCCATTATCAGACGGTCGGCTAGATCAACACTGGACATAACCATTTCCAATTCATGGTAACCGTCTGCTCGCTTCCCCAAAACATCAAGTCCTAGATTTATCTTAGCAGGCGCTTTTTCAATAATTTCCATCTTATTCACCCAATCATCTGATAGTTAACTAATTCTATCATAGCAGATTCTGCGGAGATAGTTGAGTGATTTCTCCTGTTTTTGATCTTTATCAGCTTTTGGGTTGCTCTTTGAATTCGTTCCTCGTAAAATAAGAGTAACAAATTGATCAAGAAGGCAGGGGAAATTATGGCAAATCTGATACCTAGAGATCTACCTGGTGGAGAAGAACTATTAGGCAAATTGATGAACAGTTTTTGGCAAGAGCGACAAATGAATACGGATATTAAAGAATATGAAGATCATTATGTAGTCAAAGCTGATCTTCCCGGTATAAAAAAAGAGAACATTCGTGTCAGTTTCGTGAATGATACTCTGACAATTTCTGCTTCTCAAATGGATGAAAGCGAAGAGAAAGATGATCTTGGTCATTACTTGCGTAAAGAGCGTTCTAGCAGTGCCTATCAACGAGCGTTCACTATACCTGATATTGACGAAGAAGCTATCAAAGCACGGTTTGAGGATGGTGTTCTTTCCTTGAATTTACCAAAGGCAAGTTACAAAGATGCGCCAGGCAAACATATTCCGATCGAGTAACTAAAAGAACAAAAAAAAGGGCCTCAGAAATTGATATTTCTGAAGCCTTTTTTCGTATTTCTATCTTACCTTTCCAGTTTGACGATACGCCTTTCTGGTTGTTACTGTGGACACTTCTTCTTTTTTGACGTAAAGCTTTAAACTATAAGGTTCATGATATTTTACATCGTTTTTAACAAAATCTCCGCCAGTAATGAACAACCCAACTGGTTCCAAAGCTTTTTCGCCTTTCCAATGAATGTGACCAATTGTTGTTAAATCGCTATAGCTCGTGCCAATTTGCAACGAGTATTCAGAATCTGATCGTTGTTTGACAAAGTAATAGGGATAAAGGGTATTTTTAGGAATCACAAATCCCTGTGCGATAGCATTTGTTGCTAACTCATTTTTTGCAATTAGTTTTTGTAAGCAATCCGCTAAAACCAGTTGATAATCTTCTTCAAAATCAATAACCGCTTTCTCCGTTGATAACCGATCGATTTGTGTGGTACTAATTTTTTCTCCTTCAATATTGAATACTTCATCTGGCAAATATTTTACAAAAAGCTGTGTGACATCTGCCTTCAGGTTTTTATCAAAAAAGTAATAAAAAATATTTAGAACCCAGAAATAGAGAAACACACAGAATCCTATTCCATATAAAGCCATCTGTAAGTAATTTTGATTAAGATAGAGGCCATAAACAATACGCAAAATATAAACTGTTGGGATTACACTAAGTAATGTATAGGCACGATTTAGGTATTTAGGACTAATATCTAGATAGCCTAAGAACTTGTGCACGCCATTGATCATATCTAATAAAAAAGTCATTTATTCACCTACTCATTTTCTTGCTTCTCATTGATAACCGCTTCTTGGTCAGCCGTATCTTGGTCCTGACTTGACGGTGCCGTTTCATCACTTTGTCCATTATCTGAAGAAGGAACATCTGTAGCTGGTGGTGTAGAATTGTCCTCTATCGAAGATGAAGGAACCGTTCGCTGATTATTTGTTATGGAAGATGAAGCCCCTTCTTGGTCTTCAACAGTTGTTGAAGGAACTGTGTTTTCAGACACAGGTTGACTGTCCACCGATTGCGATTGATCAGGCTCACCTTTTTCTGTCGTTTCAGTAACTTCAGTCGAATGACTAGCTCGACTTGGCTGCCGATAACTACTGGAATTCACAACACCTGTTGCAGTAGCAATGATGGTTGAAATAGTCAAGAGTGCAATTGGTTTCAAAATAGGAGGTACTTTTCGCATAATTTTCCATCCTTATCTTGGTTCTTATCATTATTGTATTTATTGAGTACTTACTTTCTTTATAGTTCTTTCCTTGGAAATGGTCAAGACTACGAAGGATTAACGGAACAGATTTAAAAAAAAGTAAAAATGTTTTCGGTTACAACTAGGAACTGTGACATAAGTCATCATCCAACAAGTTAAACCGAATTATATGTTATTGCTATGATGGATTCCTCTGACTTTTGCGACGAGGAGTCCCTGCACCGCAGGAGCAATACTAGTTACTGTTCGGATAGTGTTACTTGTCGGAGACTTATGGCATAGTCCCTAAATCAGAAATTCGTAAAATTTTTGTACAGAACGATTTAATGCTGAGTGATAATCTACTATCAGCTCTTTTACTGAAATCGTTTCTTGTAGCTTAAAGGGCTCATTCAATTCTAAAGTAATCAGAGAACCATCGATGAAATAGGCATAAGAAAGTTCATCGTCCGACAATTCGGCTAATTGATTGCTCCACTCCTCAAAGAATTTCTCCGCAAGAACATCTCCAACTTCTTCAAGAATAGGTTGCAGCGTTTCTTCTACTTGATAAAAAGGGTGTGACAAAATAGTTGTCGCTATCTTTGAATGCGTTGCATTTTGAAAATCCAAATAAAGTAAGTCAATGTAGTCTTCTTCTTCACCGGTTTCTTCTAGCCATAGGATGCCTTGTTTAACCAATGAAACACATGCAGTTTCTACCTCTTTCGACAATTCAGTGGAAGCCTCTTTGAACGCCTGATTTTTTTCGACTATTTGCTCTTCGCCCATAAATTGCAAGACAGCTTTTTCAAAAACGAGCGGCTCATCTGTAATAAATAATTGAATTGTTGCCATTTTTTTCTCTCTTTCTTTTTTATCTAATTTATTTTTGCTCTAAACAGATTATTTGTCAGCGTTATAAATCTTCGTTAGCATAGAAATTGAAGATGAATAAAAGCATAATTTTTAAGGAGGAGATTTGATGAGTAAAATTGCCACTATCATTACCGATCTAGTTGAAGATATTGAAGTAACATCGCCAAAAGAAGCACTGGAAAATGCTGGACATGAAGTTGTCATTATCAGTAATGAAGGCGTGGACTCTGTCACAGGAAAAAAAGGAACCACTTTTGCAGTTGACACGTCTATTGATACAATCAATTTATCCGATTTTGATGCTTTGTTGATTCCTGGTGGCTTTTCTCCAGACCAATTACGTACAGATGAACGCTATGTCACTTTGACCAAAGAATTTCTGACATCTGAAAAACCAGTTTTTGCTATCTGTCATGGCCCTCAACTCTTTATTCAAACCGGATTGACAAAAGAATTAACGTTGACTGGCTATGAGTCCATTCGTCCAGATTTAGCATATGCAGGTGCTACTGTCAAAGATGAGCCTGTGGTGATTGACGACCAGTATCATTTGATCACTAGTCGTAACCCTGATGATTTAGATGCATTTAATCAGGCCATTACAGCAGCTCTCGAAAGCAATAAATAAAGCTTAAATCTAAACGAAGAACTCACAAATAGGGTGTACGGGTATCGTACTCCCTATTTTTCTATCTTTTAGCGATTTTACCTGCTGTTTTTGTTCGCAAGTTCTTTTTATTAAGATTTCTATTCATCCATAGAAATGTCAAAACCATCAAATGCCTCACCATCATAATATTTAAGCAATTCATCTAGTGATAGCAAAGAAGAAGTCATCTCCTCTTCTTCCGTTTGTTGGTGTTTTTCCCAATAGATCTGATAGGCTTCCGCCAATTGCCGATAGACATCTTTCCGTGAACCACCTTCTGCCTGCAGCATAGGCAATTCTCGAATAAACGCACTATAACAAAGACGTCCCGCTTGCCAACTGATAGGTAATTCAATCACATGTAGTTGGGCTTCTTCAAACCATCTCTCCATCCCGATCCCTCATTTCTCCCTTTATTATCACGTGAATAATTCAGAAGGTCAAACTTCCTGCCAAAATAGACTAAAAACCACTGGCTGCCGATGGCTTATCCATGATTTGGAATAGCAATCAGCAGCCAGCGATCATGCAGCTACATAAGCATATTTTTCAATGTTTTGTTTGATCTTCTCAACAATTCTTTGATCCTCTACACCTGTGACTTCTGTGATCACTTGAGAAAGATTGGCTGCTTCCAGCAACTCTCTCAGTTGTTGACTTTGCTCGTCCTCAGGATCATGATAGTTGAAAATCATGCCAATCGTTTCATAGAGATGAAACGGTTGCATATTTCTCATTTGTAATTCAAGGACAGGGCGGATGAATCGTTCTTGTGCCCCCAATTTTCGCAATGGGGTACGAGCTACTCGCGCAATAGCATCTGAAATATAGTTATTTTTGAATCGTTGAATAATTTTTTCAATATACTGTTCATGCTCATCAGGATCAAAATCCCATTTGGCGACTAAAAGCTTACCAGTTTCTTCTAGAACGGATTTCAGCTGGATCACAACTAAATGATCGCGCATAGCTTCGTCGATGGTCTCATAGCCTTGCAGAGCCCCTGTGTAAGCTACTGTAGCATGACCTGTGTTCACACTAAACAATTTACGCTCGATATAAGGTTTCAAATCTGGGACGTACTGCACACCTTGGAGACGAAGTGTTGATTTCATTGCTGCTTCTTGAACTACCCACTCACAAAATGGTTCAACTTGAACCAACAAAGGATCATCATGTTGTTGCATCGGAACAATGCGATCCACTGCTGCATCTGGGAAACCAACATAATTCTTTAAATAAGTAAGTTGTTGGCTATACTTTTCTACTTCCTCTTTAAGAAAAGTGGAGCCACCAATCATATTTTCACAAGCGATGACATCAATCGCTTGCTCATTCTTATTAATTGCTCGCTGATCCAGCCCTTTTGCAATCAGCGGTGCAATGCGAGGCAATACTGCAGGACCAATGGCAGTGGTTAAAATATCGGCTTCGACAATTGCTTGAACAACCGCATTCGGCTCTTTTGCGTTATTGATTCCTGTCACGTGTTCAATAAAAATCTGTTCGCGGTCTTCATCTGCTAATTCAATTGTATAGGATTTGCGTTGCTGAAGCGCGTCAATAATCGTTTCATTCACATCTACAAAGGTTATCTCAAACCCATTTGCTGCCAAAATCTCTCCGATAAACCCTCGACCAATATTCCCTGCACCAAAATGAACTGCTCTCATCTTTTTCCCCTCCTATGCCACTGTTAGATTAGCGGCGACTTCTTCTTTACTCAAAGCATCCGCTAATTCGACCACATTATCGATATCGCTACAGAAGAGAGCGATTTGTTGTACCAACTGCAAATGATCTTCACCTATTCCAGCAATGCCAAATAATACCGTAACGATTTTTTCATCCTCATCTGTCCCGAAATTTACGCCCTCAGGCACTTGAACAATGCAGATACCAGATTTTTTGACATATTTCTTTGCTTCATCTGTCCCGTGTGGTATAGCTATAAAGTTTCCCATATAGACAGATAACAGTGCATCTCGTTCGATCATAGCGTTGACGTATTCCGGATCAACATAGCCGGCCTCAACAAGTTTTTTCCCACAATAGCGAATCGCTTCTTCTTTGTTTGCAAACTGTTGATTTAGCACAATCATTTCTTTTTCTAATAGTTCCATTTTTCTTCCTCCTTAAAGAGCTTCTTTAAGTGTTGTGATGACTCGTTGATAGTTTGACGTTCGCATCAAATTGCTGACAGATAAATGGATTGCCTCTGGTGCTAGCGACCGTGCTTGTTGAGTCAATTCTTCTTTGGTAATCACCAATGATGAAGCATCCGCTTTTAGATCATCGATATGAACCTTTTTAAGTGATAGAGAAAGAGATTCTTTCGCTAATAAGTCTTGAAAAACCTTTCTGGCCATGGTCGCTGAGCCTTCACGGTCGTCATGGGCAAGAATAATTTCATGAATGTCCTTTAATTCTTCTAGAGGGAGCGGCTTGTGATTTACTGGTTTCAATTTTTTCTCTCCCTCAACTCCTGAGCCCAGCAATGTAGCCACAATCTCATCATATTTAGGAGAGTTCAAAAAATTTTCTACAGCAACAAATATTGCATTTGGCGCTTTTAATTTGGCCCGCTCTTGTAATTCTTTTTGTGTCACAATCAATGTATGCGCATCATCTGTCAGATTATTGATTGCTTGATTGGTGACTTGTTGTACCAAACCAGCATCTTTAACTTTCTTCCGCAAAATGGAAGCCCCCATTGCACTTGAACCCATACCAGCATCGCAGGCGAAAATAATCTTCTGAATGCCTGTTAACGATTCTAGAGCCATTCCTTTTGAACGTTGTTTTGCTTGCTGTATTTCCTGTACCTTCTCATCAAAATTATCTACAGTATCTTTGGCATCGGCTTTTAGAATTGCTGCCGCCACAAGAAATGATATGGTTGCTCCAACAGCAATCCCTGCTAAAACAGAAACAACACTCATGACTGAATTCAATGGCGTCATAGCTAGAATGGCAATGATCGAACCTGGAGAAGCTGGTGCCCTTAAACCTGCCCCTAATAATTGAAAAGTGAAACTCCCCGAAACACCACCTGCAATAACTGCTAAAAACATTAATGGCTTCATCATCACATATGGAAAATAGATTTCATGAATACCACCTATGAAGTGGATAATGATTGCTCCTGGAGCAGATGATTTTGCCGCGCCTTTGCCAAAGAAAGTGAATGCCAATAAAACGCCTAATCCAGGCCCTGGGTTCGCTTCTAATAAATAAAGAATTGATTTACCAAACTCACTTACTTGTTCCGTACCTAATGGTGTCAAAATTCCGTGATTGATAGCATTATTCAAAAATAGGATTTTGGCAGGTTCAATAAAAATATTTGCTAATGGAATTAGGTGTGCATTTACAATTACTGCAACACCTGCTGCCATTGCTTCTGTCAATGCGTTTACAACGGGTCCAATGACAACAAAGCCAAGGAGAGCCAAAGCAAAACCTAGAAGACCCGCAGAAAAGTTATTGACCAGCATCTCAAAGCCTGCTCGAACTTTGTCTTGAAAAAATCCATCGAACTTTTTGATTGTATATCCACCTAATGGCCCCATAATCATGGCTCCTAAAAGCATCGGGATGTCGGTTCCCACAATGACCCCCATTGTAGCGATCGCCCCAACAACTGCACCCCGATCTCCAGCGATGACTTTCCCACCTGTGTATCCAATCAGTATCGGAATTAGATACGTCAGCATTGGACTGACCATTGAAGCAAAGGATTCATTTGGCAGGTAACCATCTGGGATAAAGAGAGCTGTTAACACACCCCATGCAATCAATGCACCAATATTGGGCATCACCATACTCGATAATGTACTGCCTAGTTTTTGGACCCTCGACTTTAAAGACGCCTTCTTATCTACTTGTACTTGTTCCATCTTCATTCTCCTCCCAACTTGTTTTTACATCTCGATTGTAGGCGCTTTCCGAAAGCTTCGAAAGTCGTACTTTGTCACAGAAAACCGTGCCAAAATTTGTTTCTTATCTAAAAAAAAGCCATGCACAATGTGCATGACTAATCCATAATTTTTTTCTACTCTTCTAGCAACAGTATTTTTTGTACTTCCTCTATTGTAGCGGCGTCGCTTAGCAGTTTCACATTTTGGATATCTGAACAAAAAAAAGCAATTTCTTGCAAGTATGACAACTGCCTTTCTTTGAGAACAACCACAAACAGTACGGTAGCGACCTTTGATTCTGTGGTATCACCAAAATCGACACCGTCTGGTACTTGAACAAGACAAATCCCTTCTTCAATGATCCATTTGTCTGCATCCTCTTCTCCATGAGGCAATGCCACAAAGTTTCCAATATAGACACCATATTTTTTGTGTCGCTGAATTAAACTGTTTATATACTGAGGGTGGACCATTTTTTGTTCTACTAGGAATACACCTATCTCATGCAATGCTTCTTCCGCATTTTGGAATCGCTGATCTAACAATATATGTTCTGCTGGAATATCCACTATTTTCTCCTCCCAATTATTGTTTGACTTCTTCAATCAAAAGCGTAGAAAGCAATTGATAAATGATTGAAAAATTTCCTGAGTTAAATATTTCTGTATTTAAATCATTCATAATGATGGAACCGCTGATCTTCCCTAAGATTTTACTGCTTTGTTCATCGATTGGATAAGGAGCGAGCATAACTAACAAGCGAGTCACATTGATTTCTTGTTTATCCATCGCATAAAGTGATAGTTCTTGCGATAGATCAAAGATTTTAAAAACTGGTTGCAAAATTTCTACACTTGATGCATGAAAAAGGGCAAAGTGAGTCTTCGGTATTCCAACAGGTGCTTGTAAATAGCGCTTCACTAGTTTATCAGCTACTTTTTTCCTGTCTTGCACTAATGTTTTGGAAAAATGTTTCATCACTTCAGATAATGTTTCTTCTAAATTGGGACTATTGTCAATTGTTTGGAGAGTAAACAATTCTAATAAGTGATTAATCTCCTCAATAAATGCTAGAACATCTTCATATGTATCTTCCCTACTAGAAACTGGCGTAGGTACAACATGAGAAAGTGACTTGTTCTGACTAAGCAGCCGAAATTCTTCTTTTAGTTCCTGAATATCTTCTTCCAATAAAATAGGAGAAACTAGCTTGTACTTTCCTCGATACCCTGGCAACAAAGATGTAGAAATCACTAAATCATAGTTGTCTTCAATTTTATCCTGCTCAATATCACCTACACGGAAAAAAGTAATTTTATTGATAAATGGAAATTGTTTTCTTAGTTGCATCTCTAACAAACTAATTGAAGCCAGTCCGCTTGGTGATACACCTGCAATATTGACTTCCATTACTTTAGGATTCTTTTCTAATGAGTTTGCGAAGTGCAATACCATATAGGCAATTTCTTCTGTTGAAAACTGCTGTTGCGGGAAAACAAGCGGTAAACTTATACGGATTGCTTCTGCAATTTCCTTATATTGTTTCATTATTTTTTCTAAAATTGGATTGTTTAGCTGGTTCTCTTCCAAAATTGCTCGGGTCATTACACCAGAAATATGTGTTAGTAACATTTTATATAAAACTTCATCTTCAAAAAAAACAACCTCTGTCTGTTGACTGATCAGTTCAATCAACCGTTTTACCTGATACGCCAAAGTCGTATCAAAGTTCTCTTCAAAAAAATCACGGTCAAAGGAATTAGAAAAATCCCCTAACAAAATCGCAAAAAAAACTATTTCATTGACCGAATACAACCGCTTCGTTTGTTCAGCAACTCGAGCAAAAATCTGTTTTGCTACCTTCAGCAAATCTTTGTTGATTTGACTTGGATAACTTTCTTCCTCTACTGAAAAGCCTGTTGCTACGCGCTCCATTGCTAAAGCAAGCATAATACCAATAAAAGCCAGCTTGCGGTCACTTAGCTCAGGATATTTAGTTTCAACCACTTCTCTTATAAGATCTTGCGCTAAAATCAAGTACTGTTTTTCAATAAACTCGAATAAAAATTGAGCCGTTTGTTCTGCATCAGGAAAATGAAAAAACTGGTACTCATTTATTTCCATCATCAATGTGTTTGCTGCTACTAAACGTCGATGCTTTTCTGGTCCTCTGAGCTCATATCCTTGATTACGGACAATTGTCAACGGAAGGCGAGACAAACTTTCTTCCAATTGTTTTATATCAGAAAAGAAAGTGGTATTACTGATTTGATAAAGTTCTAAAAAATGGTGGCTACTAATCGGCTTAGAAGCAGTTGCCAATTGTAGTAAAATCCGATGTTGTCGTTCTGTGGACGCAAACTCTTGTGATGAATCAGACGTCATTGCTTCTTGCAGCTGAGTGATACTATTCCCGACAATGATCCGAAAATGACTGCGACCCTCTTTTTCTAAGGATGCCCCTACAGTACGCAATGAATTCTCTAAATTGGCTAGTTCGCGGTAGACCGTCCTCTTACTTACTTTCAACAGCTGCATCATTCGATCCATTGAAACTGGACCATCACTATTCATCAGCTCAGTCAACAAAATAGTTTCACGCTTAGTCAAGAACATAGGCGACTCCTTCTGTCAACAATTGACGGTATTTGGAAGTTGTCACTAAATCATCGACAACCAAGTGAGGAACATCTGTTAATGAAGCCATCTGCTGAAAATCTTTTTGAACGATATATAACGCTTCTGGATTAAGCTGTGTTGACTCAATATCTTCTTTTTTTGCCTCAACAGGTATTGCTAATTCATTAGCAATTTTACAAACAATTGAAACAGCCATCGTTTGAGCCCCTCTTTTCTTGCCTTCATACAAAAAAATCAAGGCTGGAATTTTTTCTCCTGCTTTAGAAGAAACGTTTGCTACCGTTTCTTGCTTTTGCTCTAAATGCTTAACTAGAGTTTCATACTCTGAGTCCGATAAAAAATTATTTAGAAAATAGTGTTGTGCTTGCGGCGTTTTAGTTTGAGCTAAAACACCAAGTTCTGTTTGGGTAATAACTAAAAGATCTTCTCCATCCTCCAACTGATAAATTGATTTATAATCGACAGGTATCGAAAGAGCAGCTTCTTCTAAATGTTTAGTTAATAAGCTTGCACCAATTGCGCTAGATCCCATCCCCGCGTCACAAGCAACGATAATTCTCTTTATTTTGTCCATATATATTGTTCCTCCCATACTTTTTTCATTCACTGAGCGATACGTCAAAATAAAATAGGCGACAAAAAAAGAAACAAGCGTGCTTACTAATACGCCAGCTAATACACCAGCCCACATGTGATTTGGCGCATTTGTTAAGATTGCCAAGATCGAACCTGGTGAAGCAGGTGCCCGTAAGCCGACTTTACTCATTTGAAAAATAAATGTACCAACAGCCCCACCTAAAATCGGTGCAACAATCAATAATGGATTCATTAAGATAAATGGGAAATATACTTCATGAATGCCTCCTATTGCTTGCACAAGTGCAGCAGCAGACGCGCCATTTCTTGCTTTTTGAGAACCATACCTCATACATGCAAACAAGACGCCTAACCCAGGACCAGGATTGGCTTCAAGCAAAAATAAAATCGACGTTCCATGGATACTAGCGTCTTCAACACCCAGCGGGGTAAATAAACCATGATTAATAATATTATTAAAAAAAAGAACCTTTAGTGGCTCCAGAAAGAGATGAATAGCAGGAAATAAATTCTGTTTGAGAAAAAAATCAACTAAATGATAGCTTTGTTGACTAAGCTGATCGAGCAAAGGGCCAGCTACAAAAAAGTTACATAAAAATAGAAGTCCTCCAATTAAGCCTGCAGAAAAATTACGAAAGAGCATCTCATAGCCAGTCTTTACTTTTCGAGAAAATATATGATCAAAGAATCGAAGCATGCTACCTGTTAACGGACCGATAATCATTGCACCAAAAACTTGCGGAAATTTAGAGGTCAAAATCATTCCTAAAATTGCAATGGCTCCTGAAACTCCCCCTCTTGTGGGCTCAACCATTTTCCCTCCTGTATAAGCAAGCAATATTGGTAAGAGAAAATGCAAAATAGCTTCTTCTGACTTGATTAAAATTTCCTGATCCGCATGTAGTATCGGTACGACAAATGCAATGACTGCCCACGCAATAAAGATACTTACATTTGGCATCATCATATCAGAAAAATAATGAGCATAGAGTTTTAAAAAATGAAGTGTTTGCCCTCTATCTTTTATTCCTTTCATCTTCCTCACCTACCAACTCTAGTATAGTTTGGTTTGCTACAAAAAGAAATAACCTTAGATTATGCTTATTCTTTATGAATGTATTAAAAAAGCTGACGGAAACCGTCAGCTTAAAGCATTGTATTATTTCAATCGTTTTTAATTAATTTACACGCACAGCAAAACTTGGTGAGTAATAAGAGTAGCTACTTACTGAAACGCTTTGTCCAGGAGTAGGTGCATGGATATATTGTCCGCCACCAAGTGCAATGGCTACGTGGTGCGTACTTCCACGTGAACCCCAGAATAACAGGTCACCCGCTTTTGCTTCATTGATTGAAATGACCGTACCAGAGTATTCTTGTTCATAGGTCACTCGAGGTAATGAAATTCCTACTTTTGCAAATACATATTGAGTAAAACCGGAACAATCAAACCCGTTCGGCGTGGTTCCACCCCATACATATGGTGTGCCAAGATATTTCATTGCTTCTGAAACAATGGCTGATCCATTTACAGATTGTGAAGGAACATTTGTATTATTTTTAGGTTCATCCACGTCTGTATCTTGCTTAGGCGTTTCTTTTTCTACTGAATTGTTTGTTTCAGAATTATTGTCAGTGTTAGATGTTCCAGTTGTTGTACTTGACTCACTTGAATTCGATTCATTTGAGGTATTCGCTTTGTTTGCTTCTGTTGTATTGCTTGTACTTGACTCAGTTTTCGCTGCTTCTTCACGTTCTCTAGCTAATTTTGCTGCCTCTTCTGCAGCAGCAATTCGTGCTTGTTCAGCTTGATAGCTTTCTTTTTGTTTTTCTAAGTCTGCTTTTTCATCTTCTTTTGATGATTGTTGTAAAGCAAGATCTGCTTTTAAAACATTTAAATCTGCTTGTTTCGATTGAAGAGTGCCTACTTGTTTCTCAAGCTCAAGTTTATTTTCTTCAATTTCTTTTAGTTTTTTATCATTTTCATTTTTTTTCGTTTTAACTGCTTCTTGATCTGCTTTTTGTTGTTGAACCAGTTCATTGTTAGCATTAACAATCGTTGTCATAGCTTGCACGCGACCAATAGCATCCGTTAATGAATCTGCTTCAAGAACAGCATCAATAAAATTGGTGCTTTGTCCATTCACTTGGACGTCTCTTGCTTGCTTTTGAATCGCTTCTTCTCGTTTCTCAATCCGAACATTTAAGTCATCGATTTCTTTTTGCAATTTTGCTGAATCAGCATTTAGAGTAGATTGTTGCTCTAATAATGCTTCTGCTTTTTCATTGATAGCTGCAACATCATTTTCTAATGCTTCAATTTGCGCTTGAGCATCAGCTTGTTGATTTTTTAGATTATTGATTTCTTGATCTTTTTGTTCAATTTTGCTATCAAAGTCGTCTGCTACTACAAGTGTTGGTGTTACAATTGAAGTAAGCGCAATGGAACTCACTAACAATACTGATAAAATACGTTTTTTCACCCTTCATTCCTCCGCCTAACTTTTCCTTGATGTTTAAATTAATAT
>NZ_JALAHI010000112.1 GCF_022711995.1 Enterococcus sp.
GGATTTTTCCCGCAAGACATCACAGTCAGAAAAGAGGAACCCTTCGTGTCTCTATCGATTATTTTTTTTATTTTGTATAAATAGGACCAAATTCATGAATAAAAAAAGAATAAGCCTTCAGACCTTTTGTTGGAGACAGATAAAATAGGCATTTCCATCTAAGGAATAATAGGCGCTTTTTCCATTCAACAATTAACATTTTTGTACCTAGATTAAAAGGTATGAATATAGTCACCCCCCTAGACCACGTCGCAAGAACACTGCTAAATGATCAAGGGAATGCACGTCTTTGAAATGCTCCGGAAAAAACGACTGCCACTCCCTTACCACTAATTCAACTTTCCTCATTTCTTGCGGATTCTCTTCTTGCCAACACAGATTATTTTGCCGGTCTCCTTCGAGAATCGCAAAAAAGACCGATCAGAAATATTCCCTTGATGGCTAATATTTCTGATCGGCTTTCATGAACAACCGTTTCTCAACTAAGATTTGCCAGGGCACTCTTCTTATCTGAAAGTGTAAAACGATAAGGAATATGGGTTGCTTCGTAGAAATATCACAGAAAATGATTGTTAACTACTAGTTGACATACTAATACAAAGGATTTGGCTCATAGGATAAAGAAAATTTGCCCTGACAAACGTTAATTGAGAAAATTGGCTGCAAGCCGCATTTCGCTAGCAAAAGAAATCCTTTGCCAATAGGTATTCTGCGAGGCGATTGAACCTATTTTCCGCTAATTGATTGCGTATGCTCCTTTTTAATACCAGAAGAAAAAATAATCGATAGAGACACGAAGGGTTCCTCTTTTCTGACTGTGATGTCTTGCGGGAAAAATCCCGCAAGTCGATCAACAGCTTTTTCATAGGTACGCTTCTGCTTTTCTCTTTGTAGATCAGGATAACGACCGCACTCGTTTACGAAAGATGTAATAGCTCCAAACGGTATAAGCTAAAACAAAAGGCAAAATCGTCAGTGACAGATAGCTCATGATCTTCAACGTATAAGGACTGGAAGAAGCATTGGCGATCAACAAATCATAGCTTGAATCGATCGAGCTGATCATCACTCTTGGGAACAAACCAGTGAAGAGCAATGCCACTAAAGCAATCAATGTCAAACCGCTAGCAAAAAATGCCATTCGTTCTTTCTCTTTGAAGACACCGATGGTTGCGATCACTGTGAACAAAATGATTACAAGTAATAGCCCCAGCGTTGTGCCAAAATGAAGCGCAAAGAAATCTGTTTGGAAGTACAGCATTCCAGCAAACACTGCCAATCCTACATACAAAATCCAGTAAAAGAAGCTCGCGTAATTCCGAGCTCGAGCTCGAATAGGGCCTTCCGTTTTCAAGGCAATGTAGTTCAACCCATGTAAGTAACACAACAAGGTCAATGCAACACCGCCTACTACAGAAAAGGGATTTACAAAGTCGGTAAAGGTAGCGGTCATATTGCCTTCTTCCCCAAGAGGCATCCCTTTGATTAAGTCGACAAACATCAAGCCAAAGAAAAATGGGACCATGCCACTGCCAATGGTTAGCGTCCAATTCCAAATCCCTTTCCGTTCTTCCGGAAAATGTTCCCGGAACTCAAATGAAACGCCGCGAATGATCAAACCAACCAAAATCAGTAAGAGGATCAGATAGAATCCACTAAACAAAGAGGCGTACCAATAAGGAAATGAGGCAAACATCGCGCCACCAGCAGTCAATAACCAAACCTCATTTCCATCCCAAAAAGGACCGATTGTTCGGATAATCTGGTTCTTTTCTTTTTCATTGTGTGCCAATGTCTGGACGGACATCCCGACGCCAAAGTCAAATCCTTCTAGAAAGAAAAAGCCTGCAAACAAAATTCCGATCAAAATAAACCAAAGTAATTGCAGATTCGTCATCCTTCAATCGCCTCCTTATCAAATGGATCCCTTTCACCTTGACTGTCCCCCTCCAAAATGGCCTTTTCCGGTCCACGATTCATCTGACGTTTCACCAGATAGACCATCGTTCCTCCTAGTCCTGAGAATAATAGGAAGTATACTGTGTTTGAAATCAAAAGAGAAGTTGCTGAAACATTTGGTGACACACTCTCTTCAATCGTAAATAATCCGTAAACTGTCCATGGATAACGCCCTAATTCGGTAATCAACCAACCAGCTGTATTGGCGATAAATGGAGTGAATAACGTGAATGCCACTATTCTTAGCAACCATCGTTTTTCAAAGAGCCATGGTTTTTTCTTACGGCTAAAGTATAATCCAAGGCTTGAAACCAGTAGCATCAATGTTCCAAAACCGGCCATAATACGGAAACTCCAAAATAAGGTGTTCACCGGTGGATAGTAATTGCGATCCCCATAGGTCTCAATCAGCTCCTGATTGACGGTATTCATGCCATCAATCGCCCCAGAAGGTTTATTGAAGGCTAGAATACTTAGCATGTAAGGAATCTTGATCCCGAAAACTTCTCGGCGCTCCTCTTCATCGGCCCAAGAAACTACTGTCCAAGCTGCGGGGCTACCGGTGTCTTCATAAGCACCTTCCATTGCAGCAAATTTCATCGGTTGTTCCTCAACCAAATACTTCATTTGTGCATCTCCGGCAGCTAAAACTCCTAATGAACCACAAAGAGCAATGACTAGTCCGATACGCAATGATTTCTTGAAGAAGCCTCTTTCGACTCCTTTCTTTAATAAACGAAAGGCAGACAATCCAGCTACCACGATCCCCCCCATCGTAATTGCCGCAGCAATCACATGAAGAAATTCAAACCAAACTTGCGGATTTGCTAGTAAAGCCCCAAAGTCCGTCATCTCTGCCCGACCATTCTTCAATGTGTAACCTACTGGATGCTGCATGAAACTATTGGCCGTCAAAATCCAGAAGGCCGACAGCATGGAGCCAATGGTCACTAACCAGAAAAACGCCGCATGAAGCTTAGGACTGACACGATCCCAAGTGAAGATCCATAGTCCTAAGAAGGTCGATTCCATAAAGAATGCTAGCAAGGCTTCCACAGCTAAGGGAGCCCCAAAGACATCACCAACAAACCGAGAATAGTCTGACCAGTTCATGCCAAATTGAAACTCTTGAATGACCCCGGTCACCACACCGACCGCAAAACTTAAGAGAAAAATATTCCCCCAGAATTTCGTCATCCGACGATACTTTTCATCTTTTTTGATTACATAAAGTGTTTCCATGATAGCAACAACAAGACCGACACCAATCGAAAACGGTACAAAGAAAAAATGGAAAATCGTTGTCATTGCAAACTGGATGCGTGCAAGTGTCACTATATCCATCTCATTTCCCCCTAACTCCTCGAAGTTTTTTTGCAATTTTAATCAGGTTATTGGCTTCCAAGCATCCGGCATTTGGTCGAATCATTTTTCCCGGCGAACTATTGAGGAACATCCATTAGTCGCCATTCTACATTGGCGTCTACGGAACCATCTCTCGCATATTCAGCACTTGGAATCACCAAGGATGCTTCACCTAGGTTATAGTCATAAATATCATCATGTACTTTGTCTTGGTTGGCTTCAAAAATTGGTGTTATTTCATTCGCAACCAATCGGATCGTAGCGTTTGATTGATCCGCAAACACTACTTCCTCCTCTGCATCGACCAAATCACTTGTTGGCTCGAAATCCTTAATATTGTCATTTTTGTTTTTCTTTAAATTATTCGCATCTGTATCTAGTTGAACCATTGCCCCTGGAATAGCTTGACCATTCCAGTTCAATCTCCCAGATAGTTGCCAATGTCTGTTTGATCGACTAATATCGCGGATGCCAATATTCAGCGATTGTTCTTTAGTAAAAGGAATGACTTGTTCACCAAAATCAAATAATCCCACACTCGGCAGCTTAAATTTCTCTGGTAAATAGGTAAAACCAATTGGACCACTTGTGGTGACTTTCCGGTTATCCTTAGATGTATTACAGCTCATGGTTTTCCATTCTGCTGTATAAGTGCAGTCTAATAAATCCAAAACAGAGTCACTTTCTTCTGGTTCATTTGACTGCCATCCGCGAAATTCTGCCTCAGCTCGTTCAGGCACCAATCCATCTTTGAATTGATTGAAAGCCTTCAGTGTTAATTGCTCTGGCTTAACCGCACATGACTTAAAATACTGGACTTCCCTTTGATCTCCAATGCTCCCACCATTTGCATCAAAAATGAGACTACTCAAAGGAGATTTAAGGTCTGTTTGAAAATTATAAGTAAGTAACATTGGTGATTCGGTGACAACAACGACCTCCTGTTGCCTTCCATAAAACATTGCTCCAGTATCGGCATCCGTTTTTAAATCCATATTGTCTAAGCGCAGAACCTTTGGTAGTTTTGCCCCATTGAACATACGATTGGTATTGCTAAGCTTTGGTGTCTGGAAACTGCTAAGATCCAATTCAGAGATATTTTTGTTAATAAAACAATTAAAAAACATTTTGCTCATTGTTGTTACAGCAGTGGTCTCCATATTAGATAGATCGATTTTTTCCAGATCATAACAATTGTAAAAGAGATTCGACATATCGCTTACGCTAGTAGAGTTAAGATTTGAGAGATCCGCTTCCGTCAGCTTCTTACATTCATAAAACATACTTTGAAAACTCGTCACTTTTGATACATCTAAACCATTCATTTTGACAGTTTTCAGATTGCTGCAATCCTTGCATAATGATTGAAAACTGGTGATATTGCTTGTATCTAATCCGCTCAGATCAACTTCGGTTAGCACTTTATTATTATGGAAAGCTTTGATTAAATCCGAGTTTTGAAGTTTTACTTTTTTGTTGTTTTTTTCTTCTGCTTTGAATGACGTAATTGTTTTTGGAATAACGGTTGTGTTGATATCAGCTAAGACAACTTGTTTGCCGTTAATTTCCCCAGGGACCACTACTTCTGTCGCCGTCCCTTTATATTTTTTCAGGATAATTTCACTTTCCGTTTCTTCAAAGTCCCAGTTAGGGTCTTGCCATTTTGCCTCATAGTTGATAGCCAATACATCCAAAACATTCTCTACGTTAGCGGGTAGTTCTTTTGTAGGTTCCCAACCCACAAAGTGTGTGGCAAAATCAGTTCGTTTTGGTTCATTTTCTGCTTTGAAAGTTTCGAATTCTTCCATTGAAAGTTTTTCTGGAAGATAGATACATTTTTCAAAATATTTTTTGATTGATTGGTGGTTCGTAAAATCGCCACTTTTCGTTTGAAGTTCTGGTCCTGACAATGGCAGCCGATTTTCAGCAATCGGATCCAGCGCCAACAATTGACTATCCTTTGCAAGAACCAACAATTCAGCTGGTTGCTTCGTTGTAAACATTTGGCTAGTCAAAACATGCTCATTCAAAGAAAAATCAGAAAGATCAATGAAGGTTAATTTTTCACAGCCATAAAATAATTGGCTCATCGTTTCTACAGCAGAAACATTGAGATTGACTAATTGAACTTCTGCTAAGTCAGAACAATTTTTGAACATTGCCTCCATTGTTGTCACTTTTTCAGTCTGACAATCAGAAAGATCCACACTTTTTAAGTTCGAGCAATTCTCAAACAGCTGCGCCATAGAAACGACCTCGGAAGTATCGAGTCCGCGGAAGTCCACCTCTGTCAGATCCCTACAACCGCGAAATCCCTGTGCCAAAGTCTTGCTCTCCAGCTGTACGTTTTGATCCTTCTGTGCGTCAATCGCAAACTTCTTAATGTCTCTTGGAATAACCTCTTCATCAATGGCTTTTAAAGCAACTTGTTTCCCATTGATTCTTGCTGGCACGACGATTTCTTTTTCTGCCCCGATATATTTTGTTAGGATTAGTTTGTCAGTTTTCTCCGTGTATTCCCAATTCGTTAAGAAGGTGCCTAGTGTTTCTGTAGCGACAGATGCATGTTTTTCGGCTTCCTTGTTTGAAAAAGATTCCAGTGTTTTTGCTGAACTAACAATTTGATTGTCTTCTGATACTGTTTCTTCAGGTTGGATAGTCGCACTCGTTTGTTCATATCCTTGCATTTCTGCTTCAGCGGTCGTCGCATCCACCGACAAGGCTAGCAGTTGTGAACTCAGTAGCGCGACTATCGTTAATTTTTTATATTTCATACGATCAACCCCTACCTTGATTATCATTATGTCAACGAATTAGAACCCTGATAGGTCTTATCTACAGTCAAATTGTTAGTTCAGCAAAAACACTGGAATCTTTTTCAAACAAGGAAGCCGAAAAACATGCATCTGTCGCTACAGAAACACTAGGCACCTTCTTAACGAATTGGGAATACACGGAGAAAAC
>NZ_JALAHI010000113.1 GCF_022711995.1 Enterococcus sp.
AAGTTCGTTTTATAAGCGGCATTCCTATTGTTCCAATTGCTTATGTTCAACACAGAGTCCCATTAGATAATAAAGATTTTTGACATACTCTCCTTCAAGATTTTTATGAATTTCCAATCTACCTTGAGGCGTATATTTGTTAATTTTCTTCTTTTTATCTAATGGGACTCTGTGTTGAACATAAGCAATTGGAACAATAGGAATGCCGCTTATAAAACGAACTTCCTTACTTTTTCCATATTTTTCTTTGATATATTTGTTTGTGATAACTCCGTCTCTGTGCAATTTATGCTTCAATCGATTATAGATACTCTTTTTGACATCAAAAGCAATGGTTTTAAAATCAAGATTTACATGAGTCGCAATGGAGTAGTAATTGTGTACACCAATGATATGAGCGTTATACAACTGAATCCATTTATATTCCACTTCTTTATTGTAAGTCTGGCGTAATCGTTTGATAATAGACTTACTTTTCTCATGTATTTTGGCAAGTGCTTGTTCTTTCATTCGAGCTTTCACAACAAATTTAGGGGAGCCATTACGCTTTTTTCCTTTTGGGTGGACTTTCAACTTAAAGCCTAGAAATTCTGTATAATGTCTTTTTAGGTTCACTATCTTAGATTTTTCTGGCGACACGTCTAGTCCTAAGCGTTGCTTTAACCATTGCTTGGTTGCTTCAAACAGACGTTTTGCATCTGTTCGAGTTTTACAGAAGATTTTAAAATCATCGGCATACCTAACAATGTAGCATTCCTTTAAATTTGTGTTTCTTAATGCTCGATATTCGCTTCTTTTTCCTAAAGTACCATTGGAATAAACTCGTTGAACGTATTTTGTCTTCGTTGGCATTTCTTCCCATTGACTAACAATCCACCAATCCAACTCGTTAAGAACAATATTTGAAAGAAGAGGAGAGATAATCCCACCTTGCGGTGTCCCTTTTTCTGGAAATCCAACTTTAACAATTTCAGCTTTTAGCATACTTGATAGAATAGAAAGCAGTTTCTTATCTTGTATGCCCATCGTCCATATCTGTTTTAGCAGTTTTCCATGGTTCACATTGTCAAAGAAGGACTTTATATCAATATCTACCACATAATGACAATTCATGTTTTGCATGAACTTTTCAGCTTGAGCAATTGCGTGTTCCGTACTTCTATTTGGACGGAATCCATTGTTTCTCTTAAAGAATTTCGCTTCACATATTGGTTCCAGTACTTGAAGAATGCACTGTTGAATCAATCGATCCATAATTGTTGGGATTCCTAAAGAACGTTTCTTACCATTCCCTTTGGGAATCTCTACTCTACGAACAGACTTAGGGATATACCATTGGAATTTCTTCTGAACATGTGCGATTAAGGCTCTTTCTGGCCAACAGTTCAATTCTTTAATTGTTTGATTATCCGTTCCAGCTGTTCGGCTACCATGATTTTTTCTAATATTTCTGTAGGCTAAACGAATATTTTCAGGTCGTTGAATCAACTCAATAAGGTGAGTAAATTTACTTCCCTGATTACTTTGTTCATATAGCTCATCAAAAATATTTTGCATGTCATAGTATTCAGCATTACGGATTTTTTGTCTTTTTAATAGCTTTTGATTATTTGTCAAAGTCAGCTACTTTCCTTTCAGTTTCTGGATTTCGCTTTTTTTAGTCATACTCGAACCTTTGAGTTTCTATAGTTTTTAATTTTATTCCTCTAACGACTAGTGGCCGTCCCTCCACAATTTATTATCATTGCTTCATCGGTACCGTGCCACCGCTCTCAGTTGGATAAAGAACTGTTATAGAATAAATTCTTTT
This sequence comes from Enterococcus sp., assembly GCF_022711995.1. Lineage (GTDB taxonomy): Bacteria > Bacillota > Bacilli > Lactobacillales > Enterococcaceae > Enterococcus_D. The sequence continues at coordinate 1,811 of NZ_JALAHI010000113.1, forward strand.
CCAGTTCAATATTTCACAGCCTGTAACTGGCTCCATATTCCAACCTTTCCACGTTCCAATATTTCTATCTGTACATATACCCTTAGGTGTTCCTCTGGGCCTGTATACTAGATAGTACCTGTAATACTATAAGGTTTTTCATAGCAAAAATTCTTACTCAACCTCGTATACTTCCGTATTCGGACAACAACATTTCTATTGCTTCGGCTTATAGACCCGTACGTTCGGAATTTCGTCAGTCACATTGTGACATTCTAACCATAGGTATTTTATAGACCCCCGGCATATCAGTTATGGAATTTGCCTCCAAATTCTTTTCCACAGCTACATTTGCATGTTCTGTTACGGATAACTTTCTGCCGACTTCTGCGAGCTTCGCACAACTTATCTCATTACATAGACAAATTGCACGTCGCAGTTTTAGAGTGAGCGTTTCAAGGCGTTACTCCATCATTCCACTCATCAAAATATTAGTTCTCCAGTAGTTCTTAACCTACTGTGCACAGCCTTTTCAGCTGCGAACGTGTCACACTTTTCCCACCATTTGTACCACCTGTGATCAAGCAGTGACTTACTTTATCAATTCGCCACCAAATATTCTTCATTAACTGAATTCTATTAGGTTTTACTTGCATCTCTGTAACTGAAATCCTATTAGAACGGGCACCTGTAGCAAACATAAACTTTAAGTACCCTTTCTCTCTTGTCGTTTCAATACCATCAACAAAGAGTACCTTCTCTAATCTAGATGACAGTTCTTCAAATTCTCTTTGGAATCTATTTCCGTCTAAGGGGAAGTAAATAGCAATTTGATCCTTTTTCTTGCGATAAAATATTTTTGGCCTGTAAATGACTTTCGCTTTCTTACGGGAATCTCTCTTCTTTCGCTGATTATCATAAATAATCCACTGATTTTCATGAACCATTTTAGCTAAACGGGTTCTATGATCTACTCTGGAGAAAAAACCATTCCGTTTAAACGACCATTGCCAAAACATGCATACCATAATATAGCTAAGAGCAAGTATCAAAATCGGCAACATAAACAATCGAATAACGGGAAATACATTTAATTCTCCCTGCTTCAATAAATGATTTACCGGATTATAGAGCCACTTGAAACAAGCAAAAGATATTACTAGTAGAAAAGGAGTCCATAATAATAAACGATAAATGGAGTTAATATGTTTATGAAAAGGTCGAATCCGTATCCCGCGATATACAAATAAGAAATCCATTAGTTATCGCCTCTTATTTTCCTTTTTCACTATTATCTTTGGCTACTTGCTTATCAGTTTTAGCGGTTTTTTCCATACTTTCCGCAACAATCGAAAAACCCGTAATCGCATCTACTACATTACGACTTCCTTGTGGCAACACAGCCCAAGCTGTTGCTTCTTTTACTCCCTTTAATAAGACTTCATCTCCATATTTTAAGTTCAAGCTACTCAGATTAAACATTGGCGGTAAATCCACATTAAAGTTAGTTTTTTGTTCTGAACTTACAAGCTCAACACTAATCGCACGAATTTCATCCGTTCGCTCGCCATCCTCATTGTTTACAAATTTCGTAGGACGCTCCTGCACAAAAGTTAACGTACCCACACTCTCATTAAACAAAACAGGAATAGTCTCATCACTAAATCCATTTTCATCCCGCAATACAAAAGGTGCTTGTTTAGCCATTTTGTCCACCTACCAATTCAATTTTTTCTGCAATTAATAATTTACTTGGACGTGCAATAACTTCTCCATCCCCGGTTACACCAGGTACTGCTTCGATCTCAATTCTTGGATTTACTAAACGAACT
>NZ_JALAHI010000114.1 GCF_022711995.1 Enterococcus sp.
ACACTACATAGTGTGCAAAAAAACTTTTTTAATTTGTCTTCTTTTTTTAAAACGGAATTATTGTGTTCCTTCATCATAGGATATTCTCCTAAAAATACTTGGTTAGCTTTATTATTTCTTCTTCTGCTTTTTCTCTCAGCCCTTTTTTAATGCCATACTTCGTTCTGCGCCTTTTGAATCTCCAACGATTTATTCCTTTGGGTGCCAAGTCAGATTGGCAGCCTCTTTTTTTGGTTATTTCCTTTAGCACAAGTAGGTTCGCTGAGGTATTTAGCTCAATAGTTTCAGAAAATCGAAATGAGTAAGAATGTTGTATTGTTAACTTTATAGCAAAAATGAGTTATTCATATTCCTTTGTTGTGAATCGGAATTTTCCATAGAAATAAGTAGCGCCAAATGATATTAAGCAGCTTAATGCCATACATACAAAAAATGATGGCCAGAATTCAAATGGAATAGATAAAAAACCAGGAATGCCGCTTATTCCGACAGATGTTGCAGTAATATGCTGCATGGCCATAAAGCCACCAACTAAGCCCGATGTAGAGATGGCAACTAAAAATGGAAATTTATATTTCAAATTAATCCCAAACATTGCCGGCTCTGTAATGCCCATATATGCCGAAAGTCCAGCTGTTAATCCTACACCTTTCAACTTTTTATCTTTGATTAGAAAGTTCATTGCGATTGCAGCAGATCCCTGAGCTAAACTCGACATTACGCCTATCGGCCAAATGTAATCTCCTCCATTTGCCATTAACTGGATATGAACAGGTAAAAATGCATGATGCATTCCGGTTACCACTAGTGGTGCTAACCCTATACCATATGCAATTCCACCTAAAAATGGTATCTTGTTGAAGAGCCATACGATAGCTTCAACAATAGTGTTGCCGATAGCAATCGTAACAGGGGCTATCAACACAAATGTTAATACACTGGTAACTAGAATTGCAACAGGTGCTACTACTAGTAATTGAATCGTTTCCGGGATTCTCTTTCGTAACCAAATTTCAATTTTTGCGAGAACATATCCAGATACTAATGCAGGCAACACTTGAGCTTGCAGCCCCATTTTTGCAATGGAGAAGCCAAATATTGTCCATTGTGGAATATCGCCGGTTGTAACAGCTTGACCATAATTCCAAGCATTCATTAAGTCTGGATGAACAAAAACTAATCCTAGTACAATTCCTAATAATGGACTGCCTTTAAAATACTTAACAGTAGACCAAGTGATCAGAGCTGGTAAAAATTGAAAAGAAGTATTGGCGATGGTATTGATCATACTCGATAAGTCTGCAATAGTAGGATAGGCTTCAATGACAGATTTCGTAAAAAATATACCTGGATTTGTCAATAAATTATTTAAGCCCATCAATAAACCTGCCGTTACAATAGCTGGTAATATAGGGACAAACACGTCGCCTAAAACTTTAATCATTTTTTGGAGGGGGTTCAGATTTACTTCTGCAGCTACAGATTTTACTTCTTCCTTAGACATAACGTTTAAATTAGTCTGAGTCATCACTTCATCGTATAGTTTTTCAACTTTTGGTCCTATTACAATTTGAAATTGGCCATTCGCACTAAATATCCCTTTTACATCGTCTAGATTTTCTAAGGACTCCTTGTCTACTAAAGTTTCATTTTGTAATACGAACCGTAATCTGGTAACACAATGCGTTAATGCAATAATATTTTCTTTGCCACCAACACCGACAATAATTTTCTCCGCTTCATTTTTAAACATGATTTAGTCTTCAACCTCGATTCTTTTAGTATTTTTTTCATCTATAACTGAACTATTTCCAACCATAATTAGATAATCTCCAGAATCAAATAGTTCATTCAAATTTTCATCGTAATAACAAAATGTATCTCGATTAACGTTAAAAACGACCTTTCTTTTTTCATTAGGCTTCAAATTTATTTTTTTAAAACCTTTCAGTTCTTTCATTGGTCGTGTATAGGTGCCATATTGGGCCCCAATATATAATTGGATGACTTCTTTTCCTTCTATCTCTCCCGTGTTTACTACATCAATAGATACTTCCCACTGATTTTTTTTAAGTTTTTTAACTTCATAATTCATTAAAGCAAAATCTGTATAACTTAATCCATAACCAAAGGAAAACTCTGGATCATTTGGTAAATCAATATATCTTGATGTATTGAATTTATCTGCTTGATAAGGACGTCCTGTTTTATAATGGTTATAATAAATAGGTAATTGTCCTTCATGCCTTGGAAAGGTCATGGTTAATTTTCCAGACGGATTAACCACGCCTTCAAGTATATTTAAAATCGCTGATCCTGCTTCACAGCCTAAATGCCATGCCTCAACAATTGATTTGCAGTAAGGTATGATGGCAGAGAGTACCAGTGGTCTTCCATTCATTAAAACAACGACGATATTCTGATTTATCTGTGAAAGTGCCTGTATGAAATTTTGCTGTTCCTTACTGATACTTAAAATTGCTTTTGATTTAGCCTCACCAGATTCCGTTGCTTTTTCTCCAAGAACTAAAACAACCTTATCTAAATGGCGCACCCATGAACGAGTCTCCTCACTAAATGTTTGAGTCCGCTCAAAGTCTCTAAAAGCATTTTGTAATAAAAAGTAATTTTTATTTTGTTTGTTTTCCACTGCTTGAGCTAATGTTACAATCTGTTTTTCATCGCCTTTGCACGCCCATGTATCCATCATACTTTGCCTATCATCAAGAAAAATTCCCGCATAACCAACTTTATCGGTAGATTTTAGTGGTAATAATCCATCATTCTTGAGTAATACAATAGATTCTTCAGAAATCTCTAAGGCCGTTCTCCGAAATTCCTTTGTTTTATCAACTATTTTTTTGTATTTTTCGGCCGAAGAACGATAAGGATTATCGAACAATCCTAGTCTCCATTTCAAGCTTAAAACGCGTCGAACTGCTCGATCAATTTCGGCTTCTTTAATACTATTGCTTTCAACTAAGCCCTTTAAATAAGTACCATAAAGCAGCGAAGACATATCTATATCTAACTGACACGCCACAGCTTTTTTTACTGCTTCTTTATCGTCGCGACAAAATCCATGAACAACTGTCTCTTTCAGTGCATTCCAATCAGAAATGAGCACTTCAGAGTAAAATAGTTTTTTTCTTAGAATATCTATGAGTAATTTTTTGTTCGTTGTTGCCGGTATACCATTTAATAAATTAAAACTGCTCATGATTGACATCACACCTTCATCAACTAATCGTTTAAAAGGTGGGATATAAACATTTGCTAGCTTATACCATGAGAGATCTACTGTATTATAATCTCTGCCAGCTTCTGCCTCTGAATAGCCCACAAAATGCTTTGCACATGCAATGATATGATCCTCAGTTAATGTGCCATTCCCCGTTAAACTTCCCTGAAACCCTTTTACCTTTGCTGATCCAAACACAGCGGTTAAATACGTATCTTCACCAAAAGATTCCGCCACTCTTCCCCAGCGAGGATTTCTGCTGACATCAATCATTGGAGCAAATGTCCAATGAATGCCAGCAGATGCAGCTTCTTCGGCAGCAATTTCTGCTGTCTTTTTTATAAGTTGCGTATTCCAAGAACAGGATTCTGCTAAAGGGATTGGAAAAGTTGTTAAAAATCCATGTACAACATCTTCTGCAAATAACAACGGGATTCCTAATCGTGTTTCGTTTACCGCGATATGCTGTAAATAGTTGGCTTTTTCTATCTCCTTTATCGACAAAAAAGAACCAACAGAGCTAGATCGAATTAGCTGTTCGTAGTGCTCTTCTTTTCCACCATAAATCGAGGTACCCACTTGGTTCAATTGTCCTACTTTTTCATCTAAAGTCATTTGTTTCAATAATTCTGTTACGAATACTTCCTGCGTTAATTCTGTAGAAATATTCACTATTTTCACATCCAATATTTTTATAATATAATAGATTAAGCTGCTTAACCTTTTCACC
>NZ_JALAHI010000115.1 GCF_022711995.1 Enterococcus sp.
GCTCACTGATTGCTCAGTTTCTCGTAAGAACCATTTCTACAGAGAACTCGTCATAGCGATGGACAGAAATGGAGTATTCAAAGGCTGCCCCTGTATCAAAGTAGGCAATTTGTTCAGCCACAGCGACAGGATCGCCTTCGTTAAGTTTCAAATATTCAACTTCAATAGGTGTCGCTTTTCTAACAGAAATTCGCCGATGCCCACTTTGAATGATCAACCCTAACTCTTCTTCAATATATTCATAAATGGATCCTTCGACATTTTCTTTTTTTAATCCTGGGATTAGCTCAATGGGCATATACGTTTTTTCCATCACTTTAGGTTTCCCATCGATATATCTCGCACGATAAATGTCATAGACAAAACTTTCTGGCGCTATATTAAGTTTATTGGCTACCACTTCATCTGCAACCACTACCGAAAAATTGATTGCCGTGCTTCTAACTTCTTTATCTGGATTCAAAGCAGTTGTTCCACGAAATTGGTTTGCCATGGTAATCCGTTCGATTTCTTCAATAGCCAAGTCTTTTACAAAGGTCCCTGAACCTCGTCTTTTGATGATCAATCCTTCAGATACTAAAATGTCTAGTGCCTTTTTGATGGTCATTTTGCTTGCATCATACATAGTACAGAGGTCTTTTTCAAAAGGAATCTGATCATTTGCTTTATATGTGCCATCTAAAATGTGGTTTCGAATATCATTCGAGATATAGATATATTTCTTCACTGTTATTCACCCCTCGCGATCTTATCCCTTTGATTCTATCGTTATTCGATCCCTTTGTCTATTTCCATTTTACTCTTCAACCTGTTGCAGATAAAAAATTTGTGATGAAAAATCCCCCGGCATCTCCCGTTGCCAATATTCTGTTGCTCGGTCAATGTAATTGTCTCCCAAAAGCAAGCCGATTGTCATCAAATCTTTGCCTGATCGTTTCTGATTCTTTAGTGAAAGCTGATAAAAGACATTCTCAGTCAAGCCTTTAAGCGGCAAGCGCTGATAACTTGTATTTGGTTTTGCCAACACTTGGTAGTAGCCAACAAGGGCTTCTTTTCTGTCTTGAGAAACGACCATCCACCCACATTCATTCTTCTCAAATGGACTTACTAAGCGATAAAAAATGCCCGAATGCAGCAAACGGCGATGTTCTTTAAAAAAATTCACTTGTTCCTTGATGATTTTTCTATCTTCTTCTGATAACTGCGTGACATCCAGTTCATAACCAAATGTCCCAAATAATGCCACATTTCCTCGCATCGCTAAGGAAGTATTTCGGGCAACTTGATGATTTGGAACTGCGGATACATGACTTCCCATAGCCGATAGAGGATAAACCATCGAGGCACCATATTGGATCTTCAATCGTTCGACAGCATCGGTATCATCACTGATCCATGTCTGCGGCGCATAATACAAGAGCCCTGGGTCAAAACGGCCACCTCCCCCTGCACACGATTCAATCAATAATTCTGGGTACGTTGTCAAGAGTTTCTCATACAATGAATAAACACCTAAAATATAGCGATGAAAAAACTCGCCTTGTCTTTTAGTCCCTAGTGTTTGAGAATAGGCTTCAGAGATATAGCGATTCATATCCCATTTCATATAGGTGATCTGACTTTCAGACAAAATTGCATCTATCTGATCAAAAATATGGTCAACCACCTCTTGGCGACTAAAATCTAGAACATATTGATTTCTTCCGTGGGAGATATTCTTTTTGGGATGACCAACTACCCAATCCGGATGTTGTTCATAGAGTTGGGTTCCTTTCGAGACCATCTCCGGTTCAAACCATAGCCCAAATGACAGACCGATAGCTTCAATTTGTTGCGATAGATGAGTGATTCCTTTTGGCAGTTTGCGTCTGTCTTCTCGCCAATCCCCTAAGGAAGAAGCATCATTATCTCTGCGCCCAAACCAACCATCATCTAACACGAAACATTCAATGCCCAAATCTTTTGCCTCTTTGGCGATTGTTAAAATCTTTTCTTCATCAAAATCAAAATAGGTTGCTTCCCAATTATTGATAACAATCGGTCTTGGTCGATTGACCCATTCCTTGCGAATCAAGTGTTCTCGATAAAAACCGTGGAATGCTTGACTCATTCCGTTTAAGCCATGACTGGTATAAACCATGACTGCTTCCGGGCTATCAAAAGGCTCATCTGCTTTCAATTCCCATGAAAACTGAAAGGGGTTGATACCCAATTGGACTCTGGCTATATTGTAAGTGTCAACTTCAATTTGTCCGATAAAATTTCCACTATAGATCAAACTAAATCCATACACAGAGCCTTGATTTTCGTCGGAATTTTTTGCGCATAATGCCAGAAATGGATTATGCACGTGACTGCTTGCCCCTCGTGTACTTGAGATCATCTGGATACCACTGTGTAATGTCTCTCGATTAAACTGAGTTTCTCTTGCCCATGCTCCATCTAAATGAATCCAATCGAAAGCATCGTTTGGTAAATCTAAACTCATACTCATCAAGCGATCAAGTGTATAGACACAGTCATCGTGATGATGGATGCGGCTTTGTCGAGTAATCACTGGATGGTCCAAGAAAATGGTATAATTCATTTCAATCGTCAAGGATGAATAGACATCTTTCAAAATAATGGTTAATCGATCCGCTTCTCCTTCTTCCGCAGACGTACTTGGCATATGAGGCAATGGCAGCTTATGATGGGAGATTTGATGACTTTCATAACAAAAATGACCAATCCGATCACCATCAGGATACGTGATTTCTACTGCAGGATAACGAAAATCCGTCGTACCATATAAGGGCATTTCTTGTTTGATGTGTTCAAAAGAAGAGGTATGATCCCCTTCCACGTAATTATTTGACGGGCGAATCTCTCGTTCGACCAAATAATAAAAAGAATCCATATGAGGAATAGCTTCCCCAAAATAGAGCTGTTCTAGAATACCAGTTTTTTCGGTCACTCGAAAAATGTAACTTAACTGATTGTTTGTTAAATGAAATTCCTGTTGCCCGTTGACATAAATCATCTAAGACTTCCTTCCGTTTCTCATTTTATGTTCTCCATGATAAAGCAGCTCAATGTACAGTCCTGGTAAGAAAGAAACAAAAAGAATCTTATTCAAGCAAAAGCCAACAAAAAGCAGTAAGAAGCCTGCCAATAGAAAACATGTAAATGCTGGCTGTTGCCAAATTGCTTTTATCCCTTTGTAAAAAGCAAGGGCCGGTTGTAGGGTGTCTTGCTTTTTCAACTCTAAAAGATAGTAGTTTCCGAGAATAAAAGTCACAAGAAGAAACGTACTTGAGAACGTGAGACCAAATAGTGCCAAAGCCCCTTTTGATTCTACTTGTAGAAGACAAATCCACAAAAGACTGCCAGAAAGACTAAACACGAAAGACAAACCTTTTTCTAATGGCAACGCTCCGTTGCCTTCTAAGTCAGAAAAGCCTGATTCCTGAAGTTCTCTGTGGGCGAGGGTTTTTCTAAGCGCTGGATTCCACCCATAGATTACCCCCTTACGAAGTAACTGCAGCCAATAATAAAAAGAGTTACTGATGATCCGATAGAAACGATCTACGATCAAAACTACTTTCGATGTCGATTGTTCCATACTTATCCCCTCCTATTTCACTGATCCTGCCACACCATTGTATATATATTTCTGTAAAGATAAGAAAACGATCAAAATAGGAATGATTACAATCACAACCCCGGCTAAAATGACCGGCCAGTTGCTGCCATAAGGTCCTTTGAAGGCAAAAAGTGCAGTTGAGATTACCTTTAAGTTTCGATCTGGCATATAAAGAAATGGGCTGTAAAAGTCATTGTATACTCCTACTCCACTGATAATCAGCATCGTAACGATAGGTGCTTTTAAGTTGGGCAAAATAATCCGCCAAAAGATGCCAAAATAACTGGCGCCATCTAAGAACGCTGATTCGTCTAATGAAATGGGAATTTCCTGCAAATACTGCATGAACACATAAATCGAAATAACGTCGGTACCTAAGTTTAAAAGAATCACTGCCCACATGGTATTAAACAAACCTAATCCATTAATAATTTGGAAGGTCGCAACTTGTGCAGTAATACTGGGAATCAACATCGCCATCATAAACAAAGTCATAATTGGTTTCTTCAATTTAAAATCGAATCGACTCATAACATAGGCAAACATCGAACCTAATGTTAGCTTTCCTAGCATACTGACTACAAAAATGATTACCGTATTTTTGAATCCTAAAAGCATTTGTCCATTAACAAAAGCTGTCTTATAGTTGCTAAAATCAAGGGCACGAGGTAAGGCCAATACCCCAGTTGTCAAAAATTCATCATTTGATTTTAATGAACCGATAAAGACAACTAATATCGGTAAAAGCGCTACGATCGCCCCTAAGATAAGGATCAGATATTGAAAGACTTTTCCTATTGTCCACTGTTTTTTTTTCATGACTAAGCCTCCTTCTCACGTGTAAACCATCTTTGTAAAACGGTGACAATAATGACTATAACGAGTAAAATAATCGCCATTGCTGATGCTAGCCCCACTTTATTGTATTTGAATGCTGTATTGATGGTCTGAATCACAAATGTGGTGGTGCCGTTGGATCCCCCGGTCATGATATACGGGATATCAAAGACACTTAATGAGCCGCTGACACCAAGAATAATGTTTAGAAAAATGATATTTCGGATACTTGGTAAAATAATATATACGAACTCATCCCACCGATTTGCACCATCCATCTCAGCTGCTTCATATATTTCCGGATTGACTGATTGAATCGCTCCTAAAAAAATCAAAAAGTTAAATCCGGTATAGCGCCAGACAGATGTAAATGCTAGAGAAATATTATTGATGGAACGATCCCCCAACCAGAGGCGTATCTGGTTTTCTAATCCTAAACCACTTAATACCGTGTCCAATGTTCCCCCACCTTTATAGAAGTAGAGAAAGATGAACCCAATGGCAACTCCGTTCAATAAATAAGGGAAAAATAGCACACCTTTCCAGAAATTAGCAAATTTCACTTTAAAAGAAAGAATTGTCGCAAATAGTAACGCGACGCCTAATTGGAAAAAGGTAGCAATAAAATAATAAAGACTCGTTTTGAAAACGGCAAAATAAGTTGGATTCGTGGTTACTGTCTGATAATTATCAATTCCCACAAAGCTGCTTTCGGGACTGTACCCATTCCAGTCGGTCAAACTATATTGAAACATCTTTATTAATGGATAGTAGGAAAATATGAGCAGCAATAAAATGGGAATAATGGTAAAAGAAAAAATAATCAACCGTTTTTCAGCTTTTTGCGACAACTGTATTTTCTTCATACTTCACACTCCTAAAATGAAGAGATTGCCACGTCGATCCCTCATAAGGAAACTAAGGCAAACAAGGGCAATCTCTTCTACTATTTACAAATTAGTTCCCAGATACTGCTTTGATTCCGGCTGCCCAGCGAGTATTGAAATCGTTCATAATGTCATTGAATGTTTCAGAGCTGTTGCCAATTGCTGAATCAATGATTCGTTGTTTCTCATTGTCAGTGGAACCTACCCCTAATTCTGATTGATTATTAATGTCACTAAATAACGATTCTTTGCCTTTAGCTGCCGGGTTCTCTTCTAATAATTCGACTCCTGCATTTTGACTATCTTTTAGTGCAGGTGGGTAATCCGCACCAATCACAGCGGATAGTCCCCCATTGTCTGCAGCATAATCGGATTCATTGACAAGCCAATCCAACAGTTTACGAGCGGCTTCTTTGTGTTTGCTATGAATATTGATTCCCAAATTGTAATCTCCGCCAACAGACATGTATTGCTTGCCATCAGCAGCAGTCATTGGAAAGGCTTGGAACGTTATATTGTCAGCATTTTCCGGATTTGCTTCTTGAATTTGCGGAACAGCCCAGCTGCCTAGTACCATCACAGCGATTTGACCGTTTGCCAAATCAACTTTTGATTGTTCCCAATCTGTGGTTGTCGGATCAGCTTCAATCAATTTTTTATTACTTACTTGATACAGTGTGTCATAAATCGTATTCATGACTTTACCATCAGAAAATGGTTCTGTATCCGTTGTCATTTCGTTGGTAAAGTCTGCATCCCCCGCAGCACCTGCGCGAACAAAATCCCAATTTGATAACGTCCAGCCAGATGCATAATTGGTATATAAAGGCGTTACGTCAGGATTCTTTTCTTTAATCTGCTCTAGGGCTGCAATAAAGGATTCTGGTGTTTTAGGAAAAGTATCAATCCCTGCATCTTTGAACACCTGCATATTTACCACCATGCCAGTCGCATTCATTTGTGTCGGAATTCCATAGGAAACGCCTTCAAAAGAACGATCATTCAAACCAAGATATTTTTCTGCTAACTTAGCTTTGTCTCCTAAAGGTTCAAAAAAAGTGCTATAATCTTGCGGATTGATATCACCTGGTATCATTAATAAATCTCCATACTCATCACTATTCATCCTCGTCTTAACTTGTCCAGCATAATCAGTGATGGTTTGGATTTCCACTTTGATATTGGGATATTTTTCATTGAATTGCTTCATGTATTCATCCCACTTACCATTTCCTTCCCAGTCGGTTTTGTGGTTGATAAAAGTGATCGTTTCAACATCATCGCTTGCTTTATCCGTCTTTCCACTATTACCACAAGCTCCAAGCATCCCTACAAGAGTCACCAAACCAGCCATTTTCAAAAAACTATTCTTCATATTTTCTCCTCCTAAATAATATTAAGAAAACGATTACAAACAAATATTATCACTTTTATTTATATATGTATATACTTTTAATTATTTTTTTTATACTTTTCTTTTTTTAAGAAATCTTTCCTCACAATGGGAACGTCCACTTTTCAAGAAAAATCATTTTCAATCTCAATAGTTTCCATTTTTCTATAGTGATGAATAGAAATCTGCTAGCCTCTGATTGTCCTATTCCCACAAAAAAAATCACTCCAACTGTAAGATTGAAGTGATTTTCCTTGATAATCAAACTAGATCGGAAGGTCTTTCCTGCAAAAAGTGATACCTGCGGCTGCAAATAGGAGACATGCGCCGATCAATAAAATGCTACTACCGATCAGTCCACTGCTATCTCCTGCGATCAACGCATTGGGATCAAACCAGGTAAAGAAAGTAAAATACTTGGCTTTTTCTGCATTTCCGCCGGTGTTGGCTAGCATTTGTAAGACATACATCAGTGCAGGCAGTCCGCCACCAATGGCAATGCTGTACTTTGAATCATTGAAAACACAGGAAGCCAAGAAAGAAATTCCAGCGATAAACAACTGCAAACAAAGCAAGCCAGCATTCAACAGCAACAGTTTTGAAAGCTCAAGCTCCCCTTTAAATTGCAGTCCGCAGATGATTTCTAGTGCAGTGGCATAGACGATCAAAAAGGCAATCCCTGTTAACAAAACCGCCATCTGTGTTAGGACGATCATCCTCCGTTTGATGGGAGCCGCCAGTAGTGCCGTCATGGCATGACTATCCACATATTTTGCAATCAATGCATTCCCGCGAAGAATCGAGAACACCATTGGAAAGACGATCAAGATAAAGCCATAAAGGTACGAAGACATGAAGCCTAACAATGAGGTCGCTCCAGCTTTCATTCCCACGGCTGACATTAATTCTGGCAGCATCTTGCGCATCTCTTCAAGGGATTTCATCATTTCTGGATTATACATACTGATAATGATCGAAATATAGAGGGTCATTACCGCACCAAATATCAACAGAGTCAGCAAGCTGCGACGCAGTTCGCGTTTGTAAAGTGCAAAATTGATCATTTGTCTTCCCCTCCATAATAATCCATGAAGATTTGTTCCAATGTTTGACTAGTGCTCACCTGAACCTGACAAGGTTGTGCAGCCTCGACTTGTCCATGAAAATCGGCCGCAAAATCTTTCGCCTGTTGTTCATTTGCCAAAGTAACCGTATAACGACGTAGATGTTTATCTCTTAGATTATCGGTTGAATCCAGTGCAACTAATTTTCCCGACCGAATGATGCCAATACGGTCACAAGTTCGCTCTACTTCTTCAAACATATGGCTAGACATGAGGATAGTCTTGCCTCGTTTTTTCTCTTCTGTAATTAAATCAATAAAACGTGACTGCATCAACGGGTCTAATCCGCTTGTCGGTTCATCCAAAATCAAAATCTCTGGATCGTGCATAAAGGCAATAACGATACCGACTTTTTGTTTCATGCCTTTACTCATTTTCTTAATCTTGCCGCTAGGATCTAACTCAAACCGATCAAGAAGTTCTTTCGCCCGACCATTTTCATTGCTTCCCCGATACTTGGCAATAAAATGAATCATTTCTGTTCCAGTCATCTCCTCAAAGAATGTCATTTCTCCCGGAATATAGCCCAGATTTTTTTGGATTTGATCTCGCTCGTGCCAACAATCCAGTCCATTGATCAAACAGCTACCGCTTTGAGGTTTAATAAAGCCCATCAAATGGCGGATCGTGGTCGTCTTCCCAGCACCATTCGGGCCTAAGAAACCAAAAGCACCAGCTGTCACAGAAAAGGACAGGTCAAAAACCCCTTTGCCATTGCCATAATCCCGCGTAAGATTAGCTATATCGATTTTACCCAACCTTCATTCCTCCCATCATCCAACTCGCCAATTTTCTCACCTACAATGCTCCGATGATTCCCTTAAAAAAGGTATTGACTAGTTCTTGAATATTGTCTTCCGCAATATCCTTCTTTGATAGCCAAAGTATAGACCACCTAAGCGAATTTGACTACAAAAATACTCCTCATAATTCACTCATGGGATGACCAATAAAAGCCAGCTTTCTAGTCTAAATATGACGGATTCTTAAAAAAAACAGCGTTCTCTAAGGAAAGAGCACGCTGCTAAGATAGTCAACAAAAAAAGAACCAAAGGCATCTCTTTTGGTCCATCATAAAAGGAGTTCATTCAAGTACCAGCGAATACTGAAATCACCTACCAACCAGATGAAGACAGTTTAGACAAAAGATGCCTTTTGTTCCTTATGATTAGTTTACAGAAAGAAAATAAGTTGAACAAGAGGAACAACTAAAGATTTTTCTGTCTGTAAACAAACGTTTACCTATTGCGAAACATAGAAAACTTTTTTCAAGGTTCATCTAATTGTTGAAACTGGCGCCAACGGGCCTTTAATTTCTGACGGTAATAGTAACGGGATTGTTTCGTTCCCACTTGATTGACCCAATCCAGCCACATTTGTTGTTCCTTGGGCTTCAAAAATTCCCAAAACTGAAGCAGCAGCAAATGATTATCGATGTCTTCTTTCAAATCAATGGCTTCTTCTACTTCAGAGGCGAGGGTTTGAATCAACTGCTTGTGGCGCTTACTTTTGCGCTGTAAATCGATCACACGCCACAGCAAAAAGCCAAAAAGATAATTCACTTCATTTTCGTTGCGAAAAATACCTTCCTCCGGATAATGTTGTGCACGTTCAAAGAGCAGCAGTCGTAACTCCTGCAAATAATCGTCAAAATCTGGATGACTGGGAAAAATACCGGCTCGAATCAATACTTTGTAAAAGAGACGTTCATACGAGGCCATCAGTGTTTGCCATTCTTTCATTGTAGTCCTTCCTTTGCTTGTTCTTCCCGCGGGTACATCAAGCATAGCAAAAAGAAAACTTCCCTTATTTGTCAAAAAGTAACAAACAATCTTAAATATTCATTTTATATTGCAAAAATAGTCAGATAATTCTATAGTTAAATTATCTGAAATGAAGGAGTTTTTCGATGAAGAAATGTTACTCCCCTCCCAGTTCAAACAATCAGGATCCCTATCGTCTGCCTCTGTTCAGCAAATGCAAACCACTTATTACGTCTATTGATCCCCTCACTTGCCAAGAACTTGCTGCTTTGATCCGTCCAACGATGACCATTGATTTTGAAAGAGAAATTTATGCCATTATCCCTTTCCTGAGTGAGGAACTCACTTACTCTCTGATCATTTACCATGACTATTGCTCGCTACTTCCTCAACCGCCTTTTCCCATCATCAAACAGATCCTTCTTCATTATCATTTTTATGACTATGGCATATTTAAAGACACGCTTTACCATCTATTCAGCCAGTCAAATATCAAACGTCAATATAAACTTCCTTGTGCCACCAGTGAATACAGCTTGCTTCCGTTAACAAATGCTACCAAAAAAGATACCATCTGGGTCAATCCCGGAAAAATCATGGCGTTGACATCAGCTGGTCCCCAGTTATTCATTGAACTGCAGAATCAGCTTTCAATCCCTTGCTCTGTCGAATCCCGCCGCTTAAAACAAACCATGCTGATTAGTTTTCTCGCTCACGGTGTTCTCAAGCGGGAACACAGTTATCAACTGATTCGCCCGAATACGAGTCTGACGGAATTTCTGGAACTTTCCTATTCTCCTATCACCAATCATCTTTTGGAGAATTTCTGTTTCCACGACCTTCCAGGCAAGCGAGGCAGCTTTAGTTTGATTTATCAGGATCTTTATGCAGAAGTCAGCCAACAGCGAATGCGTCAAAAGTGAGTTTGTCTTGCCATTTTTCTACCTTAAAGGAGTTTTTACAAAAAAAAGATAAATAAAAAAATTTTTATCATCCTTTGGCGTATTTTATTTTTGAGAAACCCAAAATCACTGTCATAAGAAAAAAGTGCAGGAATAGAAATAAGGAGGAGAATTATTATGCGAATCGTCAAAATTTCCGAAACAGAGATCTATGTAGAAATGCCGGGGAAGGAATCCTTTACCGTAAGCTGCAGCAGTGAACAGTTGGCCGAACGTTGGCTCGTTCTATTAGAAGGCTTATCGGAGTAAGCAGAAGGAACAGGTAGAAGAATGGCTTTACAAACGTTAAAACAGTTTGGATCCTTGTTGGCAGATTGAGAGAATGCTGGTTTCTACAATCACTTGGCAAAAGACCAAAAGCAAAAATCATCGACTTTTTTTTCATAGCCGATGATTTTTGCTTTTATTTTCCACTGTTTCTCTCTAAGACTTGGTTGTTATAAAAAAGACTGGCGATTCCATTCTTGGTTCGAGTATGTCTTCTAAAGCGAAGATCACCGCAGCAACAGTAGCGATAAACTAGCGCTAATTCCCCATTTTCACTTCCTTCAAGTCAGCCTCCGCTTTTTTCTAGCAAATCAAGTGAACACTTCAGAAAAGAAACAGCCTTAACGGGAATCAATTGCTCAAGAATCTTAGTAGCTTACCCTCTTCAATTCCAGTTGAAAGGCCCGTCTCTGAAGCTGGAAAAACAAAATAAGAAGCTTGATTCGCAGTTGCTGGAACGTATCGATTAGCGGAATGGTCTCAGTCTTTATAATAATGGAAGAATCCAGTTCACCCATACCCAACTTAATGGCATGATCAAAACCATCGCAGGAATCATATCAGCGGTTGGAAACATTTTGACTTTGATCATACGGAATCCGGTTGCTAACATCAAAATACCGCCACAAGCTTTAAAATCCAAAATCATATCTGGTGTAGTCAATGGGAAGATGAATTTCGCCATTAAAAATAGTGCATAAAAAATAATAAATTGCGGAATCGCGATGACTGAAACAACATAACCAAGGTTACAAGCAAAAATCGCAGCTGTAAAGAAATCCAAGATAGATTTGGCGATCAATACGGAACTATCCCCTGTCATACCAGAATCCAAGCTACCATAAATACCGGTACCACTGGCACAAAACAATACGATTACCGTCACTAATGTGCTAACGAACTCGTCTTGTGTCAAATTCATCTTTTCATTTGGAATCAGTTTTACGATCGGCCGTTGCATCAACAGTGCGCCTTTATTAATAAGATCACCTAAATGGATCGCCAACCCGATACCAGTCCCTAGTACTACAGCAAAAATAACTGCCGGCATATATTTCATCGGGGCGATCGCAAAAATCCCCATTGCCATGGAGCAAGCCCCAAAAATCATATTTATTTCTGTTTTGAATCGTTCTGTTAGCTTATCCCCTAAAAATCCACCAATGATTCCTCCTAAAATTACTGATGAAACATTAATAATAATACCAATTGGCATGCCAATCTCTCCCTTGATTTTTTTAATTCGTTTATGAGTGATTACGCTCAACAGGTTTTATTCTACAAAAAATATTTTTTCCAGCAATTCAAATTTGATGATACAATATTCTAGAATGGAATAGATAAGAGGGAGCAGAAATGGATATCCACAGACTTGAACTTTTTATTGATCTCACCCAGACACTAAGCTATACCGAAACAGCCGAACGGCAATTTACCACCCAAAGCAATGTATCCAAACAAATCATTGCATTAGAAAAAGAACTCAACATTGCGTTATTTGAACGATCTCATCGGAAAATCACCTTAACGAAACTTGGTGAAACCGTCCTCCCCTTTGCAGTGGCAATCGTGGAAAATTATCAAACCATGTTTGAGGAACTAGAAAAACAAGCCACCCAAAAAGAACTTTCGTTAAATATCTTAACAATCCCAACGATGGCAAACTATCACGGCTTTGAACTTATCACACGTTTCTTGAAAGAAAACCATGACGTACAGGTGCAATTAAAAGAAAGCGAAGGCAATCAACTCTTTCCTTTCCTAGATAAAAGTGCCAATCATCTGATTTTCGCTCGAACCTTTGAGGCCCCTTGTTCCGATTATGACTGCTTATTAACCGAAGAAGATGAATTCGTGGCAGTCCTGTCCAACCATCATCCACTAGCAAACCGAGAAAAGATTTCTCTTGCCGATTTGAAAGCAGAAACCTTTGTCATGCTGGAAGAAAGCACCCTTTTGTTTCAGCCAACGGTTGCCTTATGCAAAAAAGCAGGCTTTGAACCGCAAGTTCTTTTTACTAGTGCTCGGATTGACCTGTTATTGAATATGGTAGAAAACGAATTAGGCATTACCTTGCTAATGAAAAAAACGATTGGAAAAAATTGGCATCAACGAGTGCAAGTGGTGCCAATTACACCAACAGAGAAAAGCTATCTTTCCTTTATTCGCAAAAAAGACACCGCCTCAAAAGCCAGCCATCGTTTTTGGTCGTACATAACGAATAACAGATTGTATTAACACGTTATTCCAAAATGGAATATATTCAAACGGATTATGAATTGTTCTAAAATGACAATCCTCCTATGATGAGTGTAACAAGTTCAAAGGAGGAACAATTTATGACAAATTCACCCTATGATTTACGTAAAGTTATCGAAGAATTAAAACAACTACCTGGGCAATACCATGAAACCGATGTGGAAATCGATCCAGAAGCTGAACTTTCTGGTGTTTATCGCTACATCGGTGCTGGTGGTACTGTCAAACGCCCGACACAAGAAGGACCCGCAATGACCTTCAATAACATCAAAGGGTTTCCCGGAATGCGGGTGTCCATTGGAACCATGGCTAGCCGTAAACGAGTGGGAGAAATCTTACATCATGATTACCGCACCCTAGGAAAA
>NZ_JALAHI010000116.1 GCF_022711995.1 Enterococcus sp.
GTATATAATTTTGTTGACAAAAATGTTTTAGCGGAGTATTCTTTGATTGTGAAAAAACTTACAAAAAACGCGGACAAACGACCGGTTTTTTAGAGCAAAGAAGGGATACAATGAGCCAGAGGGTTCTACGGGAAGAAACAAGGGTCATTTATCAAATGGGAACAACCATCACCTTAAAAGTCGCCCACGAAGATCCAGCATGGTTGTTAACAGAACTAGAAGGCCTGTTGCTTGACTATGAAGCACGGTTTAGCGCCAATGACGCAAACTCAGAATTAATGGCGGTGAATCATGCAGCTGGTCAACATCCTGTGGTCGTCGATCCAGAACTTTTTGAACTGATCAAAATCGGCAAAGATCATAGTTGTGCAGCAGACAGCCAGTTGAACATTGCCATCGGACCGCTTGTTCAGAAATGGCGGATCGGATTTACAGATGCAAAAGTCCTCACACCCTCAGAAGTAAATACACTGCTACCTTTGACCGATCCACAGCAAATACATCTGAATGAGCAAGAGCAAAGTGTTTTCTTAGCAAAGAAGGGGATGCTGATTGATCTCGGTTCACTGGCTAAGGGTTACATTGCGGATAAATTGCGAATGTACTGTCAGCAGAATCAGGCGACCTATGTATTGATCAATTTAGGCGGAAATATCGTGACTTACGGATCGGCTCCTAACCACCAGGACGGTTTTTGGCGCATCGGCATTAGAGATCCCCAAGGAGCACGGCAACAGTCTCTTGAAATCATCAAAATCAAGGATGCTTCGCTTGTGACTTCTGGTATCTATGAACGCTATTTAAAGCAAGGCACCTCCGTTTACCACCATATCATCGATCCCAAAACAGGATTTCCAACGAAAAGCGACTTAGCAAGTCTAACCATTATTTCTCAGTCATCGTTGGAAGGAGAAATCTGGACCACTCGCTTATTCGGTCTATCACTCCCTCAGATAATGGCTCAACTAACGAATCAATCTGGCTTAGAAGGAATTCTTGTGACCAAGGAGAACCAAGTAATACACACATCAGGAATCAAAGAGAATGATTTGGAAAGGAATATTTAAAATGAAATTTATCGGCTTAGTAGGAACCAACTCATCACGATCAACGAATCGCGATCTTTTAAACTTCATGAAAAACTTTTTTGCCAGTGAAGCGGAGATCGAACTTGTCGAAATTACAGGTCTTCCTTTATTCAATAAACCAGAAGACCATGAGTTGCCAGAAAAAGTTAAAAGGATTGCAGAGAAAATTGAAGAGGCAGATGGCGTAATCATCAGCACACCGGAATACGACCATGCCGTGCCAGCTTCGTTGATCAATGCATTGAACTGGCTTTCTTATGGTATTTTTCCCTTTGTTGACAAGCCCGTTATGATTACAGGGGCATCTTATGGCACGCTAGGATCTTCTAGAGCGCAGGCTCACTTGCGGCAGATTTTAGATTCACCGGAATTAAAAGCACGGATCATGCCGAGTTCAGAATTTCTTTTGGGTCATTCATTACAAGCTTTTGATGAGCAAGGACGTTTGAAAGAAGAAGAGCAAGTAAAAAAATTGCGGGAACTATTTAGTGATTTCCTCTTGTTCGTGACGATCACAAGCCAGTTACAGCATGCCCATCAAGCCAATAAACGCGAAGCAGAAAATTTTTCTTGGGAAACCATTTAATTGCGATAGGAGATAGAAAAGATGAAATTAATCGGTATCGTCGGATCAACAGCAGAAGTTTCAACCAATCGAAAATTATTAAGATTTATCAAAAAACAGTTCAACGAACTTTTTACTTTGGAACTGGTCGAAATCAAAGATTTGCCATTATTCAATCAAGATGATGACCAAACGAACAGTCCAGCAATC
The DNA here is from genome assembly GCF_022711995.1 of Enterococcus sp. Taxonomy (GTDB): domain Bacteria; phylum Bacillota; class Bacilli; order Lactobacillales; family Enterococcaceae; genus Enterococcus_D. The sequence goes on from NZ_JALAHI010000116.1 coordinate 1,864, forward strand.
CAACAACTGAATCGAAAAATCATTTTAGCTGATGGCGTGATCATTGCTACACCAGAACACAATCACACCGTGCCTGCTGGTTTGAAAAGTGTCTTAGAATGGTTGTCATTTAAGATCCATCCCCTTGAAAATAAACCCGTAATGGTGGTTGGGGCTTCTTATTATGATCAAGGAACTTCTCGATCACAGTTGCATTTGCGGCAAATTTTGGATGCCCCAGGGGTCAACGCACTTGTGATGCCAGGCAATGAGTTTTTACTAGGGAAGTCAAAAGAAGCGTTTGATGAAGAAGGCAATTTGATGGATCAACGAACGATTGATTTTCTGGGCAGCACATTAGCAAGCTTCGTCAAATTCATTAATGTGGTCTCTGCATTAGCTGGACCTAAACAATTGCCACCTGAAGATTTGCATGCGACTGGAAAGATTGCTACCACGGTGGAAGGTGTCGATATGTCTGATGATCAATGGCTTGAGAAAGCTGCAGAAGCCGTGGGGGCTGTTTCTGGAAATACCTATGTTCAGTTGAACCGGGGATTATTGACCGTCGATCAAATCAATTACTTTTTAGACTCAATGCCGATGGAGTTGACTTTTGCGGATAGCAATAATCAGTTCTTGTATTACAACTTACGTCAAGAAGCCAAGGACATGTTGGCAGCTCGTGTTCCCGGCCAAGTGGGCAATCCATTAGCAAACTGTCATCCTGAAAAATCATATAAAAATGTGGAATGGGTGATCCAACAACTTCGGAGTGGTGCTACGGATGCAGTTCGTGTTCATGTACCGAAACAGGTTCCAGAAAAATACATCGTCCATAATTACCAAGCCATGCACGATGAAAATGGCGAATATGCAGGGATCAACGAGTATATTCTAGATTTCAAACCGATTATTGAATGGTATTTGCAACAAACCGGTCAAAAATTGGTGGGAAACGAAGATGCTATCTCTAGTGCTTCTGTTCATGGAGAAAAAACAGACGCTGTCGCGAGTGCTTCTGTTCATGAAGAAAAAACAGATGCTGTTGCAAGTGCTTCTGTAAAAGACCAAACAGAATCAGCCAGTGCAGCGGATGCTGCACCTGCTGTTGCAGTCGATGCCGTCGCGAGTGCCTCTGTAAAATAAGCCCTCTAGCCAATCAGAAAAATCCGATTAGATCAAAACGAGCTGAAGCCATCATTTGGTGGATTCAGAATGTTTTGGTCTTTTTTACTGCCAGCCCTGTCCTTTTTGCTCTGTGGAAGGGGATGTCTTTTAAGATGAATCAAGAATGAAAAGATATTTTGCGGAAAATTTCTTGAAAAATTTGCATCTTTCTGTTTTCATTCCTATAATTGATTAGGAAGGTCGATTTCGCTGCTAGTCATTTGCACGTGGATGTCTCCAAGAATAAGCCTGCCCCGCTTTTTGCCACACCAATTTTTTTCATTAACGTTTGCCCAATCACACTCGTTCCTAAGAAGAATGCTCTAGGATAAATACAACAAAAATACCACAAGAGAGATACATAAAAAATTTGCCGGTCATAATGGCAAGAGGAGGAATGTCGTGATTTTAACTACGAAACTATTACGCCCATTAGGTTCTGGGATTGCAATGGCTGTGCCTTTGATTACTGGGATCCTAACAAAGGACCCGCTGATTTGTTCGGTAGGGGCCATGGGGGCATTTTCTTATTTGGCTTTTCAGCACCGTTCGTTCAGCTACAATATCAAAGCAATTCTTATTCATGGGGCTGCATTATTAAGTGCCTTTATCCTAGGCGCGGTTACGTCATTGATCCCATGGAGTGCCCCATTTATCATTGGCTGTTTATCATTTACCGCTTTTTTACTTTCCAAAATCTACCGTTTACCCAAGCCAGATTATTTCTTTGTCCTGATGCTGTATGCCACAGGATTCAATTTTCACCATCATGCCCAGAATATCACTGAATCATTATTCGCCATTCTTCATCAAAGTTCTTACCTCTTGTATGGCATAGTCGGCTCATTAGCAGCAGGGTTACTGATTTCTGCTGCCGAAAGATTGCCGTTTCGTTTACCTAAAGATCGTTTTCAGCAGCTTTCTCTTACTGACAAATATTACGTGGCACTGTATCACCAACCAGAAATGATTTTAAAAGCGCTGCATTTTTCAATGATTTTATTTATCGCTACGTATACTGGCTATTTATTAAGGGGAAGTAATGGGTACTGGATCTTGATCTCAGCCGCCGCAGTGCTGGCAGGGGAACATATGGAAAATATCAAAAAAAGAACGATTGGCAGGGTACTAGGTGGCCTTGTGGGGATCTTGCTAGGGTTCTTATTGATGGCGCTGGATCTGCCTTTAGAAGCGAAAGCGGCTATCTTGATTCTATTGAATGTGTTGACGGAGTATTTCATGCCCATCAATTATACGATCGCCAATTTCTTTACCAATCCGCAAGTCTTGTTATTGATGACCATCGGCAGTAGTTTTGTGCCGCTGCACTTGATTCCTTGGCGTTTTTCAGGCATTTTGATCGGTAGTTTATTGGCAATGGGCTTGATTTTTCTGATGGACTTTGCGTTAAAGCAGATCCAGCAAAGTATGATCTATCATAAAGAATGAGTGATTGGGCATCTCTCCATGAAGGACTGTGTTTTTGGCGCTGACTGCTCGGCTTTCTATCTGACTAGATTTCCATTATGATAAAGAAGAGTACATGACACAAAAAAGCGAGGGAATCCAATGGAAGAGATTTTTGAAAAGTATCAGCGACTCTTAGCGATCGCGGATGCCGGTATTTATTATGGCAAAGATATTTATGATCAAGAGCGTTATGCAGAAATGAAAGAAATTGTTTTGGCACTAATGAGTCAATCAACGGGGGAATCCCTCCATGAGCTCAAACTTATGCTGGACACCAATGAAGGCTATCCAACACCAAAAGTGGATGTCCGGGCATTGATTCGTCAGGAAAATAAAGTCTTACTAGTGGAAGACATCCATACCAAAGAGTGGTCTTTACCTGGTGGCTATGCAGAAGTCGGGCTATCACCGAAAGAAAATGTTATTAAAGAAGTGTTGGAAGAAACTGGATTGGTAGTTGCAGTCGACAAGTTAGCGGCTGTATTTGACACCAATTTGCGGAAAGATATTCCGCAATTGTTTCAATATTATAAGTTCGTCTTTGCCTGTTCGATCCAAGCAGGTTCTTTTGTGACAAATAGCGAAACCTCTGCCAGTGGCTTTTTTGCCTTGGAAGAGTTGCCGCCGTTGTCAATAAAACGAACGACAGCAGAACAATTGAAAATCTTGATGTCAGAAAAACAAGTTTTTGTGGATTAAGCATTCACAGACAAAGTCGACAATCTAAACAAATAAGTCAGCGAAAGAAAACCTGGCCTTTTGGTATGTCAGGTAAGATTACTCGTTTCTGTAGAAAATCTGTAGAAACGAGTCTCCTTCTTTGGCTGCTTATTTTTGTTTCTGCCAGTACAGACTTTTTTTATTTTTGCTATTCCGGTGGTACAATCGAGAAGTACGAGGCATTTCTCAGGGAAAGAATTTGATTTTTGTCAGCTGCAGTGTTAATGAAAAACGTCCTGAAATTTTTTAGAAAAGTTTGTTTACTTGAAGAGGAAGTTGGTATATCATTGATTTCGTTGTTTCAATAATGATTCAGACAGCAGGAAAAAACGCTCTCTGAATAATGGAGGATTCAAAAAATGAAAAATGTGCTTCACTCGTATTTTGGGCTGGATGGACTCAACACCACCATCAAGCGAGAACTCTTGGCAGGGTTTACGACATTTATTTCGATGGCCTATATTCTTTTTGTCAATCCCACAGTGCTTGGCGCTTCGGGGATGGATGAAGGTGCCGTTTTTACCGCTACGGCATTAGCAAGTGCTTTGGGCTGTATTTTAATGGGGGTTTTGGCAAAATATCCGATTGCAACAGCTCCAGCATTAGGAATTAATGCCTTCTTTTCTTATTCCGTTTGTATCGGAATGGGTGTACCTTGGCAAACAGCACTAGCCGGTGTTTTTGTCGCTTCGCTGATTTTCATTGCAATCACGATTTTTAAACTGCGTGAAATGATCATTGATGCGATTCCTTCCGATTTAAAATATGCAATTTCTGGCGGGATTGGTTTGTTTATTGCTTTTCTTGGTCTGAGTGAAGGTGGGATCATTGTTTCTGATGATTCAACTTTGGTTGCATTAGGGTCACTTAGTGTAGGAACGACTTGGTTAACGATCTTTGGTTTGATCATCACAGCCGTGTTGATGGTTCGTCGAGTACCCGGTGGAATTTTCATCGGAATGGCCGCAACGACCATTCTCGGTTTAGTAACAGGTTTGATCCAAGCTCCAAGTTCGATCGTTTCGGCAGCACCAAGTATCTCGTCGACTTTTTTAGTTGCATTGAAGCATATCGGTGATATTAACACATTGCAAATGTGGGTCGTCGTATTGACTTTCTTATTGGTAACTTTCTTTGATACTGCCGGTACATTAGTTGGCTTAGCCAATCAAGCAGGTTTCATGAAAGACAATAAGATGCCTCGTGTGGGGAAAGCATTGGCTTCAGATTCGACAGCGATGTTGGCTGGATCATTACTAGGAACTTCTCCAGTAGGCGCATATGTGGAATCTTCAGCAGGGATCGCTGTCGGCGGACGTTCTGGTTTAACAGCTGTGACGACCGGGATTTTCTTCTTGTTTGGTCTTTTCTTTTCTCCACTTTTATCAGTAGTAACCTCTCAAGTCACAGCACCCGCACTGATCGTAGTTGGGGTATTGATGGCGCAATCACTAAGAGAAATCAAATGGCATGAAATGGAAATCGCGATTCCTTCTTTTCTGATTTTATTAGGCATGCCTTTGACTTATAGTATTTCTGACGGGATCGCGCTAGGTTTCATTTTCTATCCAATCACAATGATTGCGGCCAAACGTGGTAAAGAAGTCTCACCGATCATGTATGTACTATTCTTTGTCTTTATTGGTTTTATGTGGATCTTGAACGTTTGATCACGAGAAATAAACAGATGCTTGCTGGCTCTTTCATGAGTAGCAAGCGTCTTTTTTTGTGGCTTCCTGTCTTTTGATGAAGTGAACGACATCTGAAAGAGAATCAGTGCTTATTTTTGTTTCAGTTCTTGGTATAATAAAAGAAAAAGCAAAGTAGGGTGACTATGGTAACGGTAACGATTAAAGATATCGCTGAAAAAGCTGGGGTTGCGAAAAGCACCGTTTCCCGCTATTTGAATAACGGATATGTTAGCGAGCAAACCCGTAAAAAAATTGATGCAATTATTGAAGAGACCGGCTATCGGCCCAATACGTTTGCCCGTAGTTTAAAAGCACAAGACACAAAACTGCTGGGAGTGATCATTCCAAGGCTGGACTCGCCTTCCACCAACAGTGTCTTGGAGGGAATCGATGAAACAGCTAGAAAAAACGGTTATCAATTACTGATCACCAACTCCAATCAAAATGCACAGCGGGAATTAGAAAATATTGAGATGTTGGTCAAACAAAAAGTTGCTGGAATCATTATGTTGGCCAGAGAGATCACGAGTGAGTTGGCACAAGTCTTGCAACAATTGACCGTCCCTGTATTGATGCTAGGCCAACACCTACAAGGGATCCATTCGATTGTCCATGATGATTATCTGGCAGGAGAGAAACTGGCAGAGTATGCACTTGATCTCGGCCATCGCTCGTTTTTGTTTATCGGGGTGACAGAAAAAGACGAAGCAGTAGGGATCTTGAGAAAAAAAGGTTTTACCGATGTGGTCGCGCAAAGGGAAGGGACCAAAATGGCTTTTATCGAAACGTCTTTTTCCAGAAGTGAAACCTATCAAAAAGCGCGCTCGTTTCTGAAAAAAAATCAAGCAACCTTTTTAGCTTGTGCCACGGACAACATTGCTGTTGCGGTATTGAAAGCAGCCAACGAGTTAGGTTTAAAAGTACCAGAGGATTTCTCACTAAGTGGTTTTGGCGGCTATGACTCGACCGATTATGTCTTTCCCACCATTACGACTACTCACTACCCTTACCACCAGTTGGGCATCGATGCAGTGGAAACGATCCAGAAGTTGATCCAACAAGTTCAAGTGCCAGAATTGATCAAGTTGCCGAATCAACTGGTGATCAAACAATCAACGATACCCATAAAACAAATACCATAATGCTTCGTGAAAGGGACTGTGCCATAAGTCTCCGACAAGTAACACTATCCGAACCTTACCTTTTATTGCTCCTGCGGTGCAGGGACTCCTCGTCGCAAAAGTCCGAGGAATCCATCGCAATAGAATAGGCTTCGGTTTAACTTGTTGGAAGATGACTTATGTCAGAGTTCCTTTTATTGCTCCTGCGGTGCAGTGGCTCCTCGTCGCAAAAGTCTGAGGGATCTATCGCATTAGAATAGGGTTCGGTTTAACTTGTTGGAAGATGACTTATGTCATCGTCCCTTTTTTTTGATAAACGGGTTGATTTTGCAAACGGTTTCTGTTACTCTGTGTTTGTAGAACCGGTTCCACAAAATGAAGTGAGTTGAAATGGAGGAAAATTAAAATGAAAGATCAAATCATCATTGATCAGTTGCTCCAAGCAGTGGGTGGTAGGGAGAATGTCAAAAATTACGAGCATTGTGCCACTCGACTACGCATTATTTTGAAAGATGACTCGTTGCTAGACAAGCAAAAGGCAGAAAACATTTCTGAAAGCAAAGGCTATTTCTTTAATACAGGACAGCATCAATTTATTTTTGGTACAGGAAAGGTAAATGAAGTTTATGAGGCTTTTGCTCAAACAATGGGCAAAGAACAGCAAGCAAACTTTAAAGAAGATGTTTATTCCAATCTGACGCCGGTTCAGAAAGTTGTTCGTACTCTTTCTGATGTGTTGGTGCCATTGATTCCGGCATTAGTTACAACCGGACTTTTGATGGGGATCCGCGGTCTGCTAGTTGAATTAGGGGTTCCGTTTAGTGCGGACTGGTACGCGCTTTTTGAAATGCTAACGGATACGGCTTTTGCCTTCTTACCGGTATTGATTGCTTACAGCGCCACCAAAAAATTTGGCGGTAATCCGATCATCGGGATCGTTGTTGGGTTGATGCTGGTAGCACCTCAGTTACCCAATGCTTGGGTAGTTGCCAGTGGCGATGCACAGCCCCTTCACTTGTTCGGTCTTTCTATTTCAGGATACCAAGGTTCGATTTTTCCCGCAATTATTGTTGGTTGGCTTGTTTCCAAATTAGAAAAAGGTTTTAGAAAATTTGTGCCGCAAATGATGGATTTAGTCGTCACCCCATTTTTGACTATCGTAGTAACGCTGACATTAGTATTGTTTGCATTAGGGCCCATTTTGCAAGTTGCAGAAAAAGCAGTGATCAACGGCATTGTTTACCTCGTACAAGCGCCTTTTGGGATTGGCTATATCTTATATGCAGCGGTTCAGCAATTGATCGTTATTACTGGTCTGCATCACTCATTGAGCATCATCGAGCTTGGCTTATTGAATACTTCAGGAGAGAATGTTCTGCAAGTTTTGGGAACAGCGAGTATGGCAGGGCAATTTGGGGCAGCGATTGCAGCAGCTTTCCTTTACCGAAACAAAGTGAAACGTTCCAATGCCATTAGTGCAGCTGTACCAACCTTGTTCGGAATTACGGAACCCTTATTGTTTGGGATCAATCTTCGTTCCTTGCGCATTTTTGCTTCTGGCATGGTTGGCGGTGCGATTGGTGGCTTGATGACCTACATCTTCCAATTGGCAGCAACCGGAATGGGTATCACATTTATTCCTGGCTTGCTGTTGTATACGGGAGATTTCGGCGCCATGTTGAAATATATTGCAGTGATCCTGATAGCATTTAGTGTAGGCTTTGCCTGCGTTCAACTGCAGCGAAGAAAGATTTCTGCTGAATTGAATGAAGAAACCACGATGGAGGATGACCTTCAAACAGTAAGCGCAATAGAAACTGAATAGAAAATTGTCGAAAAGAAAGTAGGAGATGGATTTGTGTGCCAAAGAAACCGATCAAGAATTGGAGAAACAAGCGGAACTGAAAGCAAAGATCGCCCAAGACGACTGGCGACTGCACTTTCATTTGATGCCGGAAACCGGGTGGATGAATGATCCCAATGGACTTTGTCAGTTTAATGGAGTTTATCACTTCTATCACCAATATGTTCCTCTAAATCCTGAAGGAAAAGCAGCCCCTCATTGGGGGCATAAAACCTCAACTAATTTGGTAGATTTCAAAGAAGAAGCAATTTTTCTTTCACCGGAACATTCCTATGATCGAAATGGTGTATATTCTGGCAGTGCGATTGTAAAGGATGATCGGATCCATTTCTTTTATACCGGAAATGTGAAAAAAGAAGGGGACCATGATTATACTTTTAGTGGCAGAGAACAACATACGGTCCATGTAATCAGTGATGGGTATTCGATTGAAAAACAAGAAGTAGTGATCCCGCATGAAGCCTATCCTGCAGGGTTTACCGATCATATCAGGGATCCAAAAGTATTTGAAAAAGAGGGACATTATTATCTGATTTTAGGGGCTCGAACCCGGGAAAGCGAAGGAAAGATCTTGATTTATCAATCCGAGGATCTTTCCCAATGGAGGTATCGTGGGATATTTTTTGGGGATGATTATTCACTGGGCTATATGTGGGAATGTCCTGATTTCTTTCAACTTGACGGACAAGATATCCTCCTTTTTTCACCACAAGGAGTAGATCCACAGGCATATGCTTTCAATAATTTATACCAGTCTGGTTATTTATTAGGAGAAGTCGATTGGGAAAACCTGAAATTTAAGCCAACATCGGAGTTCATAGAATTGGATTGGGGCTTTGATTTCTATGCTCCGCAAACCTTCTTGGACCAAAAAGGACGTAGATTGTTATGGGGCTGGATGGGTCTAGGGGACACCAGCCCTGAATATTCGAATCCCACCGTTTCCCGAGGCTGGCAGCATGCGGCGACATTGCCGCGAGAATTGCGCTTCAACGGGCAACGATTGCTCCAACAACCCTTGCCAGAACAGCAAAAATTGCGGGGAAGGCATCTTTCTTGGAACGTCGAGTTAAAGGATACATTTGCCGCTCCGGAATTAGCTGGTGAGGTCTATGAACTGCAGGTGGAGCTAACCCAGCAGAGAGAAAAACTGCAGATTCGCTTGCGCCAAGACACGACCCTCTCTTATGATGGGCAAACTTTTTCGCTTTCTCATGGTCCTTCCGGCTATGGCCGAAAAAAGAGAAGCATTCAACTGCCAGAGCTACGACAGATCCACGTGTTCATGGACACTTCATCGATTGAAGTGTTCCTAAACGACGGCGAGTATACCTTTACTTCCAGACTATATCCGCAAAAAGAGCAAAATCAAATCGTCTTCTCAGGGGCTGGCAATTTGGCGATTCAACTGTGGCCCTTCTCAACCTAGCGAAAAAGTAGGAGCAACCAGCTAAGAAACGGGGAAAAAGAACATAGGAGTCAGCTAGTTCTGTATCGATTGAATCCATTGTTTAAGCTTTGTTTCATTGATGCGGTAGCCCCCGGATTCACGAGAAACACAATCCGTTTCTTTGAATGTTTTTAACGTGTAGGTCAAGTGACGATAACTGACCCCGAGATATTCCGCGGTTTCGGTCAGTTTTTCTTGATAAATTCCCGCGACAGCTACTTCCAAAAGCAAAAGTGCCAAGCGATAATTCAATTGGTAGGTCTGATTGATGGTAAAATGTTCCATCCGTCTAATTAATTTATCGCCAATATAACGACTGATCATTTTGACAAAACCAATGTCTTCCATCAACACTTGCTTGGCATGATCAATGGGGATCGCTAAACAAACCGTCGGACCGATGGCTAAAACTTCTTTGGTCGTCTTTTCCGCGGAGACTAAGGTCAAATCCCCAATGAAATCCTTGGGATGCAAAAATTGTAAGATCGATCGTTTGCCATTAGCTTGAGATTTAATGATCTTTGCTTTTCCTTGAAGAATCACGTACAAGTGGGTGATCATCCCGGCTTCTTCTTGAATGATTTCATTATGGGAAAATTCATAAATATACGATTGCTGCAATGTTTCAGTGGAAAAAGGCAAGTCCAATTGATGAAACTTTTTGGCAACAGGATAAAGGGTTCGTTTCATTTTTTTCTCTCTTTCTGGGAGATATCTCCTAGTTGTTTTTCTTAGCATACCACATAATGGAGGAACAACTGAAAGGAGTGCTCAAATGAAACGAACCCTTTTTTGGTCACTGGTCTTCTATGGTATTAGCGCATTAGGGATCAGCTTAACGATTAAAGCAGCAGTTGGTGTAAGCAGCTTTAATTCTTTGAATGTGTCACTATCTACAATCACAGGAATCAAAGTCGGAACCATTACAACAGCCATCAATTTGCTCTTCTTGGTGACTTGCTGGGGACTAGATCATGGTCACAAAAGCCGCTATCAGAAGTGGCGCAACTATTTGATTCTGGTGGTAGCATTGCTTTTCTTTGGTAATTTAGTCAATGGCATTTTGTATGGCGTACTACCTAAACTGACGTTGCCCAATCATGCGTCACAAATTCTATGTTTTACTGTCGGAACCTTGATTTCGGGACTGGCTACGGGACAAGTGTTGCGACTCAATCACTTGAAATTTCCGATTGAAAATTTTTGTCAACTGATGGCAGACAGAAGTCGTTTTTCCTTTAAACAGTACCGCTATGGAATCGATGTATTGTGTGTCCTTACATCAATCGGCCTTTCTACAGTTTTTTCATTTCCACTGGTTGTAAGAGAAGGAACGGTTATTAGCTTATTTTTGTTATCCGGTGCCATCTCATGGTCACGAGAACGGTCTTTTTCTGTCCGTTCTAAAAAACAAATCAGTCAGTGACAAGGTTCAACAACATTCATTCTCTCGGATGAATGTTGTTTGTTTTTTTATTAATATGTATAATTATGGTATAGTTAAAAAAATACTGAAAGTGATCTGAAAAACGTTCAAAAGCCGGTCAATGAGAAAGCGGGGATCGGAAAGGGGCGTTTTATCATCTGAATGTGAAGTAAGGTATCGGGCTATGCTATCGAAATTACTCAAAAAGAGGTGGAGACTTGAAGAAACTACTTTTTCTTTTGGCTGTTATTATCTGGAAAGGGATAACCATACACGGTATTCCTTCTTCTTATGCAAAGTTTTTAATGAGCTATCATGAATTAGGCGCCAAGCTATTGCTGCTTTTTTTCTTTGTGCTCCTTTTTTACAGGTATTTACTGGATCGTTTAAAAGAACTGAAGGTTCTCTCATTGATAAAAATAGGCTTGCTGGCACCTACAGCGATTATTTTATCCACGGTTATCTTCAACCTGATTGCCTTTCCGGGTGAGCGTTCAATGATTTTTCATTATCCACCGTCTCAAAGATCGCTTCCTTTTCTTTTAGGTGCATTAGTAGTAGGCCCATTGTTCGAAGAAATGTTCTATCGCTACACGCTCATTTATACCGGCAGGAAAAAATGGTTGAGAATTCTTACGACATTGTGCAGTCTGTTGTGGTTCTCGATGGCACATATTGTTAATGCAAATGGTAAAATTTTTTTGTTAATACCGTACTTTATTATTGGGTTTTGGCTAACAATCGTCTATTTACGCAACAAAAATCTCTGGGAGTCAGTCTTTGCTCATATTGCTTATAATTCCTTGGTTGTCTTGCTAGCGATAATCAGGTGATCCGCTAGCAGAAAAAAAGCAATCAACGCCGCTTGATAACGACATTGATTGCTAGATGAACATTGATTTAGCGTTGATGTGACTGATTAAATGCAGCTACGCGTTCTTCATTGATTCGCAGGATCTCTTCTCCAGAGATGTTTTGGTCATTGATGATAAGATCGAAGTCGGGATTTTTTGGTTTGTACTGATTGGCGCCAAAGGCTACACTATTGGCAGGAATGTCCTTAGTGATAATGGCACCTGCTCCAATCACAGTATTTTCACCGATGATGACTGGGCCAAGAATTTTGGCACCATCTGCAACGATCACATTTTCTGCTAAGATAGGAGTACCCAGATTTTCCCAGGCATTCTGTTTTCGGTTAAAGCGCTGATTGGAACCAATCGTTACATTCTGGAAAATCACAACGTTGGCGCAAAGTTTTGCAGCAACAATTGTACAACCGCGAGCGTGATGGGCAAAGCGGACGCTTTGGTCCATTTCGCCACAACGAATCTCACAACCATAACGATATTCTAACAATTCAGCAGCTTTCTTTTGTTCTTCTTTGTCTTCAGAAAAACAGTTGATTTGGATTAATTCTTCAAAAGTCATTGTTTCCATGATTTCACCCTCATTCATTTTTGATTTTTTACAGAAAGTATGACAATGAACGATTGCAATTGCTGACCGGACAGGTACACCAGTTTAGCAAGCTTTTCTTGTCTCAATTGAGTTTTAGCAAGAGACTGGTGTGAACTTCATAGTCAGCTGTGATCAGAAATTAGTCTGCTCTTTGAATCGAGATACCAACATGAGTAAGTTCTTCCCATTCATTGATCGTAAGAAGGCGGCCTTTGCAATACAGTTTATTTTCAGCTAAAACTAAAGGCAAACAGGCTAAATCTTCTTTCTGTAAAAGGTCCAGCACAAGTGGGTGATTGATGAACGGCAAAATACTCTCAGTCAAAACAGAACATTGGATGACGAGTGGTTCGCCATGGAGCTGTTCATAGGCTTGCAGCCAATATTCCGGTTGGGTTAAATTTTCATAAAATTTTGACTCTTCTGTTTCCTGCAATAAAAAAAGATCAATTTTGGGCATAGTCTATTTTCTGCCTTTCCTTTTGTTTTGATTCTTCTCGTTTCAGCAGAGTGAATAACACCGTGTATCAATCGCAACTCTGTTGTGAATGATACGCGGTGTTCTGCTATTCGTCAAGCAAACGACTATATAAAAAATCTTGGATCAATCAAAGAGGACACTTAAGGCAAAAACGCCTAGTCTTTTGATTGATCCGAGTGTTGTTTCTTGTTAAGAAAAGGGCTGAATTAGTTGGCTAAGAAACTGAAGTCCGTCAATTCATCATAAGTGTAAGCTTGATCAATTTGTCCTTTGTCTTTAGTCCAAGCAACGATTTTGTCTAGTTGGTCCTGTGGGACTTTGGCAGCATAAGGATAGTCTTCTTTTTGACTATCTAAGTAGGTACTCATGGCATCTGGGAACTGATAATCTGCTAAGATATCTGCATATTCAGAAGCTTTGTGGGTGTTCATATAATCGATTGCTCGATCGTAAGCTTGATAAAATGCGGCAATATCTTGAGGACGATCTTTTACCACGTCAGTCATAAATTGCAAGGTACCACCTTTGATGCCAGCTTCTTTGGAACTGCCTAGTACGACTGCCCCTTGAGCAGCCAACATACTCGCTTGTGGTTCTGTATAGACAGCGCCATCGACTTGATCACTTAATAGGGCTTCGGAGCGGGCAGCAAAGGAAGCAATATCAACGACTTGATAAGTGAAATCATTTTCTGCAGCAAATTGGTCCATGATGTATTCTAAAATGAAGTTCGGTACAAGCGTGATTTTTTTATCAGCCAATCCTTTCATGTCCGTGATGCCTGAATTTGGTGATGCTAAGATTTTGAAATCTTCTAAAATGTCTGAAGTGATCGTCATATCGATGCCATTTTGTTTAAAAGTTGCTTCCGTCATCACATCACTGATAGTTGCATCCAATTCTTTTGCTTGGACAGCGACATTGCGATCGTTCGGAGAAGTAAAGGATTTGATCTCTACATTTAAACCTAAATCGTTAAAATAGCCTTCTTCTTTTGCCAAAATAATCGGGATCGCAGATTCTGCTGGCAAGATACCCACATTCAACGTTTGATCCGTCACTTTAGCTGTTGTCGCAGAGGTGTCAGTTGTCTTAGTTTCTGAAGTGGAATCTGCATTATTTCCGCAAGCAGCAACTCCTAAAGCCAATATTGATAAGCAAGTGAATAAAAGGGTTTTTTTCATTTTTCGTTCCTCTTTCTTATTTATTCCCTGAAGGAATGTTCTTAATGGGTCTTTTTGAATAATTCTTCAAAAGATGTCTTATCCAGTGAGAAGGGAATGATGTCTCTTCGTAATTCCATAGGTGGGGTTTCTAGGGTGTTGAACCCTGGAATCGTCGTGAATGACAAGACAAAATCTTTCGCTTCTAGTGTTTTGATCGTCTGTTGATCATAGAAACCAAAGGGATAAGCAAAAACATCTTGTATAGCTACAGTTTGATTGCAACGATCTAAGTCAGCCGCAAACTTATCTGCTGATTCCCACATCGAACGACCCATCATTCCTTTTCGTTCGTGAAAGTGTGTCGTATGATTGGCGTATTCAAAAACATCCTTCATCTCGTCCAAATCAGAGAGACTCAATGTTTTTGAGACAGCAGGTTGGTAAGGACTAGGATCAGCAAACAACCAACCACTGACAACAAATGCAGTTGCTTTGAAGCCGGCTTCTTTCAAGATGGGGTAAGCATATTCCTTCATTGACTGGTAGCAGTCATCAAAGGTCAATAAAATCGCTTTTTCCGGCAAGGGTTTCTTTTGAAGGTAGTAGTCTTTGACTTCCTTCAGAGTCAGTGTGTGAAAATTTTCTGCTTTCAAAAAGTCAATTTGTTGTTTAAAATGAGAACAGCTGTTGAATAACGGCAATGGAAGAGCATCTTGATAGCCATCGGCAACTTCGATGGGGCGTGGTTGATCACTTAGCTCATTTTCCGGCCGTATTTCATGAAATACAAGTGTACGGAACATCAAATGCATCCCTTTCTATTTTTTTTCGCAACAATCAGTATAGCATAGAATGTGAAAGAGGGAACAATTATTTTTAGAATGAAGGAGCTATTTTATGGCGATCAATTTGCAATCTGTCACTTTTTCTTTTCAAGATCGAGTAATCTTTAACAATCTGGATTTAACATTGGACAAAGGACATACCTACGTTGTTTTAGGGAAATCGGGCATTGGTAAAAGCACATTCCTCTCATTGGTGAAAGGTTGGCAGCAACCGCAATCCGGCCATATCGATTATGGGGAGAGCGATCCTTCTGAGATCGAATTGGTTTTTCAAGACTTGCGATTATTTCCTTGGCAAACCGTTTATCAAGCGGTAGAGATGCCTCTTCTTATTCAAAGAGTTCCAAAGGAGCAAAGAGAAAAAAGGGTTACCGCATGCTTGCAAGAACTCGAATTACCCTCTGTGAAAGAGCGATTTCCCAGTCAATTAAGTGGCGGCCAGAAGCAACGTATAGCCATGGCGAGAGGGTTGATTACGTCTCCAGCATTTTTATTACTGGATGAGCCGACTTCATCTTTGGATCAGGAAACCAAAGAACGGACGCAAACGATGATTTTATCTCAGCAGCAACGGCTGCAAAATGGCTTAGTGGTTGTGACCCATGATACCGAAGAAGCGGCTTATCTTGGGGAGACCATTTTATTCGTTCAAGATCAGCAAATACAACAAATCAAAAACCCGGTTTTTCACCAAGCTGATCGGCGAGATTCCCTGGATTTTTATGCTTTTTCATTAGCGCTGAAAAAAAAGATGAGAGGATCTGACAGATGAAAACTGGACGTTCATTTTTGTGGGGAGCGGTGTCGTTTCTATTATTATGGTGGGGAATCAGCTTGTTAGCGAATAATCGTTCCTTACCGGATCCTTATCAAACCTTTCAACGATTTTGGCAGTTGCGGGCAGAATTAGGCTTACATGCTGGGGCAAGTATGATTCGTGTCCTGATCTCACTGTTTTTTGCGTTGGTGATTGGTGTCCCACTAGGGATTTTACTTGGAAGAGCAAAAATCGCTGCAATCATTGATCCTCTCTTATATTTTTTATATCCGATTCCGAAGGTCGCTTTTTTACCAGTTTTCATGATCTTTTTTGGTTTAGGAAATGTCTCAAAAGTCATTTTGATTTTTTCAGTGATCGTCATCCAAGTAGTGGTATCAATTCGCGATGGTGTGAGAGGGATCCCTAGCACATACTTTCAAGTGATGCAAAATTACACGCAAAACCCGCTGTATCAAATCCGTTTCTTGATCTTGCCAGCAATCATGCCGGCCTTGTTTGCCAGTATGCGAGTCAGTATCGGTATTTCTCTTGCCTCCTTGTTCTTTGCCGAAAACTATAATACGACTTATGGGGTTGGCTATTTGATTTTAAGTGCTTGGTCAAAAATGGATTATCAACAAATGCTGTCAGGCATTGTCGTGATTGCATTGATGGGCTTTTTCTTCTTTGGTGTGGTGGATGCCTTAGAAAAATGGGTGTGTCGCTATCGCAGTTGATTATTTTCCCTCACTAAATCAAGCGTTTCATCTTGCTATTAAAGAATTACTCGCTCGCAGCGATCTAGTGGTTCTTTTCTTTTTGTGCCAAGTGAGGGGAGACAAATTTGGGAATGATAGTGTAAATGTGAACAATTTCGTATATAATAAAATCAACTGATTGAGAATTATTCTCATTAGAAAGAAGGATAAGAATGAGAGAAGTAGATTTTTCAAAAACCCTCTTTGATTTAGTAGTAGAACATCCGGAAATCAAAGAGATAATGAGCACACTTGGCTTTACCGCTATCAATAAACCCGGCATGCTCCAGACTGCTGGTCGCTATATGACGATTCCTAAAGGGGCACAGATGAAAAAAATCCCTTTAGAAAAAATCGTGCAAACCTTTGAAAACCAAGGTTTTCTTGTGAAAGGAATCGACAAATGAGAACAAAAGAACAAAGACAAGAACGAATCGTCGAAATTTTGAGCTTACTTCATCAAGGTGGCTCATTTGAAGAAGCCAAACGCTTATTCAATGAAGAGTTTGATGGTGTGGATGTCACTGAAATCACCTCAGCGGAAAAAGCGCTGATCCAAAGCGGCTTGGATCCTTCAGAAATCCAACGTCTATGCAACATTCATGCGGCAGTTTTCAAAGGATCGATCAACGAAATCCATCATTCAAATGAAGAATATGGACAACCAGGGCATCCAGTCCATACCCTCAAGCTAGAAAACCAAGTCTTGCAATCGTTATTGACGGACGAAATCGACGGCTTGCTCAAGAAAATCAAAGCCGGCGACTGGTCTCAAAAAAGCCGTCTGCAAGCAGCATTACAGGATCTATTGCAAATCGACAAGCATTACGCAAGAAAAGAAACGCTGATCTTTTCATATATGGAGAAATATGGCATCTCTGCTCCGCCGAAAGTCATGTGGGGAGTCGACGATGATATTCGCGAAATGATCAAAGATTTGAACCAGTATTTGGCAACGGAAAAAGCAGCATATAATCCTCTAGCTGAAAAATGGCAGGCAGTAAAATCTGAAATTGAAGAAATGATTTTTAAAGAAGAAGAAATCATGGTTCCTATGACATTGGATGTCTTCAGTTTAGCGGATTGGCAACGGATCGCGGAAGATAGCTTTGACATTGGGTTTGCTTATATTCCTGAACCATTGCCTTGGAAACCAAGCCAAGAGTCACTGGAGAAAGAATTGGAACGGGAGCCAGCTCGTCAATTGGCCATCAAACAAGCCCAAGAAACTACAGCTGGTATTGCCGCGGGACTTGGGTTTGAAGAATTCGCTGAACCGCCAGTGACAATGACTGCTCCCACGAACCAAACCATTGAATTTCCCACCGGTTCCTTGCAGCTGGAACAATTGATTGCTATGTTCCAAACATTGCCAGTCGATTTGACGTTTGTGGACAATGAAGATCGGGTACGCTTTTATTCTGAAGGGAAGAGTCGAGTCTTCCCCCGGACAAATTCAGTGATTGGTCGAGAAGTAGTGAATTGCCACCCCCCTAAAAGTATGCACATCGTTCAAAAAATCTTAGACGATTTTCGGTCAGACAAAAGAGAAACAGCTGATTTCTGGATTGACATGCGGGGACGAAAAATCTATATTCGCTATTTTGCGTTGAAAAATCCAACTGGGAAATATCTAGGCTGTCTGGAAGTCACCCAAGACATCACAGAGATCCAAAAGATCGAAGGACAAAGTCGCTTGTTAGATGAGGAATAAAAATGGGGGATTTACTCAACAAAACACATCCAAGCAGAAAAAAATGATAAAAACGCTTGCATGGAAATCAAATAAATAGTATAGTATAAACAATCAATTGGGTAGTTACTGATCATGCAGGCTATACCTTTTTACGTGTGTAAGGATCCTACACATGTATTAAGGTATAGCCTTTTTTCATTTTAAGGAGGTGAGAAACGTCTTGAAGATCAAAAAGATTCTAAATAATAATGCGGTTTTGGTCGGAAAAGATGGCAAAGATTTTATCTGGATCGGCACTGGGCTAGGCTTCAAAATGAAACCAGGACAAGCAGCAGACGAGTCGAAAATAGAGAAAGTGTTTGTACTGCATAAAAACAAAGCTTCTGAACGGTTTTTGACACTAATGGAATCAATTCCGATCAAGTATGTTTCCCTGGCAGATGATATAATTCTATTAGCTAAAAATGAACTACAGCACAAGTTAAGTGAAACATTGTATGTATCCTTAACCGATCATTTGTACCATTTGATTAAATTACACAAACAGGGAATGGGTATTCATAACCGTCTTTCATGGGAAATTAAGAAATTTTATCCAAAAGAATTTGATATAGGTAAAAAAGCTCTATCCTTGATCAAGGAAAAAACGGGTATTCTGTTCGAGGAAGAAGAAGCCGGGAATATTGCCATGCATTTGATTAATGCACAGCTGACGGATGAAATTGATCAGCCAGAAGATGTTCAACTAATTGCAAAGAAAATTAGAGATATTATTTCACTTATTCGTCTATCTAATCAGATTCAAATCAATGAAGATTCATTGGCGTTCGATCGTTTCATCACTCATCTACGCTTCTTCTTTCAGCGATTGACTACCCGTACTGAGATGAATAAGAAGAATCCATTGTTGGAACATATTCATATTCAATATCCAGCAGCTTATAAAACGATGATTCTAATTGAGCAGTATCTTAAAGTCTCTCTAAGCGATGATGAGAAGTTATACTTATCATTACACATTCAAAAATTAATAGAGAACGAGTAAAGGTTGTTACTGGTAAAGCAGGCAAGACTGATAGTTATTCCTTTGAAGGGAATAATTATTTGTCTTGCCTTTTTGATTATTAATAAGGGGATGAATAAAATGGCATACAAAGAATTAGTTGAGGAAATATTAAAATATGTGGGTGGAAAAGAAAATATTGCTGGTCTTACTCACTGCATTACTCGCCTACGTTTTAATTTAAAAGACGAATCGATTGCAGATACTGTGGCATTGAAAAAAACGAAAGGTGTTGTAACAGTAGTTCAAAGTGGTGGACAATATCAAGTAGTTATTGGAAACCATGTACCAGAAGTCTATCAAGAGTTTATTAACTATGCTGGATTATCAAACGAAGCCTCAGATGAAAGTCAACAAAAGAAGGGACCATTGGATGCTTTTATAGATGTCATTTCAGGAATTTTTACACCAGTATTGGGATTGTTGGCAGCTACTGGAATGATCAAAGGATTGAATGTTCTCTTTGTTTCTCTGGGATGGATTGAAAACACTTCAGGGACATATGCAATTTTGCAAGCAGCAGGTGATTGCTTCTTCTATTTTTTCCCAATTTTTCTTGGTTATACAGCAGCAAAAAAATTTGGTTTGAAGCAGTTTGTTGGTATGGCCATTGGGGCGGCACTCGTCTATCCCGCCTTATCGGGGCTAACTGCTAACGCAGAACCTCTATATACGTTATTTAGTGGAACGATTTTTGAATCACCTGTTTATGTAACTTTTTTGGGTATACCTGTTGTTCTAATGAGCTATAGTTCTAGCGTTATTCCAATTGTGATTGCAACTTTCTTTGGAGCAAAATTGGAAAAAATGATTACAAAATTAATTCCGAGCATTTTACGTAGTTTTTTAGTTCCTTTCTTAACAGTTTTAATTATGGTTCCTTTAACATTTATTGTAATTGGACCAATAGCCACATGGATCGGTAATATTTTAGGGGCCGCTGTATTAAGTATTTATCAATTTAGTCCGATTGTTGCCGGTATTGCTGTTGGCGCAGTTTGGCAAGTTCTTGTTATGTTTGGTCTTCATTGGGGGATTATTCCGATTGCTATCAACAATATTGGTGTGTTAGGGTACGATCCTGTAATGGTTTTAGGGCAAGCAACTCCATTTGCAACCGCTGGGGCAGTGTTGGCAGTTATTATCAAATCCAAAAATAATTCGGTTCGTGCTATCGGTATACCTGCTTTTATCTCTAGCCTTTTCGGTGTTTCAGAACCTTCGCTTTATGGAGTGACTTTGCCACGTAAGAAACCATTCATTGCAACATTGATTTCCTCTTCAATAGGAGGATTGATTATGGGGGCTTTCGGGACAAAGTCATTTATTATGGGAGGAATGGGGATTTTTAGTCTTCCAAATTATATTAGTCCTAGTGACGGAATCGGCAGTGGTCTTTATGGCTATGTACTTGCAATTAGTGTAGCATTTGCTCTATCGTTTATTTTAACTATCTCATTCATGTATGATCCTGCCGAAGATCGGAGAAATGCTGAAGCAGAAGAAAAAAAAGTAATATCAAAAGAAAATAATTTATTAACTGAAACGAAGATTGATATGCCTATCAAAGGAAAAATATTGGCATTAGCTGACGTTGAAGATGAAGCCTTTGCTTCTGGCTTACTAGGTAAGGGGGTTGCGATTGTTCCGAGTAATGGAGAAATCTATGCACCTTTTGATGCTACTGTAGAAACATTATTCCCAACTAATCATGCGATTGGTTTGAAGTCAACAGAAGGTATAGAATTACTGATCCATATCGGAATGGATACTGTAAACTTGAAAGGAGAATACTTTACATCATACGTAAAACAGGGACAGCAAGTCAAAAAAAGCGAATTGTTGCTTCGATTTGATAAAGATAAAATTCAATCCAAGGGATATTCAATCGTAACACCGGTCGTTGTAACAAATACAGATACTTATTTGGATGTAATCCCTGATGTTGTAAATAATGTTATTCAAGTGGTTAATTAAGTTGGGTTCCGTATGATTCGACTGTAAGGAAAGGAAGTAAAGATATGCGCGCTATCATGCTAATGTTTGACACGTTGTCAAAAGATTTTCTATCAAACTATGGAAATGACTGGATCCAAACACCAAATTTCGAACGATTAAGGGAAAAAACGGTCACTTTCGATAATTTTTATGGAGGAAGTATGCCGTGTATGCCAGCACGTCGTGAACTTCATACAGGAAGATATAATTTTATGCATCGTATGTGGGGACAATTGGAGCCTTTTGATTATTCCATTTTTGATGTGTTACAACAGAATGGCATTTACTGTCATCTAGTGACGGACCATTCCCACTATTTTGAGGATGGAGGGGCAACTTATCATAACCGTTATTCTACTTGGGAGGGATTTCGTGGACAGGAAGGTGATCGCTGGGTGCCTAGGAAATTTGCTGAAGGACATGCAAAAATAAATCCTTTAAATAAGCAAGGGATTTCTGTTGAACAGCATTTTGCGAATCGTACGAGACAAGTTGATGAGAATGAGATGTCAAGTGTTCAAACAATTCAAGCCGGACTCGAC
The DNA here is from genome assembly GCF_022711995.1 of Enterococcus sp. Lineage (GTDB taxonomy): Bacteria > Bacillota > Bacilli > Lactobacillales > Enterococcaceae > Enterococcus_D. The sequence goes on from NZ_JALAHI010000116.1 coordinate 23,525, forward strand.
TTCTTGGAAGAGTACAAAAAAGATGATAATTGGTTTTTACAAATTGAATGTTTCGATCCTCATGAACCGTTTTTTGTTCCAGAAAACTATCGTAAACTCTATGAGGACAGTCCAAATGAGTCTCCTTATTTTTGGCCAAAGTATGGCCGAGTAACAGATGACATTTCTTCTGATGATTTAGTTGAACTACAAAAAGAGTATGCCGCATTGGTATCTATGTGTGATCATCATCTCGGGAAAGTCATTGATTTTCTAGAGACGAATCAAATGTGGCAGGATACGTTGGTGATTATTAATACAGATCACGGGTTTCTTCTCGGTGAGCATGATTGGCTAGGAAAAAATGTTGCTCCCATGTATGAAGAAATCATCCACTTACCATTTTTTATCAGTTACCCAAATGCTGAAGTGGGGAAGCATACTCGTGTTCTAAGTCAAACGATTGACATTCCCGCAACTTTATTAGATTTTTTCGGTATTGATAACCAATTGGATATGGATGGTAAATCATTATTACCAGCTCTAAAGGCTAAGGATACTGTCTTACACGATGAAATCATCTTTGGAACAAATGGCGGACATGTCAATATTTATGATGGGAAGTATGTATATATGCGTGCGTCTGTTGATCCTTCCAATGGCCCAATCACTATCCAAACATTAAATTACTCCATGTTGAGGGGATTCATCAATAAGGAAGCATTAGATACCATGAAACAAGGAAAGGGAAATCGGTTTACAAATCAGTATCCTTATACAGAGATTGAAGTTTCCACATACATTGATTCTTATTCAATTGGGCATTTACTATTTGATTTAGAGGAAGATCCGCAACAGTTAACCCCATTAGGTAATCCTGAAATTGAAGAAATGATGATTCAGAAATTAATAAAAATCATGAATCGAATTGAAGTACCAGAAAGCGAATATATTCGATTAGGATTAAGACAACAAACAACCTAGTAACTTCAAAAAGTTTTTAGAATCGAGGCCGCTATCATGAAACATATTTCCGTATTGATCAAACCCGCATCTTCTATCTGCAATCTTCGCTGCAGCTACTGCTTTTATGCCAATGTCAGTTCCTTGCGGGAAGTCCGCTCTTTTGGCAAAATGAAAGAAGAAGTGACAGAGAAAATGATCGAAAATATTTATGCAGACTTAGAAAACGGCGATCAATTGACATTAGCGTTTCAAGGTGGAGAGCCAACGATGGCGGGCCTCGATTATTTTCGAAAAGTGACTCGGCTAGTGAATCAACAACAAAAACAGGTGCAGGTTCACTATGCGATTCAGACGAACGGAACGATTATCAATGAAAAATGGTGTGCCTTTTTGAAAGAACATGATTTTTTGGTTGGCCTCTCGATCGATGGGCACCCGCTTTACCATGATCTGCACCGGGTCGATCCGAAGGGAAGAGGAACTTTTCAGCGGGTACTGCAAACAAAGCAGCTGTTTGACCACTATGAGATTGACTACAATGTGCTTTGTGTCCTGACCAATCCATTGGCTAAAGAGGCCAAGAAAGTCTTTCGCTTTCTAAAAGAACAAAAAATCGATTTTGTCCAGTTTATTCCTTGTTTGGATGATTTAGATGCGAAAGAAAGAAATAGTTATGCCCTCACACCAAAACGTTTTGCGGAATTTTACCACCAGCTTTTGCAGCTATGGCTACAAGAATTAGCGGCGGGGCATTATATGAGTATCAAGCTTTTTGATGATCTTTTGAATCTATTGGTCAAGCAACAAGTCACTGCCTGCGGGATCTTAGGAAACTGTCAAGTGCAATATGTCATTGAAGCAGATGGCAGTGTCTATCCCTGTGATTTTTATGTGTTGGACGACTATCGCATGGGGTATATTCAAGAACAGACCTTACGACAGTTATTTGAAAAAGATATTGCCAAAAGATTTGTGTGTGAACGGCCCGAAATGTCAAAAAAATGCCTAAGCTGTCCGTTTCAAAAAATGTGTCGTGGTGGTTGCAAACGGATGAAAGATGCTATCTATGTGGATGGGGACTATTGCGGTTATCAGCAATTTTTGCAGGAATTTGTTCCGCAGATCAATCGGATTTTAGGTTTGTTACAGGGGGTAAGTGCGTGATTGGATTCATCTATTTTATCGTAATCGTGTTGGCGAATACCGTTGGTGCCGTTTCAGGTATGGGAGGCGGCGTTCTGATCAAGCCTATTTTTGACTTTATCGGTGCCCATTCTGTTGCGGCGATCTCGTTTTATTCTGCCGTAGCCGTTTTTACCATGTCACTGGTTTCGACTGGCAGACAGTTAGCTAGCGGGCGTAAAATCAATTGGCAAATCGTTCTTTGGGTTTCCGGAGGAGCCATCTTAGGCGGTATTTTGGGGAATGTCGCTTTTGATCAGCTGTTGCTGTTTTTCCAGAATGAAGATCAAGTACAGATGGTGCAGATCATTTTGACCGTCTTGACCTTGTTGTTTGCCTTCTTTTATACCAAATATGACTGGCCTGGATTTCAACTGAAAAAAAGCTTCTGGTATTGCTTCTGTGGTCTAGTCCTTGGTTTTCTAGCGAGTCTTCTAGGGATCGGCGGTGGACCAATCAATGTCTCCTTGCTGATGCTGATGTTTGCTTTACCCATCAAAGAAGCGACCGTTTATTCGATCTGTACGATTTTTTTCTCTCAATTGGCGAAAATCGTGACGATTGCTGGAACCACTGGATTTGGCCTCTATGATTTAAAAATTTTGTGGTTCGTGATTCCAGCCGCGATTGTTGGCGGTTTGTTAGGGGCAAAAGCCAGCACTGTCCTCTCACCACAAAAAGTGACGACCGTATTTCAAGCAGTGATTTTGCTGGTGTTAGTCATTAATCTTTATAACGGCTATCAATTATTATAGAAAGAAGGCGGACAGATGATCACGATTCCTGCTGGAACGTATCGAATTGGCACGGATACAAAAGCTGGTTTTGAAGAGGACCAAGAAGGTCCCCAGATTCAAGTTGAGATGACCTCTTTTGAAATCGCTGAAACGACTGTTACCAATCAGATGTTTGAAGCATTTATTGCGGCAACCGGTTATGTGACGGAAGCAGAACGATTTGGCTGGTCGTTTGTCTTTCATTATTTTCTTTCTGAAAGAACGAAACAAAAGAGCCAACTGATCCCCAATATGAGTTGGTGGTATGCGGTTGTAGGAGCAGACTGGCGCCATCCTGAAGGACCGGATTCATCGATTGAGCAGCGGATGGATCATCCAGTCGTTCAAGTCTCGCGAAATGATGCGTTGGCATTTTGCCGCTGGGCAGACAAGCGGCTGCCCACAGAAGCTGAATGGGAGATTGCGGCAAAAGGTGGGACAGAGAGTGACGTTTATCCATGGGGAACAGATTTTTTAGCAGGAGGCAATTATCATTGCAACATCTGGCAAGGCGCGTTTCCCAAAGAAAATACTAAGGCAGACGGCTTTGCGAATACTGCACCTGCCCGGTTTTATGAGCCGAATGGCTATGGTCTTTATCAAGTCATTGGTAATGTGTGGGAATGGTGCAGCAATCCGGCAAGGATACCATTGGAACAATTTCGTACATTGGACAGTGAATTTTTTGCGCAACGCTTTCAGCAAGTGGATGATGCCATGTATGCGACACGGGGAGGATCCTTCTTGTGTCATGAATCTTACTGCAAACGTTATCGGATTGCAGCCCGCAATGGAAACTCCGGGATGTCTGCGGCCAATAACTTAGGTTTTCGCTGTGCCAAAAGCTAGACGAGTTTTGCGAATAACAAAAAACTATCTAAAAAATCTTGATTGTCTCATTGCTTTTTTGAGCAAGTCGTCCGTTGATAGGAACAATCAATGATCGCTTAGATAGTTTTTTTGTTTGATTGGTGTCGTAATGGAGGCTAGCAATCAAGCATGTGTTGCCGAGTCCCATTCAGAAAGATAATTTCCTGAAAGATCATAAACTAAATTCAATGCAGTATGTCCGCGAATATCATCGACGCCGACCGTCCAAGTCCATTTGTCTTGAGAACCGTTGAGTATCACGATGCTGACTCCAGGGTAATAATGGTCCAGTTTTTCAATGCGTTTTTCCGTTTCTTTGATAACTTTGGGAATGACGCCCCAATCAATTTCGTGAAAGGAAATGGTCTCTTGAATAGGTAACTCGATCGTATCACTGTCTTTCTGCCATTTTTGTAAAAGATTGGTCGAATAGTACCAGTATTCGTCTTGTAGTTTCGTGGTGGGATTGATAATGCGCGCAACGGCATAGATACCGCTTTTTAAAGGAACGTTACGAACGTGGTAGCTATAACTGATTAGCTGAATCTCTTGATCTTTCAAAGTTTTTTTATCGGTTAGTTTTGTCATGATTGCGGAAGCAGAAGCTTCTTCTCTAAAAAAATTGCGGTCAAAGGGCAGCAAGGTTGTTAAAGCACCAAAAGCAAACAAGATGCCTGGGAGAATGACCAATGTGCCGATCCAATAAAACAAAGACTTTCTTTTTCTGATACTAAAAATCAATGCCAATACCACCAGCAATGCCATAACGAAGTACCAGAGAAAAGGGAGATAGCTGATCACTTGGTTTCGAGTTGCTGCAACCGTGAACTCATCCAGTCCAAACCAATTTTCAGCAATATTGATGTTCGTCAGTACAATGATCCCTAGGATTCCTGCAAGAATCAGCAGAATACTAAAAGAAAAAAGTAGTGAGGAAAGCTTGGAAATCCGTTTTTTATCAGTCATAGGCCACTTCCTTTGTCGAATGAATGGAAAAGACCGAACAGGTCCAGCATGTTGTCGCAAATTCATTCCAGTTGTTTTTATGTAGTAGGGCAAAAAACAAAAAAGGAGACAAAAGGCAAGAACACACGAGAAGATCGAATCAATAGAGAAATCACTATCGTCAAGGACCTTCGTTTCTTGCTTTTGTCTCAATCTATATCTATCGGTTTACATTGTCTTGACGAGCAATACCAACGAAAAATTTCAAGCAATAAATCGCACAGATACCGACAATTACGTAAATGATTTTTGCGAATAATGTAGTGGATCCGCCCGCAATTGCTGCAACCAAGTCAAATTCAAATAGTCCAACCAATAACCAGTTTAAACCGCCAACGACAAGAAGCGCTAATGCTATACTGTCTAATACTTTCATTTTAGAATTCTCCTTTCTTTGTGCATATTTAGAGTATATAGTAAGTGTTTTATTTTAGCGAAAATACTGCTTGAGGAAAATCGTCAAGGCTTATTCATCGTCATCAGAATCAGAGACTGCCACTTTCTTTTCACCGTTTTGTTTTTGTTCATTGTAGATAAATACATGACGAACAATCTTCAACAATGGGCGAATCGTTAAGAAAATCGCTCCTATCAAATAGGCGATGGTTCCATAGAGTGCAGGCAGATTCGTTAAAGAAACGATACTGCCGAAAATATAGAATAAACCAGTCAAAATATCAGTCGTTAAAGAAATCAGCATGTAGCGATTTTTGAAATAGATATGAAAACGGCGACCTTTTATGATCACGTCTTCTTCTTTTCCCAGCTCGATCTGATGCTCATTTCGTTTGATTTTTGGCACTACAGGCGATCATCCTTTCTTCGCAAAGTTATTCCGGTGTTAATACCACTTTGATGTTTTTGTCTTCTTTTTTGTCAAAAATGTCATAGGCCGCGGCTGCTTCTTCCAAAGGCATTGTGTGGGTAATGATCGCTGTGGGATCGATCTCATCCTTTTGAATCATTTCATAAATCTTAGGCATTAAATGAATGACAGGTGCTTGGCCATGTTTGACGGCTATATTCCGCATAAAAAATTCTTGTAATGGGTAAGAGGAAGCCGGAGTCATATAGACACCAGTGATTTGCACCGTCCCAAATTTTTTGACCGCTTTCGCCGCCATCTGGATCGGCGAAATCGTCCCACTTTGCAAGCTGACCAAATTTTTGGCTTTTTCTTTGACAGGTTCGATACCATCCATACCGACGCAATCGATGATGACATCGGCGCCGCCTTTTGTTAATTCATACAAATCATCCGCACTTGTCGCAAGATCATCCAATTGGAAGGTCTCTACTTGATTGTAGCTTTGTGCCTTTTCCAGACGATGGGCAACTGGATCAACGGCAATCACTCGTTTGGCACCAGCCATAACGGCGAATTTTTGGGCAAAAAGCCCTACAGGTCCTGAGCCAAGAACGATGACAGTATCTCCTGATTTGACACCGGCATTTTGGACACTCCAATAAGCAGTAGGCAAAATGTCGGACAGAAAAAGCACTTTTTCATCTGGAATCGCAGTATCTGGCACGACAAATGAAGTGAAATCAGCGAAGGGTACCCGCAGAAATTCTGCTTGTCCGCCCCAATGATTGCCATTCAACTTACCAAAGCCAAAGAGTCCACCATAAAGTTGATCAGAAGAGTTATCGCATTGACTTTCCATTCCATTTTGACAAAAGTGGCAATGCCCGCAACCAATATTGAATGGGATGACAACTCGGTCGCCTTTTTTCAATTTTTTGACTTGACTGCCGACCTCTTCAACGATGCCCATTGGCTCATGACCGACAACATACCCTTCTTCCAAAACGGCACCACCGTGGTGATACAAGTGGAGATCCGAGCCACAGATGGCGGTAGCTGTAATTCGAATAATCGCATCTGTTGGATCGATGATCGTCGGATCACTGACGTTTCGAACTTCCATTTTTTCTTTTCCTTGCCATGTTACTGCACGCATTGTTGTTCCTCCTTTGATAAGATGTGACTGCAACTTTTTCTAATCCTAGCGTCTGCCATTTTTTCGGACGACAAAATAATTCGTGTTCTTAATAATTGTGCAAGGAAAAAAAACTTTTGACAAAAGAAACGCTCAAGAGAACAAAGAGTGCCGAATTTTTTGCCAACGAAAGCCGGCCGAAACAGAATAGTTGCGTTAAGCATCTAAGCGTGACACTATTAAGATAGATTCCAAACAGGAACGGTGGGACCTTCTGTCGAAGCGTCTTCCACTGATGAATCAGAAAAACGAGAAAAGAGGAGAAAAACATGGATATTACGATTCGTGGAAAAGCATCTTGTGTAAATTGCAAGGAGAATTATGATGGCAAACTGATTGTTCATCTGCAAGAAGATGCAGATGGGAAGCTGACAACAGTTCCGCCTCTAGAAGAAAATGAGCTGAACTCCGATGAAATCGCGATTCATTATGACTATGGTGAAGTAGAGGATGCCATTGAAGGCACATTTGTTTGTCCTGCTTGTCAAACAACAAATGATGTTCGTATCGAAATACCCCAAGAATTACTGCATAATAGCTAAAAAAGAAACGCCAACTACTGGCGTTTCTTTTTTAGTTATCTGTCCGATCAACCACTTCAACATTAAAGTCTTGTAAAATTTTCAATCCGGAAGATTCATGATTTCTGCCTGAAACTAACTGTCGATCAATGAAAAAGTCCGCTTCGGGAAAAGCGCTCTGAAGCTCAATCGTATTAGACAATACGCAAATATTGGTTTCTACACCAGTCACTTCAATCTGCTTTTGTTCATCCTGCGTCTTAAAAAGTTGCTCTTTGATTTCTAGCAAGACTTCTGGAGGAATACTAAAGTAATATTTTTTGACCACTTTCTCATTGGGCAATGGGCGTAGTTCAGGAACAATCTGTAGTGCTTCGTGTTCTTCATCCGGGGTGTCCTTGTAATCAATTGGGATGTCTCGAGTGAAAAGAATGTATTCGCCATTTGTCCGAGCTTGTTGGAGTCGCTTGGCGATTCGCTGAATCAAAGCCGGACTATCAGAAATAAAGGATTGGCTGTTTTCATCAAGAATCTGATTTTGCATATCAATAACAACTAGCATCGATAAACCCTCTTTCTTTTTTTTCATAAAACATTGTTTTCTTTTTGCGGTTTCCCCCTAAGTGCCAAAAAATTCGGTAAAAGGATCGCGTATCAAGAAAAGGACTCTAAAGTCATCATGCATGAAAATAACCAAGAATTCAAAGAAAACGCTCTAAAAAAGCCATTAAAAGGAAAATCGTTATTTTTTTTGAATAAAATACCAAGCGAATTGTTTGCTCATTGTTTAGAGTCATGATACTTTGAAATTACAACATTATAAAATAATGATAAAAATGAAAGCAGGGATAAAAGATGAAAAAGGCACTTTCAATAGGGTTGTTGCTGTTTTCGACCGCATTGGTGACAGCAGCTTGCGGCAGTAATTCAGGGGATAAAAATACTGATGCATCGGGAAAACAGACCAGTGATGGGAAAATATCTTTGGATTTTTGGTCTTTTTGGGGATCGGGGGCTCGCCAAGAAGTCATCGAGGATATCATCAAAGATTTCAATCAGTCGCAAGATGAAATAGAAGTCAAATATAGTTACCAACCTTGGGGAGATATCTGGACCAAATCCCTTTCGGCGATCACTGCAGGGAATCCACCTGATGTTATTGTTCAAGACATCAATTCCGTGGCGCAGCGGGCAGAAGCACAGCAAGCGACAAACTTGAGCAAGTATGTCAAAGAGGGGCTGGCGGATGAATTCTATCCGCAATTATGGGATACGGTGGAATATGAAGGAGACCCTTATGCCATTCCTTTTAATACCGATACCCAAGTGATTTTTTATAACAAACAAATTTTCAAAGAAGCAGGGATCAGTGAAGATCAGCTACCCCAAACATGGGATGAACTTGAGACGGTAGCACATAAATTAGATGTCAAAAAAGGCGACGATTTTGAACGAATCGGTTTTTATCCGCTTTGGAACTTAGGCGCGGATGTTTGGGCATTGAATGCTGACAATGGTGTCAGCTGGTTCGATAAAGATGAAAAAGTTTCCATTGATACAAAAAACAAAGTAGAAGCACTGGATTGGATCTTGGATTGGCAAGATTATTACGGTCAGGACACTATCAATCGCTTGGAAGCTGAATTTGGTTCCGGTGTCGCTGATCCATTTATTTCTGGCTTAGTCGCGATGCGGGCACAAAATATCAATTATTACTCCAGCTTGATGGAAAATGCCCCCGATGATTTTGATTTTGGTGTTATCCAAATTCCAGAAAAAGAAAAAGGTTCAGGCCATTGGTCTTGGGGCGGCGGTTTTGTTTTAGAAGTACCTCAAGGCGCCAAAAATCCGGAAGCTTCCTACAAGTTTATTGAATACCTTTCCACACCAGAAGTGCAAGAAAAATTTGGTGAAAAGAGTTTTGATATCATGGCCAATCAAACGGCAAATGAAAATCTGATCAAAAATGACCAACTAGATGAAAAAGGCCAAATGATTTATCAAATGGCGGATGAAAACTTTGCGAACACAGTAATTACACCAGTGCCATTGGATGCACCGGATTTCAGCAGCTTGGTCAATGAACAAATTGATCAAATTTTGTTGGGCAATAAGAAACCGGCAGAGGGATTAGCCGATGCTCAAAAAGCAGTCGAAGATCTTGTCGAACAAAACAAATAACAGATTGAGATAGGGAGTTGCGGCTAGCCGCATTCCCTTTTCTATCGTTGCTTTACTTACAGCATTGCTGTCTTATTGAGGAAAGATGGCAGAAAACAGAGGATACAAGGAGGGAAATGATGAAAAAGAAAAGATCCAGAAGCAAAAGACAAGACGCCCTCTGGGGATATTTATTTGTGGCGCCTTTTCTGATTGGTTTCATGGTATTTATGCTTGGCCCGATGCTGTTTTCATTTATCGGCAGCTTTACGGACTACAACCTTACGTCAAAAATGAATTTCATTGGTTTAGGGAACTTCAAACGTATGTTTTCGCAAGATGCTCTTTTTTGGAAATCACTTTATAATACGATTTATTTTGTTCTCTTCAATGTTCCTTTGACGACTTTATTTAGTGTATTCCTAGCTACATTATTGAATCAAAAGATACGAGGAATCAGCTTTTTCCGGACGACGTTTTATTTGCCAGCGATTTTATCCGGGGTGGCGGTGTATGTGTTATGGATGCAGCTGCTGTCGCCTTCGGCTGGCTTGATCAATACTTTTTTGAGCTGGTTCCACATCAAAGGACCTGCTTGGCTCTTTGACCCTGAATGGACCAAACCGGCGCTGATCTTAATGAAGATATGGAGTTCTGGTGGGGCGATGCTCTTATACCTTGCAACCTTGCAAAACATTCCTAGCACTCTTTATGAATCCGCAGAGATCGATGGAGCAGGGTTGTGGGCGAAGTTCAAACACATTACAATTCCATTGATTACGCCGATTATTTTTTATGATGTCATCACTTCGACGATTGGTTCTTTCCAGATCTTTCAAGAAGCCTATGTCATGACAAAAAATGGCACTGGCGGCCCCGCCAACTCGCTTTTGTTCTATAACCTTCATATGTGGAACAAAGCATTTGTAGCTTTTGATATGGGGTATGCGATGGCCATGTCGATGATTCTTTTCTTGATCGTTTTAGTCTTGACGTTTATCAATCTGAAATTGGCTCCTCGTTGGGTCCACTACGCAGGAGGACAAAACTGATGGCTAAGAAAAAGAACATGAGGACAGGGAGGTTGGCTGGATGCAGATGTACAAAATAAAAAGTAATTCTCAACAACAGCGGATCAAAAAACTGACGAGTTATTTGGTGATGACTGTCATTGGCATCGTTTTGATCATTCCATTGTTGTGGATGGTGTTCACTTCATTAAAACCAATGGAAGAGATCGTCCGCTATCCACCAACTTTTTTTCCAGAAACAATCAATTTCTCAAATTACCTTGATACGATCAATGCTTTTCCATTTTGGCAGTATGTAAAGAACACTTTGTTTATCACCGTATTAGTCGTGTTTGGCAATGTGCTTTCCAATTCATTTATCGCTTACGGATTTGCCAAGTTGGATTTCCCTGGGAAAAATCTGATTTTTGCTTTGGTGCTTTCGACGATGATGATTCCCGGTTTTGTAACGATGATTCCACAATATGTGCTTTTTTCTAAAATTGGTTGGGTAGGGACTTACTTGCCATTGATTGTTCCCTCCTTTTTTGGGAATGCCTTCAATATCTTCTTGATGCGACAGTTTTATTTGTCCATCAATAATGAATTGATCGAAGCGGCAAAAATGGATGGCGCCAATCATCTATATATTTGGAGTCGGCTGATGATTCCCCTAACCAAACCAGCGCTAATCACGATCGCTATCAATTCCTTCAATGGCGCATGGAATGACTTTTTAGGGCCGTTGCTTTATATTCAAAATCAAGAAAAATATACACTGCAAATCGGTTTGCAAGTTTTCCAAAATCAATCGACGACCCAATGGAACTATTTGATGGCCGGCGCAACGCTGGTCTTATTGCCAACGATCTTATTATTCTTTTTTGCACAACGCTATTTTATTGAAGGAATGGATTTGACGGGAGGAACCAAAGGATGAGAAAATTTGAACCGCAACGTTTATTCAATGGTCTGATCACTTGGATCAACTGGATGCCAAAGCTGATTCTTTTACAATTTTTGTGGTTGGTCTGCTCATTGCCACTTTTTACAGTGGCTACAGCCACCAGAAGTATGATTGCGGCGATTAAGCAGATCAAAGATGAAGCTCAGGCAGAACAAGAAAAAACGACGAGGCGTTTCTTTGCGAATTTCTCTGAGTTTTGGCAACTGAATAAAAAGAAAGAGGTTGTATTCAGTTTCTACGGGCTTTTTCTGTTGATTGATTCTGCAATCTTCAGCCGACTACCACAATCATTTTTTCAAATGTTGGCGATTATGCTGCTATTGATTCTGGGAATTTGTGGGCTGGTTTTCTTTTATCAGACGCTTTTAATGGGGGAAAAGAAACAGCAAGTCAGCTTCTTTTACGCTTTTTATCAAGCCGGTCGCTCCCCTAAACGAGTGTTGCTCCATCTTTTTTGGACAGTCGCGCTATTGCTGTTTTTTGGCTTCTTCGGTCCGGCGTACCTATTTTTGGTGGGAATAAGCGGCTGGTGTTTGATTCAATTACTCATCTGTCCGTCGTCCCTTACATCCTTACAGCTTTCTCATTAAAAAAAGCCATAAGTTGAAACAAAACGTTTCGATGCCTTGAATAAAGGAAATCGTCGTTTTGGAAACTTATGGCTCCTTTTTTTAGTTGTTTCGCGGCTAATCCATTAAATAAGCCACTGTTGCGGTACCAACCGCTTTGGCTGCAATTAAAAGACAATCTTCATTCATCAGAAAATCAGGGCTGTGGTGGGGATGATTGAGATGATCTTCTGCCATACAACCGATGTAAAAGAAGAGACTTGGCCGTTCTTGGGCATAATAGGCGAAATCTTCAGAAGGATCTTGAGGACCGCAATCAAAAATCTCCTTCACTTCAGGTAAGTGAGCTTCTTTGAGGGAATCAATCACTTGTGATGTAAAAGCTGGATCATTATAAAGAACCGGATAATTGTCATCATATTCTAGACTGGTTTCTACCGCAAAAGTTTGTGCTAGACCCTCGGCCATTTGCTGAATCTGTTGGTGAATCGTTTGCCGTGTAGTTTCTTTCATCACACGCACATCTCCTTTGAGGATGACTGTTTCTTTGATCGCATTGAAGGAACCGCTGCCGTCAAATGAACCAATGGTTAAACTGGCTGTGTCAAAAGGATCGATCCGACGAGATACGATGGTCTGCAGCTGGGTCACGAAATAACTACCGGCGACGATAGCATCATTGGCTAGTTGCGGCATGGAAGCATGCCCACCTTTGCCACGAATGGTCAAAGTAAAATTGGAACGTCCAGTTTGGGTTTCGCCAGAGTGATAGCCAATCTTACCTGTTTCCATTGAAGACATCACATGGACCCCAAGAACATGATCAATGTCTGTTAAACAACCGTCGGCAATCATGCCTTTGGCACCGCCAGGAGATACTTCTTCAGCTGGTTGGTGGATAATGCGGATGCTTCCTTTTAATTGGTCTTTTAAGTCAATCAAATTCTTAGCCAAGACCATTAAATAGGCCGTATGCCCATCATGACCACAAGCATGCATCACACCAGAAACCTTCGAGCGAAAAGGCAGTTGATTGTCTTCTTGGACAGCAAGGGCATCAAAGTCGGCCCGTAAAGCCAGCCGTTTCCCAGATTGTCCACCGATGATATCTACGATCAAGCCATAGCCATCGCCACATTCTGTGATTTGGCAGTCTAGCTTTTCATAGTAGGCTTTAATATAAGCGGCGGTTGCTTTTTCCTGAAATGAAAGCTCTGGGTGTTGGTGCAAGTGTCGGCGAATCGCAATCATTTCCCCTTCGTCATTTTCCAATTGCTGCATAAGTGTTGTTGTGATATCCATCTGAATCCCTCCTATTTTCTTCTTTTATCATACACGAAACAACCATTTTTCTGCACGCGATAACCTAGTGTTTTCTTGCCTAACAAGTAGGGATTGACAAAATCACTGTTTCTCTCTATTCTTAAAAAGAGGTTTAGTAAACAGTAAACAATGGGGTGGCAGAATGGCAAGCATGAGGGATATTGCAAAATTGGCAGGAGTTTCCGTCGCAAGTGTGTCGCGAATCTTAAACAACGATGAAACATTTAGTATCAACGAAAATACCCGCAAACGGGTGATCGAGATCGCCAACCAGCTGAATTATTCAAAAGACAAGAACTTGTCGAGTTCGCGAGAAGTTGGCGATAAAAATACGATAGCAATCATTACAAGGCATAACAGTGAATCGGAGCGTAATGATCCTTATTTTATGATGATTCGTAACGGAATAGAGAAAGAGGCTGCCAAATGGCGTTTAAAAACGGTGCGTGCCTTTTCCATGCGCGACCAAGACAAAGATCTGACTCAACTGGCAAAGTATGGGGCTGTCATCATCATTGGGGAAATGACGCAAGAGGCATTGCAAGAAATCAGCCGATACAATCAACATATTATTTTGGTAGATAATTATAGTGAAAACGACGCCTATGATTGCATACAAACTGATTTTGCCCGAAAGACCCATCAAATTTTGGATATCTTAAAAGCAAAAGGACATGAGAACATAGCATTTATTGGGGGTGTTTCCAGTCGAGTAACGATCACAGGAGAAGTTGTTTATGATGAACAAGAAATTCGTGCAGAGAATTACAAAAATTGGATGCTGATGAACAAGCTGGAGGCTTATAGCCAAGTCCTTCAAGGGAAATGGTCTCCAGAGACTGGATTAGCTTTTGGCAGAAAAATCGCCGAGATGACTCCACGGCCGACAGCCATCGTCGTTGCTAGTGATCCCATGGCAGTGGGGGTCTATAAAGCATTAAATGAACACGGACTGAAGATCCCAGAAGATATATCAGTAGTTAGTTTTGATGATATTCAAATGGCGCAGTTTATGACACCAGCGCTTTCTTCAGTCAAAATGAAAGCGGAAGAAATGGGTCAAATGAGTGTAGAGCTGGCGAAAAACAAATTATTGGGCGTTCGGACAATGCCAGTCCGAGTGATTTGTAAAAGTGAATTGATATTAAGAGAATCGATTGCCGATAAAAAAAGATCATGAGAAATGATCTTTTTTTATTTTAGAGTTGTGTAAACATTAACTAAACAATTATACTGATTATAGTAAACGTTTACAGACAAATTAAAGGAGATTAGTTATGAAATTTATTGATAAATTAGCAGAGAAAATGGTTCCTTTTGCCCAAATCATTGCCAATAACAAGTATTTATTGAGTCTGCGTGATGGTTTTATGGTGGCTTTTCCCGCGACAATGTTTGCTTCAATCATGATCATTATTCAAAATTTACCCGCTACCTTTGGCTTATCTGAGAAACTGCCCGCAGGACTGATGACCTTTTTGAATGATTTCTTTGGTCCCATCGGGAATGCAACCATGAGTATCACAGCGATTTTTGTTGTTTTCGGAATCGGCTATCAATTAGCAGGAAAATATGGGCAGCCAAAACTTTTTGCCGGAGCAATCTCACTGTCCTCTTTCTTAATGCTTTTGCCCTACGGTTCTTCCGATGAACTGGGAACAGTGATTCCTCTTTCAAAATTAGGTGCGGAAGGGATGTTCGTAGGGATCATCACAGCGATTATCGCTACACAAATTTATTGCAAGATCAGTGCTTCCGGGTTAACGATCAAAATGCCTGAATCGGTTCCGCCGATGATCGCTGAGTCTTTCCTTGCTATCATTCCAGGTGCTGCGCCATTGTTTTTATTTAATTTGATCCGTTACTTGTTTACATTCACAATGCGGTTGACTTTGTCTACGAAATCTTACAGAAACCATTAATGGGCTTGGGAGGCACGTTGCCTGCAGTCTTGATTGCCGTTTTATTCACCCAATTCTTCTGGTGGTTTGGGATCCATGGCACATTGGTTGTCAACGCCGTGATTGATCCGATCATGAATGCATTGGCGATTGAAAACTATGAAGCCTATAAAGCAGGTGCAGAACAATTGCCTCATATCATCAATACAACCTTCATGGGCGTTTTTGTAAACCAAGGAATGCAATTAGGAATCTCGATTACGATGGCATTTTTTATTGCTCGTTCGATTCGGATGAAGAAGCTGATGAAGACAGTCGTTGCACCTTCTGTTTTCAATGTGTCAGAGCCAATGACATTTGGGTTGCCGATCGTATTGAACCCGATTGCTTTTGTTCCGTGGATTTTGGCCCCGCTTGCTAGTACGACGATTTCTTATTTTGCAATCGCTGCTGGACTTGTGCCTCGCCCAATCGGAGCAACAGTAGTCTGGACGACACCGGTCTTCTTATCAGGCTGGTTGGGAACTGGCTCTGTAGCAGGTGCCATTCTACAATTGGTAACTGTTGCTGTGATGACATTGATTTGGGTGCCATTCCTAATCGTGATGGATCGTGGCTATTTGAAAGAAGAAAAAGAAGAGCTAGCCAAAGAAGCACTCGCACAAACTGGCCCTGCCATCGACGAAAGAATCAAAGAAAACTAAGCTTAGCATGTCGTTCTGTCAGCATGGAAACGGAAAAATGGAGGATCGAAGATGCGAACAGATACATTGACCTATACTTATCAGATGCGTACAACACCGGAACGATTCTATCAAGTGATGATCGCGCAACAAGCGGCATTTTTTCGCTCAAAAGGAGCAGAAGAACCTTTCGGCGAGAACAGTCAAATTGATTTGATGATTCGCACAAAATCAGCGGCCACGCTGGTGCCAGCGGTGATGAAAGTCAAAAAAATCGCGCAAGATGAGATTGCTTTGATAACAGCCTATGAACAAGGGGAAATCTGTCAAAGGTATCGCTTTGTTCCTAGCGGAGCAGAAAAGATTGAGGTTACGTATTCAGAACAGAATTCTTTTGATCATTCCCGCAATACGTATGGTTTCATGCTGGCAGCACTATTTTATAAGTTCTTTTTTAACAAAGGGGTCAAAAAGCGCATGCAGTATTTGGAAACTGCATGCCAGAAACAAAATGAACTAGACGAGAATAAACTTGAAATTAGAGGAAAAAAATGATTGAGATAATAACCGATACGATTTTTCATTTATACAATGAGAAGATTAGTTATGTGATGCATGTATTGCCAAATCAACAATTAGGTCATCTATACTTTGGGCCGTCTTTGGGGCATTTGAGTGCCAATGACATGGACTATTTAACCAAAAAAGAAAATAAATCTGCCGGCACGGTCAAATTTTTTGAAAATGATGGCCTGTTTACGTTAGCGGATCGTTTTCAAGAGTTGCCAACCTATGGTTCTTCTGACTTTCGAGAAGGCGCCGTTACTATTTTTGCAGAAGACGTTCCTTTGTATGTGGATTTTAAAGTCGCAGAAGTCGAGACTTTCGCAGGAAAGGAACGAGAGCTGGCAAAGCCGGCGAGTTTTGCCGAAAAAGCAGAAAGTCAGAGCCTGCGAATAACGTTGATCGATGAGCAGCGGCAATTGAAAATGGAAATCACCTATACTATTTTTGCTGGTTTAGGCACGATTGCGCGTAATCAGCGGATCACCAATCTTGGCGCTGAGAAAAAACAACTTTCTTCGTTGATGAGCGGGGTGCTGGAATTAAGAAATCAGCAATTTGAATTTGTTCACCTTTCTGGTGCTTGGCTAAAGGAACGCCAAATCAAAGCCACACCATTGACGCAAGGAACCTTTCGAGTGGGGTCTTTAAAAGGGGCCTCTGGGCATCAGCACAATCCCTTCGTGGCACTGAAGGCTGCCAATGCCACCAATGATCAGGGGCGTGTCTATGGAGCAAATCTGATTTATTCAGGGAATTTTCTCGCTCAAGTCGAGATGGATGAGTGGGACAATGTCCGCTTGATGCTGGGGATTCATCCCGAACAGTTTTCTTGGACATTGCAGCAAGGTGCGGTCTTTGAAGCCCCAGAATGTATCTTCACATTTACCGATGAAGGGTTGAATGGGTTAGGACAAGAGTCAGCTGCGTTTATTGAAAAGCACGTGATTGCCCCTTATTGGCAAAAACGGCCGCGGCCGATTGTCTTCAATAATTGGGAAGCAACTTATTTTGATTTTGATCAAGAGAAATTAGTAGCATTAGCAGCAGAAAGTCAGGCATTAGGAATGGAATGCTTTGTCCTAGATGATGGCTGGTTTGGTAAAAGAGACAACGATCGCAGTTCTTTAGGGGATTGGGTGCCAGATCCAGCGAAATTTCCTAATGGCATCGGTCATTTTGCAAAACAAATCCACGATCTAGGGTTGCAGTTAGGCGTTTGGTTTGAACCGGAAATGGTCTCTCCTGATAGCCAGCTTTATCAAGAACATCCTGATTGGGTGGTTCGACATCCTTATGAACGCATCTCTGTGGGGCGGGGCCAGTATGTCTTGGATTTTGCCAATCCGGCAGTCGTGGAGGCGATCTTTGCTGCGATCAAAACAATCATCGTCGAAACGGATCTTGATTATATCAAGTGGGACATGAATCGGAATATCACAGAAGCTTATTCACCTTATTTAGCAGCCGAAGGGATTCCCCAAACAGAATTCTTCCATCGCTATATTTTAGGGGTTTATGCCCTTTATCAGAAAATCTTAACAGAATTTCCGGAGATTTTGATCGAAGGCTGTGCTGGCGGCGGCGGTCGTTATGATTTAGGGATCTTGTTTTACAGTCCTCAGATTTGGCCGAGTGACGACAGCGATGCCGTGGAACGACTACAGATTCAAACCGGCACATTACTTGGCTATCCGATGTCTTCATTCAGCAATCATGTCTCCGCTTGTCCAAATCATCAAGTGGGGCGCAATACGTCACTGGCATTTCGGCAATCGGCGGCTATGTTTGGTCCATTAGGCTACGAGCTGGATCTTTTCAGTTTATCAGCAGCTGAAAAACAAGCAATCAAAGAACAAATCATTTTCTATAAAGCTCATCGACAACTTCTGACATATGGCACCTTCTATCGGATGACCGATTTGAGCCAAAAAAATGAAGTTGTATGGGGAGTCTCTCATCAAGAGGAGGCATTGATTGCTTATTTTCGGATTCTTGCTGAAGCAAATCCGGCAGCGGAAGCTTTTATACCGGTACCCTTCGTTGATCCGGATCGAAGCTATCTGCTGGAGAATGCGCAGTTGTCTGGCAAGGTTTTGAAGCAAATTGGACTGCGCAAACCGTACTTATTCAATGCTGTCAATCACCAAACGGCGCAAGCAACAGGAGATTTCCAGTCGTTTGTTTATCAAATCAAAGCAATCAAAAAGGAGTAAAAAGATGACGAATTATTTCTTTGATCAGCGGTTCCTACATGGTGGGGACTATAATCCCGATCAGTGGCTTGATTATCCGGAAATCCTAAAGAAAGATTTGGCGTATATGCAAAAAGCTCACATCAATACGGTCACACTAGGGGTGTTTGCTTGGAGTGCTTTGGAACCAACAGAAGGGGTCTATCAGTTTGACTGGCTTGATGAACAGTTTGATGCGATCCATGCTATGGGGGGCAATGTCATTTTGGCTACCCCCAGCGGTGGTCGTCCTCAGTGGTTGAGTCAGAAATATCCGGAAGTCAATCGCACCAATGCGTATGGACAAAAACATACCCATGGCTTTCGCCATAATCATTGCTATTCTTCACCTATCTATCGCGAAAAAGTGCGGCAGATCAACACAAAATTAGCTGAACGCTATGGCGACCATCCGGCACTAGCCATGTGGCACATTTCCAATGAGTATTCAGGGGAATGCTTTTGCGAATACTGCCAAGAAAATTGGCGTGACTGGTTAAAGAAAAAGTACAAAAACCTAGAAGCATTGAATCATGCATGGTGGATGAGTTTCTGGGGTAATCGCTATTCTGATTGGAAACAAGTCTTGCCCCCTTCCCCTTTAGGAGAACACAAAGTTCATGGGATGGATCTGGATTGGAAACGATTTGTCACCGATCAGACCATTGATTTTTATTTGAATGAGATTGCCCCTATTCGGGAACGAACCCCTGATATTCCGGTAACGACGAATTTTATGGCGGAAGGTCATGCCACACAGGATTTCATTCCTTTGGAAGGAATCGACTATGGCAAGTTTTCTCAGCATGTGGATGTGGTTAGTTGGGATAGCTATCCCGATTGGAACAATCGCTTTGAAGCAATCTCTACAACCGCTATGAAGTCTGCCTATGTCCATGATCAATATTGGTCTTTGAAGAAACAACCCTTTTTAGTTATGGAATGTACCCCAAGTTATGTCAATTGGCACCAATACAACAAATCCAAGCGCCCCGGGGTCCATATTTTAAGTAGTATGCAGCAGTTAGCTCATGGGTCAGATAGTACCTTGTATTTCCAGTGGCGCCAATCTCGCGGCAATTCGGAGAAATTCCATGGTGCCGTTGTCAGTCATGATGATTCCACGAACAATCGAGTATTTAAAGAAGTTGCTGAATACGGGTCTCGTCTCGAAAAAATCAGTGAAATCAAAGGAACCATCCGCAAGAAAGAAGTGGCGATTCTCTTTGACTGGGAAAGCAATTGGGCATTGAAGCGTGGGGGAGGATTCGGCCGTCCTACGAGACGTTATCCCCAAACGTTGCAGGAGCATTATCAGGTTTTCTGGGAACAAGACATCCCGGTTGACATTCTGACTCCTGAGCAGGATTTTTCTGATTATCAGTTAGTCATTGCGCCAATGCTGTATATGATGACAGAAAAAACGATGCAAAAATTAACGAGCTATGTTGAAAAGGGTGGAATACTAATATCCAGCTATTTCACAGGAATGGTCAATGAAACAGATTTGCTTTATATTGGCGGATTGCCTCAACCATTAAAGGCGCTCTTTGGCATTGAGGTATTAGAGCTTGAAACACTTTTAGAAGACGAACACAATCAGATTGATTTTCAAGATCAGCAATTTGTTACCAAAGATTATTCGGCGATCATTGACGTGTTGGATGCAGAAGTTTTAAGCCGTTATCAGACAGATTTCTATCAAGGCACACCTGCGGTTACGAAGAAGCCATTCGGTGCAGGGTCGTCGTATTATTTGGCTGCCCGTACGAACAGTGATTTCTTAGCTGCTTTTTATCAAGAGTTGATTGAAAAGTTGGGGTTGAGAAGAACAGCGATTGCTGAAGCACTTCCTGAGGTATCGATTCAAACACGCATCGGAGGGCAACGAGAGTATGCTTTCATCATGAATTTTTCAGAGGAAGAACAGCAACTAGTATTGAAGCAGCCAGTAACCGATCTGGAAAAAAATCAACAGTTAGCGGGAGAGATCACGTTGGCACCTTATGAAGTCAGAGTCGTGTATCACCCCTCTGAAGTATACTGAGAAAAAAGGACCATTCGTTACGGCAATCAGCGCAACGAATGGTCCTTCATAAATTTAGGCAATGCTTCACTGATCTGGGTGGGCAAGACAACATAGTTCTCGTCAGCTAAATGTTCGCCAATCAAACTGTGGAGATAAACTGCGGCATGGATCGTTTCTTCGGTTCGATCAAATTGTGCCAAAAAACTGGTAATGATTCCGGCTAAGGTATCACCAGTGCCGCCAGTGGCCATAGCTGGCGTTCCTAATGGGTTTTCGACGATTTCTGTGCCATAAATCTGGGTGCGATGACTTTTTAAGACCACGATACTGGCTAATTTTTTCTGGAAGGCTGCATTTTTCTCCGGCGTTTGCTCACTGATCTCGATGCCGCTTAATCGTTGCCACTCCATTTGATGAGGGGTAAATACGACTTGATTAGGGTAAGGGAAAGTCAATGGGTATTTCGCAGCTAAATTGATCGCTGACCCGTCAACGACTAGCCATTGGTGGCTTTTTTGGGCAGCGACGACTGTTTGCAGCAGATTGAAACTGGTCTTGCCTTCGCCCATCCCGGGACCAATCAATAGGACATCCGCAGATTCAGTGACTGTGCCGATAAGCTCAGTCTGATCCCAAGAGACGAACATCGCTTCTGGCAGTCGCGCATGTAACGCCGTGCGATTGACAGGGTCAGAGATCACCGTGGTAAGGCCTGTTCCGCCATACACACTGGCTTGTGCCGCCATTAAGATCGCACCCCCGTACTGCTGGTTACCGCCAATCACTACCGCACGACCAAAGGTACCTTTGTGGCTTTCGGCGGGGCGTTTGCGAATCACTGATGCTAAAATAGTTTGCTCCAGTTGTTTCATACAATGACTCCTTTTCTGTTTCTTTCACTGGGTTCATTTTCTGGAATAAACCGGCTGCTTTTATTATACTCGTTTTATGAAAGATATCGTCTGAAAATACACAATTTTTTTTCCTTTTTTCAGTTAAGAGTGTTATCATAAAAGGCGAGAAAAGAATTGGAGGGAATCGTATGACAATCGATTGGAAAAAAGAAGTCGAAGCGCGTAAAGACGATTTGCTGAATGACTTGATTGATCTTTTGAAAGTAAAAAGTGAACGGGAAGATGATAAGGTAACGGCAGATGCTCCGTTTGGCCCTGGACCTCGTGATGCCTTGCTGCATATGTTGGCTTATGGGGAACGCGATGGCTTCACTGTCAAGAATGTCGATAACTACGCTGGACATATTGAATTTGGTGAAGGAGACGAAACGTTAGGAATCTTCGGCCACATGGACGTTGTCCCAGCAGGGGATGGTTGGGCGACGGATCCTTACGAACCTGTGATCAAAGACAATAAAATCTTTGCTCGTGGTTCTTCCGATGATAAAGGTCCTTCAATGGCAGCTTATTACGGAATGAAGATCATTAAAGAGTTAGGCTTGCCATTATCTAAAAAAATCCGCTTTGTCGTAGGATCTGATGAAGAAAGCGGCTGGGGCGATATGGATTACTATTTCGAGCATGAAGAAAAACCTGATTTTGGTTTCTCTCCTGATGCTGAATTCCCAATCATCAATGGCGAAAAAGGGAACGTCACATTAGGGCTTCATTTCCAAGGAAATAACGAAGGTGCTTATGAATTACAACAATTCACTGCTGGTTTGCGGGAAAACATGGTACCAGGAACTGCGGTTGCAAAATTGACTGCCCCATCTACAGAAGCTGCATTAGAAATGGAAAAAGCTTTCTTTGATTATGTCGAAGGTCAACCAGTGACTGGCACCATCGAAACAGAAAACGAAGAAGTTACCATTGAACTAGTTGGTAAAGGCGCCCATGGTGCAAGTCCTCAGTCTGGGATCAATGCAGGAACTTTCTTAGCAGTCTTTTTAGACGGCTTTGCTTTTGGCGGCGGTGCAAAACAATACATCCATACGGCAGCTACTTATGTCCATGAAGATTTTTATGGTGAAAAATTAGGCGTGGCGTATGAAGATGAAAAAATGGGTAAACTAACCATGAATGCTGGTTTATTTGCTTTTAAAGCCAACCAATCAGGCGTTCAAGCAGACAACTTTATTGCCTTGAATTTCCGTTACCCACAAGGGGTGACTGCAGAAGGTCTGGAAATCGGTATTGAAAAGACCGTTGGCATGGAAGGCGCAACTGTGACTCGGAACGAACGCAACATGGAGCCTCACTATGTACCAATCGATGATCCATTGGTGAAAACATTGTTGGAAGTTTATGAAGAACATACTGGTCAAAAAGGCTATGAACAAATCATTGGCGGTGGTACTTATGGCCGTTTATTAAAACGTGGTGTCGCTTATGGAGCAATGTTCCCAGGCTACACAGATACGATGCACCAAGCAAACGAATTTATGAGCTTGGACGATCTATTCAACGCGGCAGTGATTTATGCAGATGCCATCTACCGTTTGGCAAAATAAAACAACTCGAAACACCTCATGAAGAACTTCTTCATGAGGTGTTTTTTTGATGGAGATCGTCTAGCGACCGGTAACAAGGAGCAGGTGCTTGTTTTCACAGTTACTGTGTCAAAAAGCCCTGCTTTTTCAAAAATTTTTCTACGTCCGGACGGCGGGGTTCTTGGAAAAAGCCAGTCATTTTGGTTTGCCAATCCGTTTTTTGTTGGTTGCTTCCCCGATGGGCATAGTAGTTCGCGGTAGTTTCATTGTAGCGAGCAATGAGGTCTTCGGTCAGAGGCTGATAGTGATCGACACTTAACACAGCGGATTGCGGTAAGCGGACTTTTGGCTCATTTTTCGTTGCCGGATAACCAATGGTCAATCCAAACAATGGCAGTGTATACGGGGGCAGATTCGTAAGTTCAGCGATGCGGAACAAGTCATTCCGGATTCCGCCAATGTAGCAGATACCCAGACCTTGGGTTTCTGCAAAGGCTGCCATGTTTTGAGCAGCGATGGTGGTATCTACGACCGAAACCAAGAGGGCCTCCATATTCGATAGTCCATCACTAGGCAGAGTTGCTTGCTGCAACAATTGATGGTGTTTGTACAAGTCTGCAACAAAGAGATAAAAGACGCCTGTCTGGGTGATATAGTGGGGAGCTCCGGCGATTTTCTCGATTTCTGCCAATCTTTCAGGATCTTTGATCTCGATGATCGAATAGGCTTGAACGAAATTTGAACTTGAACCGCTTTGTGCGACTTTGACAAGCTGTTGCTTCATTTCTGCCGATAGAGGCTGTTTTTTGAAGTCTCTAACGGAGGTGTGTTGGGTAAAAAAATCAATGGTTTCCATTATTGTTCCTCCTATGTAACGCGTATCACGCTGTAGATTAGTGTAACAGAAAAAAGTCGCAGATTTCAAAAAAATTTGTTTAAGAAAGAGCAAAGCTATACGTAAAGGTTGCACTTTGCAAAAAAATTCGTTATGATGGTTCTACATTCTGATAAACCCTTAGGGGAGTAACCAGTAGCTTCGGCTGCGATAATATCAACAGTAAGTAAACTGGCGACAGTTTTCTGGTATTATATGAAATGGTGAGACCTAAGACAAGCATCCACTTGTCTTAGGTCTCACTTTTTTTTCTGAATGAGAGACTTTAGACAAGGGATAGCAACTACCAAAGGAGAGAAAATAGTGGCAAAAGAGATGTATCAAAAAGAAATTACAGAGGTTATCAACGAGGTAAACAGCAGTCCCACCGGATTGACGCAGCAAGAAGCGACAAAACGCTTGGAAAATGGCTTGAATCAGCTGAAAGAAGCACCAAAAAAATCAAGTGTAACACTCTTTTTAGAAACCTTCAAAGATGCGATGGTGATCGTTTTGCTGATCGTGGCAATCGTCCAGATGATTATGGGGGCCCATGTTGAATCGATCGTCATCTTTGCCGTTTTGCTACTGAATTCGGTTGTTAGTGTCATCCAAACGAAAAAAGCAGAAGGATCGTTGGACGCATTGAAAAGTCTTTCGGCCCCCAATGCCAATGTCATCCGAGACGGAAAGGAACAAACGGTACCAGCCAAAGAATTGGTAGTAGGGGATATCGTTATTCTAGAAGCAGGGGACTATGTACCTGCCGATGGCCGTCTAATTGAAGAAGGGGCATTGAAAGTCGACGAAGGAATGCTGACCGGTGAATCGACACCTGCGGAAAAAGAACTTGGAGTCATTGACCGCATCGCACCGATTGGTGATCGTGACAACATGGTTTTCAGTGGGACGATTGTGACTTATGGTCGCGGCCGCTTTATTGTGACTGCAACAGGAAATGCCACAGAAATTGGACAAGTTGCTGGTTTATTGGAAAATACGGTGGAACACAAAACACCATTGCAACGCGGGTTGGATCGCTTCAGTAAAAAGCTGAGCTTGGCAATCCTCGTTCTCTCCTTGATTATTTTAGGGGTCCAAGTTGCTCGCTTGTTTTTAGGCGATGGGTCGGGAGATATGACGGCGGACTTAGTCAACGCCTTTATGTTTGCAGTTGCTGTGGCAGTAGCAGCGATTCCTGAAGCACTCCAATCGATCGTTACCATTGTTTTATCGATTGGGACTAAACAAATGGCTCGTCAGCATGCGATCATTCGTAAGCTGCCAGCGGTGGAAACACTAGGCTCTACGAGTATCGTTTGTACAGATAAAACTGGAACATTGACCCAGAATAAAATGACGGTGGTTGATTTTTATTTGCCGAATGGACAGACGGGTGAATTTCCTAAGAATCCTGCGGAATGGACATTGCCTGAACGACGTTTGATTGAGATTAGTGTGCTTGCAAATGACGCGGCAATTAGTCCCGAAGGAGCCAAACTAGGAGATCCCACAGAGATTGCCTTTCTTGATTATACAGAAACGTTGAACCAACCGTATCGTGAGATTCGGCAACGCTACCCCCGCTTACAAGAATTGCCCTTTGATTCCGATCGGAAATTGATGTCCACATTGCATACCATCGATTCAGAACAACTCCTTTTGACCAAAGGAGGTCCGGATATTGTGATCGGACGAAGCACAAAGGTGCTGATCAATGATGAAATCGTCCCATTGACAGAAGAAATCAAACAGCAGTTGCAGCATCAAAATGAAGCCTTCGCGAAACGTGCGCTGCGGGTTTTGGCTTTTGCTTATCGCCCACTGACAGTGTCTGAAGACGAAGAATTGCATTTAGGTGTCGAAGAAGAGTTGATCTTTGTTGGTTTGATGGCGATGATCGATCCCCCTCGGAAGGAAGTCAAGCAAGCCGTGGCAGACGCGAAATCGGCTGGCATCAAAACGGTGATGATCACTGGTGACCACAAAACGACGGCGGTGGCCATTGCTCAGGAGATCGGAATTGCGCAAGCAGGTGACTTAGCATTGACCGGTACCGAGCTTGATGCCCTGTCGGAAGAAGAACTGACGAATCAGTTGGAGAAAATCACCGTTTACGCCCGCGTCTCTCCTGAAAACAAAATCCGCATTGTGCGAGCATGGCAAGAGAAAGGAAAAATCTCTGCTATGACCGGTGATGGCGTCAATGATGCACCAGCATTGAAACAAGCAGACATCGGGATTGCGATGGGGACCGGCACGGACGTGGCAAAAGATGCCGCAGCAATGGTCTTGACAGATGACAACTTTGCTTCCATTATTCGAGCGGTAGAAGTGGGCCGCAATGTGTTTGATAATATCAAAAAGGCGATTTCTTATCTTTTTGCCGGTAACCTCGGTGCGATTATCGCCATTGTCTTTGCACTGGTCATGGGCTGGGACAATCCATTTACAGCTTTGCAATTGCTGTTTATCAACTTAGTGAATGACTCGCTTCCTGCAATTGCTTTAGGGATGGAAAAAGCGGAGCCAACCATCATGCAAAGAGAACCGAGAAATCCTGATGCTGGCATCTTTTCTGGTAAAACGCTGATCTCAGTTACTTATCGTGGGATCTTGATTGCGGCAGTAGTGATCGTGGCGCAATGGATTGGGATGAATCAATCGCCAGAGTTAGGTGTTGCCATGGCATTCTCAACGTTGATCTGGAGCCGGACACTCCAAACATTGCCTGCTCGTTCCAATACAGAGACGGCTTGGCAAGCTGGATTGTTTGCGAATAAAATGGTTTGGCTAGCGATCGTGGTCTGCGGTCTGCTTTACAGTTTGACATTGATTCCAGGGATTCGGGAAGTCTTCGCCATTCCAGAAACCTTTACAATGAACCATGTTGGATTAAGTATGGCGATGGCAGCCGGTGCTGTCTTGCTGATGGAAATGACCAAACTGATTATTTTGGCAGTACAGTCGCGAGACAAGAACTAACGAGTGATACCCGCGAAATTGTTTTCGCTGATCAGATGAACAACATAAAAACCGAAGGCGCTGAATACAGCAGGCGTCTTCGGTTTTTGCTATTGGTTGCTTTAATGCACATGACTGATTTTCTTTAATTGATTGATTTGTCGGGCAACATGCAAGATCAGCTGCTGCTGATTGGTAGTAAGTGTTCCTCCATAAAGATACGCTTCATAGCTCTCAGTCAGTTGGACAAAACTGCCATGAAAAATAGGATAAATAGCCTCCAATCGGCGGGCATACTCACTAAGCGGTTCCGAATCAGCGTGAAAAAGCACCTTTGTCATTTGTTTCAATAAGAGAGGGTAGGCCGTCGCTAATGGTTCCGGGCGAAAACGACAAATCAACCAAATGCGTATCCGGAAAAAGTAACGGCGCAAAAGATACAGCAATCCCAACACGATCAAACAAGCAGCCCCTCGTAGAAAATAGCGGAGCCATTGCGTTGTTTCAGTGGTAGCCGGCTGCATCTCCGTTGATGAAACAGTGGAGCTGCTGGTGGTCGACGGGCTGGTCTCGCTGCTGCTGGCAGAAGTGAGGCTAGAACTGCTGGTTTCGGGTACTTCTTCTGAAGAGACCGTGGTTGTTGGCAATTCAGGACGATCAGGATTTTGAAAGTTCGGCGTTGGCTCAAAGGGTACCCAGCCAAAACCGGCAAAGTAGACTTCAGCCCAAGAGTGGGCGTTGCGGTTTCTCACGGTAAATGTCGTCAAGCCATTTTCAGTTTGAGCATCTCCCGGCGAAAACCCTTTGACCCAGCGAGCTGGAATATCGAGTGTCCGTAATAACACCACCATTGCGGAAGAAAAATTGTCGCAATAGCCAACTTTAGATTCAAACAAAAATTGATCGACATAGTCTTGTTCTTCTGCTGGATAGACGGCATCCGTCTTTGAATAGCGGAATTCAATCGAATTTTTCAAGTGATTTTCAATGGCTGTGACTTGTTCGAAGACAGTATCTTGCTCTTCTGTGATCGAGCGGGCAAGTGCCGGAATCCGTTCGGGAAGGTTCTCTGGCAATTGCGTATAATCAACGGGAGTATCTGGCTGTTGCAGCGGCAATGACTGCAATGCTTCAGCGGCGTATTCCGCTGGCTGCCAAGCCAGTGAGATTTCGATCTGTTGCTGCGGCTCCATTAAATCCACTCGCTGGACCGCATCATCAACGATAAATCCAGTGGCGCCTTCTTCAATCGTAATTTCGCTGCTTCCGTAGGGTAGTGGCAAATAGTCCCCTTGATTGGCTAAATAAAGTTGGATGTTTGTCATTTCCAGATAGGGCTGCTGGTAACTGCTATCGGCGATCTTCAGGGAGTGTGGGTCTGTCCGCAGGTCTTCTTCCCGCTGCGTATTGATCCATCCCTTGCCAGAATAGAAATCTTTGCTTTCTACTCGCCAATAGTGGCGGGTCTCCTGCCGTGCGGTAAACAAGACCGTATCATCGTCTAGTAAGGGGCCGCCTAATTGTCGGTCATTCTCACTAAAGCCTGTTCGTGATCCACTAGGTGCACCGTATTCCTCGACAAAGCGATAAAATCCTATCTGATTGGCTTGCGTGCGGATTCCTGTAGTAGCAGCTACCAAGCGATCACGAATCCCTGTTTTTGGCAACAAGCTCCCACCTACCAAGAGAAATGCGCATAGCAGTGTCAGACCTAACCAGAATCGCCATTCCCTAATTGTCTTTAGCTGTTGCGTTTTGATCAGGCTACAAAGAACTCCGCAAAAACAGACACCTAGCAAATGCCAGGTTAAATTGAAATCATTAAAAATCACGACAGTCAGCAAATAAACGGCCATTCCTCCGTAGACGAGAGAAAAGCGCTGAAGATAAATCGAACACACGGCTAGCAAGAGAATACTGGTAACAATAATTGTTACCGCAACAATTTCAGTAATATAACCGACCCTGCCAGCTAGAATCTCGCTGACAGCTGTTAGCAGGTCGTCGAAATACCGGACAAACCAGGTGAAGGAGAAACTTTCTCCGTAAGGAAAAAAACGATAAAGAGTCACTAGCCAGCCGATGAAATAAAAGGGCAAGCTGTAGCGAATCCGCGGACTTACTATACTCACGAGGCAAACCAGCAATGCATAGAGTAGTAGGGTGGGTTGATGCCCCAAGTGGTAGACGGCTAAAAACGGTAGTGCCGTCAAAAGGATGCCTAAATAAGTCAATGCTCCGATTACCGCTTTTTTGATCAAACGATTCATCCAGACACCTCTTTTCTTGCCATTCGTTGAATCAAGTCTTGATAGGTATAAATTTGTAGTGTGTTGCCTCGCACCATGGTTTCTCTATAGGCTTCTAGTGCAGAGGAGATAACCGGTGCAAGGATAATCACATGATGGCCAGAAATTTTTGGTAGTTGTTGCGGCGTCGCGGTAAAGGGTTGAATCGCTGCGAAAGCACCAGCTTGAACCTGATAAGGAGAAGCGAGCTTTTCGCCGATCAGCACTGGTTGAAAAGTAATTTTTTTATACAAAAGATTGTGTAACGAAAAAAAGAGGGCCAATGTCTCTTCAAACAGTGCATGAGATTCACCCCAAAACAGCAAAGTCAACTCCTGCTGCTGCTCCGTTTCATGTTCCCGATAGATCAGTTCTTGCTGTTTGCTGGACAGCTTCCAGTCAATATGCTTCAATGAATCTCCTTGCTGGTAATTGCGGTAATTGCGAATCGTGAAATTCGGCTCGCCGTAAGTATATTTTCGCACCTGTTTTTCAAAAAGCGTCAGTAATGAGATGACTTCGGGCTTATTTTCTGGCAATACAAGTAGCTCTTGTTGTAGTTGAAGGATCCGCTTTTTCTTGAAAATTCCCCAGAGATCATGACTTGTTAAGGTTACTGGTAGACCACTGTATACCCCGCGAGCGGTGGGGAGCCATAACACCTCTAAGCGAAAGGATTCTCCCCGGTAAAAGGTGAGGGTCTGTTCCTGCTCTTGAAAGCGCAGCGTCAACTTAGGGATCGGCAATAGGGTTGGCCGATAGTTGAATACTTGCAGCGGCAAAGGCGTTTCTTGATTTCGTTGTGTTTGGATCGACTCTTCTAGTGTCACTTGGATTTTATTGAGGGAAGGCAATGTGAATAACAGGTCAGCAAGTAGTAACAAGGTCAGAAAAAAGAAGAGGCTCCAGCCTGCTTCATTATTAAAAACAATGCAATAGCTTAGTAGAAGGAAATAAGTGGCAAAAAACAAACAAAATTTTCCAATCAAACGCGTTCGTCTCATAATCAGCGCCTCACTGGAACAGGAACTCGCTGAATCATCTGTTTCATGATTTCGGACAGGCTTTCTTGAGTGCCGGCGATTCCGCCTTTCAATAATAAGCGATGCCCAAAAACAGCTGGTAAGATTCGTTGCAAGTCTTGTGGTGTCACATACCTGCGACCTTCTGTCAATGCCAGCGCTTTTGCCCCTTTTAAAAAAGCAATCCCACCACGAGGGCTGATGCCTAAATCAATGGCATTATGATTGCGGCTTGCTTGGACCAATTGCAGCGCATAGCGGGCGACTTGGTCTTCTACCAACACTTGATCGACTCTTTGTTTCAGTAAGGTAACTTCTTGTGCGGTCAATATTGTTTGGATTTGTTCCAGCGATTGCTGACGCTGACCAATCAGTAAAGACAGCTCATCTTGAAAAGCAGGGTAGCCAATATGCAAGCGAAACAAAAAGCGATCCAGTTGTGCTTCCGGTAATGGATAGGTTCCTTCATATTCGATTGGATTTTGAGTGGCCAAAACAAAAAAATGTGGACTTAGCGGATAGGTTTGATTATCGATGGTGACATGGTTCTCCGACATGGCTTCCAATAAAGCCGCTTGCGTTCGAGGGGTGGTCCGATTGATTTCATCTGCAAGTAACACAGAAGTAAAGATGGGACCCGGTCGAAATTCAAATTGCTGGTTTTCCGGGTTGAAGATCGATACACCTAAGATGTCATTGGGCAACAGATCGGGGGTAAATTGAATGCGTTTATAGTCGCTTTGGATGGCTTTTGCCAACGATTTGACCAGCATCGTTTTTCCTACTCCCGGAATATCTTCAAATAAAACGTGTCCCCCTGCCAGCAAAGCCGCCACAGTGAGTTGGATCACGTCTCGTTTACCTAAAATCACCTTCTCAACTTCATTGATCAGGGCGTCGATTTTTTGTAATTCATCTGCCATTTTTCAACCTCCTTGAGCCTTTTCTTTTATTGTATCGGTTTTTATTTGCAATCGCAATTTATTGACGGCGACTTCCAGCTTCAGGAAGAAAACGAGTCAAGCAATGGGCAGCTATCTGATCTGCTTGTCGCAAATTCCAAGCGTTTGTTCCTGGTTGCGCTGTGGCGGCGGTTAGCCAGTGAATGCCTTCT
The DNA here is from genome assembly GCF_022711995.1 of Enterococcus sp. Taxonomy (GTDB): domain Bacteria; phylum Bacillota; class Bacilli; order Lactobacillales; family Enterococcaceae; genus Enterococcus_D. The sequence continues at coordinate 54,975 of NZ_JALAHI010000116.1, forward strand.
GTCGGAATGCCAAAACAGTAAAGCCCTTCTTGGACTTGATCGTTTGGATCAAGCAATTGACCTGTGGTCGGATCGACGGCAATGGCTCCTGTGTAAAAAGGGGGTTCCTCAGGAATGTATAACTTATGAGGATGGGCAATGCCATCAGCGAGTAATTGCCGTAACAATGGATTAGCGGTACGACGAATATCTGTCGATTGAATCCGAGCCTCCAATACCTGCTCGGCGGAATATCGTTGTTGGGGATAGTTTGTTGAATAGGCCACGAAGGTGTCGCTTTCTTCAAGGGTCATTTTTGGACCAAGTATCGTGACGATATCTGCTTCGATCAGTGCGATCAATTCTCGAATGCGCTGAAGTGGGGGACCAATCGATAAAAAGGCGTTCAAAGGAACGAATGACTGCCAGAATGTTTCTTTCAATGCTTTTGGCGAAAACAATTGATGATCAAGCATAAAGCGCAAGGGATCTCGCAAATCTTTTAATAGTTCAAACATACTGCTGATGGGGCTAGTTAAATTTCCTTTGGCCGCTTCTGTGACATCCCAAGTAAGATAGGTTAACAGAAAGTCGCGCAGCGATTGGCCCTCTTTTCTTTCGTAAGGATCTAAGATATAGCGCCAGTCTAACCAATTTTGGCGAGGGATTTGGAAGTCTATCAAAACATCGGTGGCTCCATTTTGGCGGACAAACTGTTCAGTAAAAGCCGCTTGAAAAGCCGCTTGATCACCTTCAGACTCTTGAGACAGCCAGCGTTGATAATACACAAGTTCCATTTCTTTTTGCAAATAAAAGAAAAACTCAGTGGACTGATCTGGCCCTTGTACTTGCCAAGAGCGGAGTCGTTCCGTTGTCAAGAAGCGGGGCGTAATCTGTTCTGTTGGCTGCTTCTGATTGGCTCCTCGTGCATGGTAGGGCACACCTCTTCCTGAGCCGGCAATGATTAGGGGTTCATTGCCCGAAGGAATGTAGCGAAGGTGATCAGAACCAATAAAGACACCGCCGCGATCTGTGGTCAAACGGGTGACATAATCAAAGAAGGTCAATCCTAGACCTCGCAGAATGACAGGTTCTCCGCCTTTAACTTTATGGAAATCGACATCCGCGGCATTCTGAGGCGGAGAGTACAAAAAGCCTTTCTGGCGAGCAAATTCGTTTAATCGATTTTCTTCTTCTGTAGGCAAGACTTGATGATGCCCGACTGCCAGAATCACTCGGTCCAATTGGAAAGAATGACTGTCTGTTTCAAGTAAATAGCAGGATTGTTTCAGTTTCAGGCCAATGGCGTTTTCTTGCAAGTATGTCAATGTGATGAATGGGGGCAGAGTTTCAATCAATTGCTGATAAAACCATTTCTGATACAGCCCGTATAATGCCCGAGAACAATGACCGTCAGGATCTAAGTTGTCAATTTCTAGTACCAGTGAGGGCTGATTTTTTTTAGCAAAATTCCTACCGTCTTTTTTTGCCCACTCGTACAGGCTGGGACCGGGATTGATTGGGCCGCCAGTTCCTAACGTTTCGTCAGTAAAGAGGGTGACTTGACTGGTTACAGAATTGAGTAATAAACTTTGCGGTTGATTCGTTTGCCAAATCGCCCCTCCTGGTGGATAGGGATCAATCAATGTAAGGGATAGGGACTGCTGGTTGACACTGGCTTGAGCAATCAACCTTTCACATAGTGACAATCCACGTGGTCCGGCACCGATGACAGCGATGTTCATTTTCATTCCTCCTTCGCAAACGGGAGAATTTTTTTTTGATCAATGACTTATTTTCTTTCACTTTAGAGAAATTTTAGCGGAACTGCAACTATTGCGACTGCTTTTAGAAAAACCATTCAAGTAATGGCTAAAAATAAGAGGAAAGAAGAAAGCGGATTGCTCTGTGATAGGAATAAAATTGCTGGAAAGCGGAAACTTCGATACAATGAAGAAGAGAAGAATCGGGAATGATCAAAAGACAAATACAGTCGATTCTTTTCAGACTAAAAGCGAAAAGAGGGATACGATGTTTGTAGAACACATTGCCATTTGGGTTCGTGATTTAGAAAAAATGGCCGAATTTTATGAAACCTATTTTGGTGCCCAACGTTCTGAAAAATACCACAATACCAAGACTGGCTTTCAATCTTATTTTTTGCGTTTTGACTCCGGCAGTCGGATCGAATTAACGACAAAACAGCATCTTCACCCTGGCGGAACCGACACATTGGGCTACACGCACTTAGCGATGGCGCTGAAAAGCCAAGCAGAAGTCGATGCCTATGCCCAACGGTTTGTTGCAGATGGCTTTCCTTTACTGAGTGGTCCCAGAACCACAGGGGATGGCTACTATGAAGCGGTAATCCAAGACCCTGAAGGAAATCTGATCGAAATTACGGTAGCCTAACAAAAAACGAACGTTCTCTTTGCATTTGACGTACATAGACGCTTGAATGAAAGACTCACGTTCGTTTTTTTGCCAACCTTATTGAACAACAGTGAGGGGTTAGCAGGATAAATCATAAGGGGTGTTGCGGAAAAGCAGCCAGTGAAGTCCGAAGATCATCGCTTGATCGAAGTCTTGCACAAAGGTATAGATAGGTTGATTAGGCTGCTTGGCAATCAATGGATCTTGGGTGATGGCCGCTAACAAGTCCTCTTCAATGGCTGCTGTACTGGCGAAAATAAACCGGTCCGGTGCTAAGGCAGCATTGTAAAAAGGGACTAATGCAGCTAGACGAGCAATTAATTCCTGGATACTCTTCGGTGCGCCTTGATCGAGAAAGCCTGGCAAGTATTTTGCTTCTCCAGCCAGGGCGTTTTTTCCTTCCAAAAGCCAAGCGTTGAAAATCAACGTGATCCCCGGCATGCTATTTTCAGGGTTATAGATCCCTACGATGTTTTCTGACAAGGAAATTTGTTTAGCGATACAGTGGCCCACAGTCAGCAGGTGGGCGTCGTTTTGATACACGCAAGGCAGAGAAGTAACTTCTTTAAATAGCTGGTCAAGATTCCAGCCATCAAATTTTTCATACCAACTGGAGGTCACCACACCTTGACTGATTTTCCCTGGTAACAGCACAGCGATTTGCTGCGCTTCGGGGAAGGCTTCGATGGATTGGCGAACCAGGATTTGAAAGGCAGCGGGTGTGATTTCAGTGAATGCCTGTTGCTGAGTGGCTAAGACTGTTCCTTTTAAATCAATGAGATAGCTTTTTAACACCAACTTGCGGTCAACTTCTACCAATGCCAATAAGAGTGATTTGGCGTATTGATAATTAAAGCGATATTCGATCGCCGGCCGGCCGATTTCTCTTTGAATGAGCTCGCCCTTGGTCACGCTGCCTTCTGCAACAAGTTCCTTTAATAAAGAATTGATCGTTACCATGCTGATGCCGGTATCTTTCACTAGGTCGGATGCAAAAGAGGATCCTTTCTTGAATAACTCTTTTAAAACGACTTGAATATTCTGTTGCCGAATCAAGTTTTTGTTGGCAGACATTAGGTTGCCTCCTTTAATGAATCTAGTTAATTAAGTATAGCGACGAAGGAAGGGAATGTAAAGAAAGTTCGGATAGTGATTGACGGTTTTTAGTTAAATAAGTATACTTAATTAATAAAGTTAATTAAATAGAAAAGCGGATAGAGAAGGATGTGGCATAAGATGATCAAACTGATCATTACAGATTTGGACGGAACCTTTTTAAACAGTCATGGAGATTTTGATCGGCAGCACTTCAAAAAAGTCAGTCAGTTGCTGGAACAAAAAGGCATTGCATTTGCTGCTTGTACAGGCAAGCAATGTGAGCGTGTCGAAGAGCTTTTTGGTGAGGAAGCAGCGAAAATTTGGATATTAGGGGATAGTGCAACACGAATCAAGCATCAGGGAGAGTATGTGTTTGAATCTTTACTTCCCAACGCATTGGGTCAGCGGCTGATCCAACAATTGGAACAGGTAGCAGATGACCATGTGATCATTGCTTGTACACCAACTGCTGCTTATATCAAGGAGACAACAAACCAAGAGAATGCCAAGAAGGTTCGCGGTTCTTATCGCGTGGTCAAGACCGTTGCTAGCTATCAGGAGTTTCAAGAAGATTTTGTAAAAGTAACCGTCTATGATCCGAAACTGCGCTGTTTTGATACCGTCAAGCACTTAGATTCTTTTGCTGAGGAATCTTATATCGTGGCTTCGGAAGCGGCGTGGATCGATATCACCAATCAAGGAGTTCATAAAGGAACGACAGTAGCCAAGCTGCAAGAACAGCTGGCAGTCAGCAAAGAAGAGACGATGGTCTTTGGGGATGGCTTGAATGATAGTGAATTAATGGCGGCTGGTACGTATAGCTTTGCCATGAAAAATGCTTTTGAAGAAATCAAAGAAGCTGCCGCTTTTGTGACCCGCTCAAACGATGAAGACGGCGTGCTGCGAACCATTGAACTGCTGTTGGCATTACAGGAATCCAATCATTAAGCCGATCCTCCACACTTGCGAGAATAGAAAAAGCAAAAGGGACACAACCACAGGTTTCCTCTTTGAGGCCTGTCGTTGTGTCCCTTCGTTTTAGATTGGCTGTTGTCTAATCCTCTTGACCATGTGTCAGACTATAAGGATACGCTTCTGTTGCCCATGTCTTACTGCGGGGAACGATGCCGAGATTGAAACGAATCGGCGCCCCGGTAAGCAGTTCTTCATGAGTAAAGAACAAGCGGGAGTGGCTCTTTCCGTCTCGTGTCACATGATCAATAAATTGTTGCTGGGGTTGATTTGGTGTAGTTTGGATCTTGAGTTTTTTGCCATTCGACAATGAAAGAATGGCTTCGTCAAATAAAGGCATGCCCAGCACATATTCACCGGTACCCGGCGTCACCGGATAGAAACCTAATGCGTTAAAAACGTACCAACCAGACATACTGCCGTTATCTTCATCACCAGGATACCCTTTAGGAGAAGCATCGAAACATTGGGTCAGCAGCTGTTTGATCAAGGGCTGCGCCATTTCCGGCTTGCCAATGTAACTAAAGAGATAAGGGTAGTGGAAACTAGGTTGATTCGAGATAGCTAATTGACCGAAATCCAATGCTGCCATTTCGCTCATCTCGTGGATTTCAAAACCATAGCCTTCGGTTGTATAGCGAGGCTCTTGGTTGCATAGATCAACCAATTTCTGTTCAAAAGTCTGTTTGCCGCCATGGGCTGCGATCAAGCCGGCAAAGTCATGGAACACGGCAAAGCTGCTTTGCCACGCACTGCCTTCTGCATAGTCACGACCCCAGCGATAAGAATCAAAATCTGCGCGAAAGTCCCCGTTTTTATCCTTTGCTCGCATAAAGCCTGTTTCGCTATCAAAGATCGCCAAGTAGTTTTTGGCTTGCTTCTGGTAATGGCTTGCTTCAGGATCAGCAAGGGAATTGGCCACCTGAGCAATGCAAAAATCACTGTAGCAATAATCAAGGGTATGGTTGACGGATTCGTGGTATTCACTAGGAACATAGCCATACTTCAAGTAATCAGCGGTTCCTTGGCGACCATAATTGGGATTTTCACTCTGAACGGTGGCCGCTTTTTTCATAGCAGTTAAGAATTCCGGCATCAAGTCAAGACGTATCCCTTTGACGCAGGCATCGGCAATCACTGCATCGATCAGTGTGCCAGGCATCAGTCCTCGCTCATCTGGAGACAACCATTTCGGTAAGAATCCGCTTTCTTTATAACTGTTCAAAAATCCTTCCAACATATCTTCAAGCTGCTCGACCGCAATCAGAGAAAAGAGGGGATAGACTGTTTTGTAGGTATCCCAAAAGCCATTATTCGTATATAGCGGTCCTGGTTTGATGGTTTTGGCTAAGGTATCGTAATGCATTTTTTGACCAGATTGATCCCACTCATAAAACGTTTGCGGGAATAAAAACAGCCGATAAAAATTGTGATAAAAAGTAGCAACTTGTTGAGGGTCGTGATGGGTGATAGCGATTCGATTCAAGTAGCCCTCCCAAGCTTGTTGAGCATTAGCCAAATAGTCAGCAGTCGTTTGATCAAGTTCACGGCTAAGATTCAAAGCAGCCTGTTGGGGGCTTAAAAAAGAAGTAGCTAAATGGATCGTTTGCTGGTTTTTTTCTGCAAAACGAATCACGACAAAACCGTTTTCCCCAGATAAAGCACCTTCAATGGCATGCACGGCTGTTTCAAATCGTAAGCTGAAATGGAAGGTCAAATCCTTGTCTTCGCAGCCGGAATAATTGATCACTGTTCCGATGACAGTTCCTTCGTCGACTTGTTGCAGCTGATAGCGTCCGGGTAATGAGATTCCCAATCCCGGATCTGTGACAGCACCTTCCAGTTCAAGAATGGCGCCGTACATGCTAGGAACCAATGTCGTGGTGAGTTGATACCGCTGGCTTTTTACTTTCAGGTAAGCCGGATTGAAGACACTTTCTTCTGGGCGGTAGGAGCTTTGGGCATGGAAAAGAGTATTTTCCGATAATTTCCCATTGATCGGCAAAAACGTCAGATGACTAAAGTCTCCCATCCAGGGACTTGGTTGATGGGTCAGTCGAAAGCCTTGAAAGGTGCAGTCTTCCGGATGAAACCACCAGCTTCCTCGTTGGTCGCTTGTTTGAGGGGCAAAATAGTTCATGCCGAATGGAACACCTGTATAAGGGAGACAGTTGCCATGGGAAAAGCTGTATTGATTGTCGGTGCCGTGTCTGGTATCGATTTGTGTTACTTTCATCTTGTTCACTCCTTTGTTCTTTCAGGCAATGGTCGAATTTCTGACAACTAAAGAAACGGCTACTTTCTGATTTTCTGCATTAGCCTCCTCAAAAGGAGAGCTGGCCAAGGCGTTGGTGTCTGATTGGATCATTTGCATTAATTTTGTACCAGCCAAACGACCTAACTCTGCAAAATCTTGTTTTACTGTGCTGAGAGGGGGATCGACTAAAGCCGCTGCTTGAATGTCGTCAAAGCCGATCACAGCAAAATCGCTAGGAATTTGAAGCCCTGCTTGTTTTAGCTGTCGCATCAATTCAATCGCCACTAGATCATTTTCACAGACAGCAGCGGTTAACTGATTTTGTTGGATGTAGGGAACCGCTGCAGGCAAAAGCGCTTGGGGATCATCCAACTTTGTTCGAAAGGGCGCCTGCTGACTTTTCAATTGATCCACGTAGCCTAGATAACGCTGGCGGACAGATTGGGGATGGTGGCCTTCGCCAAAAATATACCCGATCCGCTGATGGCCTTGTGCTAAAAGATGCGCTGTCGCTAACTGTCCCCCTTCAAAGTTGTCTGCCAAAACGGCTGGAAAAGAAAATTCGTGTAACGCTTTATCAAGTGTCACAACAGGAAAGCCGTGTGATGCTAACTCGAAAAGAAGATCATAATTTGAATTTGTATTGCTGGCGTAGTAGATCATCCCATCAAATTCTTCTGACAATGCTTCTGCTGTCGTTTGTTCAAGATAGTCAACCGGTGTCAGCATTAATTCAAAACCTTCTTCCTGCATGACCGGATAGATTCCTTCCGTAAAATTGCCGAGGGAAAGGTCATTGGCAAAGGGCAAAATAAACAGCACTTTTCCTTTTGATTGCGGCTGAATGGGGCGTCGAACAAAACTGCCGCTTCCTTGAATACGATAGATCAGCTGATTTTGTTCCAATTCAGTCAACGCTCGTTTAGAAGTGATGCGGCTGACTTGGTATTTCTCTGATAATTCTTTTTCAGTAGGAACGCGGCTTTCTGGTGGCAGCTCGCCGCTTTGGATTTGCGCATACAACTCGTGATAAATTTTTTTGTACAACGGCTCTTTCATGAGTAAAACCCCTTTTTGATATATCATATTTTCAGAATAGCATATTCCAACAAAATTGAAAATAGAGTTTTAACAAAATCTTACTAGACAATCTCAAGAAATATCGTTATACTGAGTCCGTGAAATGATATATCAAATTTAGGATGGTGACCAAATGGCTTATCAAGAAATACCAAATTCAGTTGCGACATTCATGCAGGAAATAACCGAACGTTGTGGAAATGAACATGCGGACTGGGCAAAAAACTTTAACGCTGCCTTTGCCAACACATTGTTGACGACGGTCAAACGCCACGAAGACGGCACAACATTTCTGCTGACGGGAGACATTCCAGCGATGTGGTTGCGAGATTCCACCGCACAGGTACGGCCTTATTTAGTAATTGCCAAAGAAGATGAAGAATTAGCAGCGATGATCAGTGGGTTAGTCAAGAAGCAATTCTTTTATATTACTATCGATCCTTATGCCAATGCCTTTAATGAAGCGGCAAATGGCGCCGGCCATCAAAGCGATTTGACCGAGATGAATGACTGGATCTGGGAACGAAAATATGAAATCGATTCTTTGTGTTACCCCATTCAATTGGCGTATCTGTTGTATAAGAATACTGGCAGAACAGATCAGTTTAATGATGATTTTGTGAGCGGTATCAAAAAAGCCCTTCATGTGTTTGCTACGGAACAAAATCATCAAGAATCGCCTTATCGCTTTGAAAGAGAAACCTGGCGGAAAGAAGATACCTTGATCAATGACGGGAAAGGAGCACCTGTTGCGCCTACTGGTATGACCTGGTCAGGATTTCGTCCCAGTGATGATGCCTGTACCTATGGTTATCTAGTGCCTTCGAATATGTTTGCGGTAGTGGTCTTAGGCTACATTGCTGAAATTTTCAGTTCTATCTTGGATGAACCAGAGATCGTGGCCCAAGCAAAACAGCTCCAATCAGAGATCCAATCAGGGATCGATGCGTTTGGCAAAACCACCAATCAAGCGGGTCAAACAATCTATGCCTATGAAGTCGATGGTCAAGGCAATGCCACTGTGATGGATGATAGTAATGTGCCCAATTTGATTGCCGCTCCTTACTTAGGCTATGGATCAGATCAAGATGAAACTTATTTAGCCACACGCAAAACGTTGCTTAGTTCCGAAAATCCTTACTTCTATGAAGGAAAATATGCGAAGGGAATCGGAAGCTCCCATACACCAGAAAACTACGTTTGGCCGATTGCAATGGCAATGGAAGGCATGACGACACCGGATAAGGCGGAGAAAGAACGGATTCTTAATCAATTGGTCGCAACCGATGCTGGCACCCATTTGATGCATGAAGGATTCGATGTAGATGATCCGACGAAATATACCCGGGAATGGTTCTCATGGGCCAATATGATGTTTTGTGAGCTAGTCATGGATTACTTTGATATTCGAGTGGAAAAATAAGCATCTCCGGCAAAAACGAGAGGAGTAAGACAATGAAAAAACAAATTTATATCGTATCTCATAGTCATTGGGATCGTGAGTGGTATATGCCTTATGAACAGCACCATATGCGTTTGATTGAATTGATGGATGATTTATTGGAATTGTTTGAGAAAGATCCTGAGTTCCACAGTTTTCACTTAGATGGTCAGACCATCATTCTAGATGACTATTTGGAAGTTCGTCCGGAAAAGCGGGCAGCGGTCAAACGAGCAATCGATCAAGGGAAATTACAAATTGGTCCTTTTTATATTCTTCAAGATGACTTCTTGATTAGTTCAGAGTCCAATACTCGCAATATGTTGATTGGGATGGCTGAAAGCAAAAAATGGGGAACGCCTGTTATGCTGGGCTATTTCCCAGATACCTTCGGGAATATGGGACAAACACCGCAAATGATGAAACAAGCCAACTTGCATAGTGCCGCTTTTGGCCGTGGGGTTAAGCCGATTGGGTTTGATAACGAAGTCTTACCGGATGATCAATTTACCTCCCAATACTCAGAGATGAATTGGCGAGGTCCAGATGGCAGCGAGATCTTTGGCTTACTCTTTGCTAACTGGTATTCCAATGGCAATGAGATTCCGGTTGATCGGGAAGAAGCACGCCAGTTTTGGACCCAAAAATTGCAGGATGTTGAGAAATTTGGTTCGACAAATCATTATTTGATGATGAATGGTGTCGATCATCAGCCTGTTCAAAAAAATATCAGTGAAGCGATTCGCTTAGCCAATGAATTGTTTCCTGATTATGAATTCAAACATGCGGGGTTCACGGAGTATCTGGCAGCAGTTCAAGGGGATTTGCCAGCAGACCTAGGCACCGTCAATGGTGAATTAACAAGTCAAGAGACAGATGGCTGGTATACGTTAGCCAATACGGCTTCTTCGCGGGTTTATTTGAAACAATGGAACACACGGGTCTCACGACAATTAGAAAATGTGGCAGAGCCATTGGCAACAATGGCGTATGAGGTAACGAAGAAGTATCCTCATGATGTGTTGGATCACGCATGGAAACTGTTGATGCAAAATCATCCTCATGATAGTATTTGTGGCTGTTCGGTGGACGAAGTGCATCGGGAGATGATGCCGCGGTTTGAAAAAGCCAATGAAATCGGCAAGTATGTCGCTGATGAAGCAGTAGCACAGTTGCTAAATGCTATTGATACTTCCGCTTTTCCCAAAGAGAGTCGCCCATTTGTAGTCTTTAATACCACAGGGACACTACGCTCAGGAATCGTTGAAGTGGAAGTAGAGTTAAGCCGGAAAACATTCCGAGAAGGACTTCCAAGTCGTTTGTATCATGAGTTACAGGAACAGCCTAAAGGTTTCTACCAAATCATTGATTCTGAAGGGAATATCCTGCCGGCAACAATCAGCGAAGAAGAAGTGCTGTTTGATTATGAGTTACCGAAAGATGCTTTCCGGATTCCGTTTATGAAGCGCTTTGTCAATGTGCAAATCCAAGTGGACCAAATGCCGGAATTTTCATGGCAAACCTTTGCACTGATCGAGGCTGACGAGCCACAAGTAGCAGCTGCGACAGAAAAAATCGTTTCAGCAGATGGGCGTGTGTTAGAAAACGCGTTTGTCAAAGCAACCATCACTTCAGATGGCAGTCTGACCATCAAAGAAAAAGCAACCGGCAAAGAATTAAAGGATTTATTGGTTTTTGAAAATGTTGGCGATATTGGCAATGAGTATATTTTCAAACAACCAGAAGGGGATCGCGCCATTTACTCAACAGCTTTCCCTCATCAAATTGAGGTCGTCGCAAATTCGGCACTTTATGGTGTCGTTAAAGTGACACAGATGATGCAAATTCCAGTATCTGCGGATGAGCAATTACTTGAAGAACAAAAAGCAGTCGTCGATTTCCGTTTCCGTAAAGCACAGCGGGCACAACAAACAGTGCCGTTTACCTTGGAAACAGAAATTCGCTTGGACTGCAACAGTAAACGCATCAGTTTTAAAACGACAGTGGATAACCAAAGCAAAGACCACCGATTACGGGCGCTTTTCCCTACGGGTATCCATACAGATCAACATGAAGCCGATAGTATCTACGAAGCCGTTAGAAGACCAAACCAAGTCTCTAGCCATTGGCAAAATCCGACAAATCCGCAGCATCAACACGCATTTGTTAATTTGCATGAGGAAGATTTCGGCGTTACCGTTTCTAATACTGGGTTAAATGAATACGAGATCGTAGAAGACAAAATTTGTTTGACATTGTTACGATGCACAGGAGAACTTGGGGATTGGGGCTATTTCCCAACACCAGAAGCACAATGTATCGGTAAGCATACCTTTGAGTACGGCATTGAACTCCATGGTCAAGCCCATCAACGTTACGAAACTTATCGTCAAGCACAAGCGGCTCAAGTACCTTGGATCGCTCGGCAAACAGCGATCCATTCGGGTCAACTAGAAAAGCAGACACAATTCGTGGAAGCACAGGGTGAATCAGTGGCGGTCACGGCTCTTAAACGTCGGCGTCAAGATGATTTGCTCGTTCTAAGAGGGTACAATCTTGCCGATACCGCAACGCCGTTTGTCGTGAAAAAAGAGAAAACGGATCGCTGCCTGCTTAATTTGTTGGAAGAAGAACAGCCGCAATCAGTTGAAGACACACTGGCTGCTTATGAAATTTGGACGATCGGTTTGAAGGAGTGAGAAAGATGTTGTATGGTGCAATTGAGGCCGGTGGAACAAAAATGAACTGTGCGGTCGCGGATGAAGAGACCATCATTGATGAATGTTCGCTACCGACGACGACACCAGAGGAAACACTGGCTGCTATTTTTGCTTTTTTTGATCAGTACACCTTAGCTTCCTTAGGGGTAGGCTCCTTTGGCCCGATCGGGATCAATCCGCAACAGGAAACCTATGGCAAAATCTTAGCAACTCCTAAAAAAGGCTGGCAGCAGTTTGATTTTTTAGGGACGTTGAAAAAACGCTACCCTGACACTTGTTTGGCTTGGACGACAGATGTCAATGCGGCAGCTTTTGGGGAACTGAAACAAGGAGCGGCACAAGGAATGCGCAGTTGTGTCTATCTGACTATTGGTACTGGTATTGGAGCGGGAATCGTGAGCAATGAGGAAATCTTCCAAGGCGCAGGACATCCGGAAGTGGGACACACATTTGTGAAACGGCATCCGCAAGATGATTATGCCGGCACCTGCCCCTATCACGGGGATTGTCTGGAAGGGCTAGCAGCTGGTCCCTCACTGGAAGCACGGACAGGCATTAAAGGTCAGGATTTGCCGAAAGAGCATGAAATTTGGGATTTACAAGCTTTTTATATTGGGCAAGCGCTTGTGAATATTACTTTGACAGTTGCCCCTGATCGAATCATTTTAGGCGGCGGTGTCATGAATCAGCCGCATCTGTTAAAGAAGATCCAAGAGCAGTTTATTGAACAAATGGCCGGCTATATGGAAACACCGCCAGCCTCGGAGTACATCGTTGCTTGGGGACTGCCGAACAAAAGCGGTATTATTGGCAGTCTGTTATTAGGAAAAGCAGCCTACCAAGAAAATCAATAGAGAGGACAAGCAGCAATGATTTGCTGCTTGTTTTTTTGTGAAGAAAAATCGCTTTTTGATCGATTTTGATCGATGAAGAAAATCATACAAAAAATAATAGCAGAGACAAAATCTTTAATTTGTTTCTTTTTACCTTTAGTTTGTTCCTTAAATATTCACAATGAAAGCGTTATTCTTATAACAGAAGGAGTTGATCAAATGTGAAGAAAAAGGGATTTTGGAAAAATGTGTGGCAATATAAAGCACTTATCTTAATGGCACTTCCTGGTGTCATTTGGTTCATCTTTTTTTTCTATATTCCAGTATTTGTCAATGTCGTTGCATTCAAAGATTTTCGTCTTTCACCAGACGGATTTTTTGCCAGTCTGCAACAGAGCCCGTGGGTCGGGTTTGATAATTTTAAATTTTTATTTGCATCAAATGATGCGTGGCTGATCACTAGAAATACATTGCTTTACAACATCGTGTTTCTAGCATTCAATCTATTTTTTGCCATCGCATTTGCCATCGTAATGAGCGAATTACGGAACAAGCGATTGGTCAAAGTGTATCACACCATGTCATTGCTGCCTTATTTTCTTTCATGGGTAGTCATTTCCTATTTTGTCTATGCCTTTTTGAGTCCAGACAAAGGAATCATCAATCAATGGATCACCAATGCTGGCGGTGAAGGGATCAACTGGTATGCCGATCCGAAATGGTGGCCATTCATCTTTGTCTTCATGAATGTTTGGAAGAGCTTGGGTTACAACAGCATCATTTATTACGCCTCAGTGATGGGGATCGATCAAACCTATTATGAAGCAGCGATGGTGGATGGTGCCAATAAATGGCAGCAAATCAAAAATGTCACACTGCCGCAGCTGATTCCAATGATTTCCGTCTTATTGATTTTAAACATCGGCGGGATCTTCCGAGCCGACTTCGGGCTGTTTTACCAAGTTCCTCGTAACTCAGGGGCATTGTATCAAGTGTCTTCCGTACTAGATACTTACATCTATAACGGCTTGACGGCCACAGGTGACTTTGGCATGACTGCTGCCGCTGGCCTGTATCAATCCGTAGTGGGTATGTGCTTGCTCTTAGCTGCCAACTTAGTGGTACGGAAATTAGAACCAGATTCAGCATTATTCTAAGGAGGATGGACGAATGAAAAAGAAAGTAGCAAAGGTCGAAGTCCGTTCCTTTAATCCAACGGTCAACCTGATTTTCAATATTGTTTTGGCACTATTTGCCTTTTCTTGTGTCTTACCATTTTTATTTGTAATTGCGATTTCCTTGACAAATGAGACGTCGCTAGCTGAAAATGGCTATCGCTTCTGGCCCGGTGAGTTTTCATTTGCAGCCTATAGCTATCTCTTCAGTGGCGCCATGAGCAGTAAGATTTTTCAAGCATTTGGGATCTCCGTCTTCATTACGGTTTTCGGGACGGTCATCAATGCAACCATGACGTCATTGTATGCCTATGTGATTTCTCGTTCCAATTTCCCATTTCGGCGCTTCTTTACACTCTTTGCATTGGTAACGATGCTTTTTGCCCCAGGGATGGTAGCCAATTACCTCGTAATGGTTAATTTGATTCAATTAAAAGACACGATCTGGGCATTGATTTTGCCGATTGCATTAGGCCCTTTCAATATTTTAGTGATGCGGACTTTCTTCAAGAAGACTGTGCCAGACAGTATTATTGAGTCAGCACGGATCGATGGTGCCAGCGAAATGAAAATTTTCTTATCGATCGTGTTACCATTAGCGGTTCCTGGAATCGCCACGATCAGTTTGTTTGCGGCACTAGGTTATTGGAATGATTGGTTCAATGCGTTGTTGTATATTCAAAAGGATTCACTAGTGCCGTTACAAGCACTATTGATGCGGATTCAATCAAACTTGGATTATTTAGCGAAAAGCACCGGTATGGCTGCTCAAGTCCAAGGAGGATTGGCTGCATTGCCAAACGAGACGGCTCGGATGGCAATCGTTGTGGTAGCAACATTACCAATTGCCATTACTTACCCATTTTTCCAACGCTATTTTGTGGGTGGCTTGACAATTGGCGGTGTCAAAGAATAATAAGGATATAGGAGGAAAACAAATGAAATCGTGGAAAAAAACAATGTTTGCAGGCTTCGCTTCAGCAATGCTGTTGAGCTTAGCGGCCTGCGGGTCAAACGGGGAAAAAGATTCAAGTTCCAACAGTGCGGATGGCGTAACGACGTTGCTGATGTATCAAGTAGGGGACAAACCAGAGAACTTCGATCAATTGATGGAGATCGCCAACAAACGAATCGAAGAAAAAATCAATGCCAAGATCGATCTGCAGTACATTGGCTGGGGTGATTGGGATCAAAAAATGAGCACCATCATTTCTTCTGGTGAAAACTATGATATTTCTTTTGCATCCAACTTTGTAGCGAATGCTCAAAAAGGCGCCTATGCGGATCTGACGGATCTGGCACCGAAATATGCTAAGGAAGCTTATGATCAATTAGACGAATCATATATCAAAGGCAATACCATCGATGGCAAACTATATGCCTTTCCAGTTAATGGCAACGTGTATGCGCAACAAGTATTGACATTCAACAAACAATACCTTGATAAATACGACATTGATATCAGCAATATCAATTCCTATGCCGATGCCGAAGATGCCTTGAAGAAATTCCATGAGAAGGAACCAAATATTGCCAGCTTCGCAATTGGTCAAACCTTCAACATTTCCGGGAATTATGACTACGTCATGGGGAAAGATTATCCGTTTGCGGTCAAACTTGACGGAGACACCACAAAAATCATCAATCCATATGAAGATGATGAACAAATGGCCAACTTGAAATTGATGCACAAATGGTACAAAGAAGGCTTGATTCCAACAGATGCTGCAACCAATACCACAGGTTATCCATTAGAAGGAAATACGTGGTTCATGCGTGAAGAAACTCAAGGACCAATGGATTACGGCGATACCATCTTGAACAATGCTGCCGGTCATGAATTGATTTCTCGCCCGCTTACTAAACAATTGAAATCAACAGCACAAGCACAAATGGCCAACTTCGTGGTGGCAAATGTTTCTAAAAACAAAGAAAAAGCCGTCGAATTCCTTGGTTTATTGAACAGTGATCCTGAATTGTTGAATGGACTTGTTTGGGGTGTTGAAGGAGAAGCTTGGGAAAAAGTAGAAGGACAAGACAACAAAATCAAATTGTTGGATGGCTACAAACCAAACACTCACATGGCCGCATGGAACACGGGGAACAATATGATCTTGTATACACAAGAATCCATCACCGATGAAATGATCAAAGAACGTGACGAAAACATTGCTAAAGCAGAAACATCACCAATTTTAGGTTTCAACTTTAAGACAGACAGTGTAAAAACTGAAATCACCAACATTGCCAATGTGATGAATCGTTACAAAGCAAGTTTAGCAACAGGTACCATTGATCCAGAAGAAAATGTACCAAAATTAACCGAAGAGTTGAAAACTGCTGGTTGGGACAAAGTCCGCGACGAAATGCAAAAACAATTCGACGAATTCCGTGCATCACAAAAATAATCGAGTCAATTAACCAACTATAGCAGGGAACAGATGAGGAGTAGCAGAGGTTTGCTTATGTCACTCCTCATCTGTTGTACATAGGTAGTGAGCACCAAGCAATGCTTTTTGATAAGTGAGTAAAACAAGTTATAATATAACAGATATGTACTAAGAGGAGATGGATAAAATGAAAGATACAACCAGTGGGGGACTCGTACAGGCTTTTCGCTTGATTTGGGGGATCATTAAACTGAATCTTTTCTTTGTATTGTTTACACTGATGGGTGGAATTGTGTTTGGCATAGGACCTGCGTTTCAAACCATCAGTGACTTGATCGAGGCAAACGGGTTATCTTATGAAGATCAAACGCTGAAGCAGGCATTTAGCCGCTGGAAGCAAAATTTTTGGCGGGCCAATGCTCGTTTTTATCTGTTTTTTACTTTACAGGCGATCGTCTTGTATAATTTGTATCTCTCAAGCCAGATCCAAGGACTCCTATGGCTGATGATCGACTTTTTGTTAGTCGTTGTGAGTGGTCTGTTATTGCTCTTGTATTTGTACAGTTTGTTGTTTGAATCGAGCTATGAAACCTCTTTGTTAAATACAATCAAACTGGCATTTATCAGCTTATTTTTGAGTTTTGGTACCTTTGCAAAAATCATTTTTGGCATGGCTAGTATCGTGTTGCTCACGTGGAGCATGAAAGGACTCTTCTTATTTGGTACCTTTAGTTTGCTCTTATTTTGGGTCCATTTTGCTTCCCGCAAAGACCGTGGGTTGATCGATGGAAAACTGCACTATGAATAAACGAGTCTTAGCCCTTTTCAAGCGTGACTTCCTGATCAATCAATTGATGCAGCTCTATAGTGTCTTGCTGATATTGATTTCGCTTTTGATCATGCTAGGATTGAGTGTCTATACCGGTGTCGATCGCTTTCGCATGAGCAATCGGCTCGTCGATGCCACCAGTACGTACTTAGATACGTATATCCAAGAGCGTAATACGATCGTTTCGGAAGTATTAGGAGAATTCACTAGTTCAGATGCCACGTTTGAATCGTTGCGCAACTATTTACAGCTGTCGACTTCCGATTATTTTTCCTACAGTAATGACGTGTTTCGGCAATCGGGCCAAAATATTTATTTGCCGAATATTCTCTATCGTTTGATCAGCAGCCATCCTGATATTGAAGAAATCATCATTCAATTGGATGAAAGCAAAGAATACTTGGTCGCCACACCAGAGCGACCTTATGGTGAAAAAGTGCAAGGCAAGCAGATTCAATTAAAGAACCGGCTTTTTTTTGCGCGGTCGATTGCCCAACCAAGTAATTTTGCCCAGCCCATGGGACAAGTGTTTGTGGTATTTAATGAAGAAAACGTTTTAGCGAATCGCAGCGAGGATAATAGGGAACATGGTATCAAAAGTTTTATCTATACCAATAGTGGTCAGCGTCTCTATAAAGATGCACCAAATCTGGATCAAGCGATGATCGACAAAATCGATCAAGCAATGGCCAACAATCAAAAAGAGATCGTGCCGAAATTGTCCCATGATTTTTACATAAAAAAACAAAGGACGATCAATGGAGAAGGCATTCTGGTTTTACTGGATAAGCAAGTGATCTGGCGGGATGTCCTTAATTATACATTGTTGATTTTTGGCTGCGGAACATTGATTCTTTTGGTGCTGTTGCTGATTTTACATCGGACCTTCAAGCGTTACACCCAACAAGTCAAGCGAATCGTGCAAGCAACTCAGAAAGTCAGTCAAGGAGATTTTAATGAGCGCATCGATACAACGGGGGTCCAACAAGAATTAAAAACCATCGCCGAAGCGATCAATCAAATGACTGGCAGTATCAATGATTACATTGAAGACATCTATACCCTGGAAATCAAACAGCGGGATGCGGATATGCGCGCATTACAAGCCCAGATCAATCCTCATTTTCTATACAATACCCTCGAATACATTCGCATGTATGCGTTAAGTCGGCAACAGGAAGAGCTGGCAGATGTGGTATACGCGTTTTCTGCGCTTCTGCGCAACAATACGACCCAGGAAAAGGTGAAAACTTTAGCAGAAGAAGTGGCTTTTTGTGAGAAGTATGTCTATTTGTATCAAATGAGGTATCCGGATAAAATTGCCTATCATGTAAGTATCGAAGAAGACTTAAAACAGCTGCTCTTGCCAAAGTTCACATTGCAGCCATTAGTAGAGAATTATTTTGTTCATGGAATCGACTATCAGCGAAATGATAATGCCATCAGCATCAAAGCCTTCCGACAAAATGGCAAAATTATTCTACTGGTAAGGGACAACGGCAAAGGAGCAGATCCCAAACAATTAGCAATGATTCGCCAAGAACTCGCCGATGAGCGAGTTGTGGTACAGACATCCATCGGCATGAAGAATGTCCATGAACGTTTAAGGGGGATGTTTGGCGATCATTATCAGATGGAAGTTGAATCTGAAAGAAATCACGGCTTCAAGATTTCCATAGCGATCGATGAGGAGATGTTGAATGATGAGTTTATATAAAGCAATGTTTGTGGACGATGAGTATATGATTTTAGAAGGTCTGAAAATGATCATTCCTTGGAAAGAATTAGGCTTTGAAGTGGTTCATACAGCGAAAAGTGCTTCGGAGGCGTTGGACTATCTGGAAAAACAACCCATCGACCTTTTGATCACGGATATTCGCATGCCGGAAATGAATGGCATCGATATGATTGCCAAAGCACAGGCTAAAGGCAACACCTTCTTTTCCATCATTTTATCCGGTTACCAAGAATTTGCTTTTGTCAAACAAGGCATGCAGCTAGGGGTTCGTAATTACTTGGTCAAGCCAGTCAATAAGGTCGAGCTTTATGAAAGTGTGCAGGCAATCGCTGAAGAACTGGCCCATCAGCAACGCATCGATGAACAAAATGATTTGTATCGCGAATCCAGCCTGTTGCTTTGGTTGAATGATGAACTAAATGAAAGTGAGTACCACTTGTTACTGGAACAATCCGCACTGCCTATCCATCCGCCGTATACGATTTTACAGCTGACAGGAACACAAGAGATCCTTGATAAGGGCTTTGGTTTTTTTGTCGAAAAGGAGCAACCGCTGCTGTTACCAGGACGATTGGGAGAAGATCAGCTGTTGATTATTTTCTATGGGGAACGCCGAAATCTCTGGTGTCTACTAAAAGAACTGTCAGCAGTTTTGTCAGGAGACTGGCAATTGGTGGTCAGTGAAACGATCAACGAATGGGAAAATCTATATAAAGGGTATGAAAAGATCAAACAGGTCCAATCGTTGCAGACGTTTTATCCGGATTTACTGATCAACGAACAAATCATTCAAGTCGATATTCTGGATCGCAATGAAGCATTGCCTTTTTTGTCTTTCAATAAAGCGTTGACCATTGGAGATACCAAAACCGTTCAAGATGAATTGGATAACATTTTTTCACGACTTGAGCAGGTACAGGCAGATCCGGAACACGTTCGCTATGTGGCCTTTTTATTATTTAATGATATTTACCGGCAGTTTCCTGCATTGACTAGAGAAAACTATGATCGGATCATCACTCGGATTCGCAGCTCGAATACGATTCAAGTCCTGCGCCAGCTCTTCAATGAGATTTTGCAACTAGCCAAAGACCAGCCGCAACAAAAACGCTATTCTGAAATTGTTCAAAAAGCTGTTGGGATGATCGAAGCCAACTACACGCAAGAATTGACCGTGAAGGCAGCGGCTGAGGTGCTTCATATCAGTGTAGTTTATCTTGGCCAGCTGTTTAAGAAAGAAACGGAACTGAGTTTTAATCAATACGTCAATTTTATTCGCATCAAAAAAGCCCAGCAATTGCTGCTTCACACTGGGCAAACGATCAATGAAATTGCGGATGCCATCGGCTACAACAATACCAATTATTTCTCAAAGATGTTCAAGAAGCTGAATGGGTTGACGCCAAAAGAATTTCGGGAGAAATACGAACAAAGTTACGAATCACTGGATTGACCGATTGCAGGTTTTTTTAGACGGAAAGAGTAGTAATCTCTGTGGCGGCAAGGTACACTTAAAGAGTCTAGAAAATCTACGAAGAAAAGAGCGTGATGTCGTGAATAAAATTTTTCAGATCTTGTTAGGTACTTGTTTGATTGCACTTGCTATTTCCTTACTGATCACCGCCCACCAAGGCTACGATACGATCAGTACATTTTTATTAGGAATTTTGAATCATGTGTCTGTTCCTTTCTGGGTTGCCAGCCTCTGCTTTAATCTTATCATTTTAGGAATCATCGCGATCATTGATCGGCAAGAGTTAGGGATCGGCAGCTATCTTAATGGAATCGGACTTGGGTTGCTGATTGGGATTTTTGAGCCAGTCATGGATAAGATTTTTGTTCATTTGCCCTATTATTCTTGGTTGGCGATTTTTTCCGCCCCGATTTTGTTCGGAATAGGCGCGGGAATCTATGTCTCTGCAAATCAAGGATCGGCGGCACTGGAAGCATTGACTGCGGTGATTTATAAACGCACGAAGCTGACCCAAAAAACGATCCGGATCGGTTTGGATGCCACGATGGTGTTGGTTGGTTTTGGATTAGGCGCCAGGATTGGACTGGGAACATTGTTGTGCATTCTTTTTGTGGGCCCGATTTTTGAAGCTACCGTCAAAACTCTAGCCGCACGGCGAAAATAACACAATGCTTGCGCAAACGATCGTAAAGTGAAAGGAGATGTCAGCCGATTTTAAAGGTAATGCAACTGGTTGAGCATCCGCTCCTTCAGACAGCAATTCTTTTCTATGATCCTTCTGTCCGATCATCACCTTTCAAAATCGTCTTTCAATAAAAATTCTTTATCAAGCTAAGGGATTGATAGCAGATGTGCAAGGGCTTTTATTGGAAGGGTCGTTGCTATCCTATGATACATACAAGAGTGCTAAAAAAACTTCAAAAATTGCTTTTTTAGTCGTCTTTTTTTAAGGGAACGAGGGGCTGTGCCATAAGTCTCCGACAAGTCATACTATCCGAAACTATTATTGCTCTTGCTGTGCAGGGACTCCTCGTCGCAAAAGTAGGAATCTATCGCAAGAGACTATTGTTCGGTGTAGCTTGTTGGATAATGACTTATGTCACAGGCCCCCTTTTTTTAGTAGACGGGTCAGAGTTTAGAATTGTTTAGAGAAGAGTGAAACTGCTGTCAAAAGGAGAATATTCTCCAGCTTTTTAAAGCGAATTTTCCATGGTGATAGAGAAGGGGCTTTTGCTATACTAAATAAATCTGGAGGAGGTAAATATGAAAAATTATCAACACACGGTCTTTGCTTGCTTTGCAGGGTACATTGTTCAAGCAATCATCAATAACTTTGCGCCTTTATTATTTTTGACATTTCAAACACAATATCAGATTCCGTTAAGTCAAATCACACTTTTGGTGACATTTAACTTCTTGACGCAGCTGGCTGTGGATTTTGCGGCCATCTTTTTTGTCGATCGGATTGGGTATCGGATCTCCATCGTTGCGGCTCATTTATTTGCGGCGGTCGGATTGATCGGATTAGCTGTTTTTCCGATGCTTTTTCCAACACCTTTCAGCGGCTTATTGCTGGCGGTCTTTATTTATGCGATTGGCGGTGGCCTTTTGGAAGTATTGGTGAGTCCTATCGTGGAAGCTTGTCCTACGCCAAATAAAGAGAAGACCATGAGTATGCTCCATTCGTTTTATTGCTGGGGCTATGTGGGGGTTGTTCTAGTCTCAACGCTATTTTTCTTTGTCTTTGGCATTGCCCGTTGGCCGTTTCTCACATTGATCTGGGCTATTTTTCCACTGGTCAATTTGGTTGTTTTTACTCAAGTGCCATTAGCACCGATCGTAGCAGAAGGCGAAGTCGGACTGAAGAATCGCGAATTGTTTTCATTGAAAAGCTTTTGGCTGTTTCTAGTCATGATGGTCTGTGCCGGTGCAAGTGAACAATCCGTTAGTCAATGGGCGTCAACCTTTGCCGAACAAGGGCTTGGTGTCTCCAAAACAGTGGGGGATCTAGCCGGTCCCATGTTATTTGCGATCATGATGGGGCTAGCACGCCTGTATTATGGCAAGTTTGGGGAACGTATCCATCTGCGGCAGTTTATGTTTGCCAGCTTATTGCTGTGTTTGATGGCGTATCTTTTGATTGGGTTATCAAGTGTCCCAATTCTAGGATTTATCGGGTGTGGATTGAGTGGGTTCGCTGTCGGTATTTTATGGCCGGGGATTTTCAGTTTGACGACAAAATACATTCGAAATGGCGGCACGGCGATGTTTGCTTACCTCGCTTTAGCAGGGGATTTAGGTTGCTCGTTGGGTCCTTCACTGGTGGGTTTCTTGGCAGAAGGCAGTGACAAAGGATTGCAACAAGGCATTTTAGGAGCAGGGATTTTTCCTTTGATTCTCTTGATGACAGTTTTCCTCGTGAAACGAATGCATCAGCGGCGTACGCAAGTTTTGGTTCCGCCAGTAAATAAATAAGAGGGAACAGTTGCTCATGAGCAGCTGTTTTTTTATTTTTGCAAAGGAATCACTCTAGCCAACCTGGGATCTATCCGCTATACTTTGATTTAGTCAAAAAAAGGAGAGTGAGTATTTGAAAAGTCAATTAAAAAAAGAAATCAGTTTTTTCGGAGCGCTATAAAAAGTCATGTGAACAGTGATTGGCGCAGGCGTGTTTTTCAAAGCAGCGGCTGTGGTTCAGCAGACCCAATCCACCGGTTTGACTTTGTTGGTATGGCTACTTGCCGGTTTTCTAACCATTTGCGGCGGCTTGACCGTGGCAGAGTTGGCAACGGCAATTCCCGAAACCGGCGGTCCCATTCGCTATATTGAAAGAATTTATGGGAAGTTACCCTCTTTTTTATTAGGCTGGGCACAAAGTATCATTTACTTTCCAGCGAATGTTGCAGCATTAAGTATTATTTTTGCTACCCAGTGTTTGAACTTATTTCATCTTCCAAGCAATTATTTGCTTCCTTTATCGATTTTAACGGGAACGAGTGTGACTTTGATCAATCTTTTAGGGACAAAAGTCGCCGCTCAAGTCCAGTCTCTCACCTTAGCTGTCAAGTTGATCCCGATTGCAGTGATCATCGTGGCAGGTCTGCTGACACCTGGACAAGTCTCGGTCTCATTGGTTGATGTTTCTTCCAACACTCAAGGCTCCCTAGCCGCGGGTATTAGCAGTGCCCTTTTAGCGACACTTTTTGCTTATGACGGCTGGATGGGTGTGGGCAATGTTGCCGGGGAAATGAAGCGACCAGAAAAAGATTTGCCTAAAGCCATTATCTTTGGGTTGAGTTTTGTCACATTGGTCTACGTGTTGATCAATATCGCTTTTTTGAAAACATTGCCGATTGATCAAATCGCCGGCAATTTGAACAGTGCCTCAGAAACAGCGATGGCTTTGTTCGGCAGTTTTGGCGGTAAGCTGGTCACGATTGGTATTTTGATTTCTGTTTATGGGGCATTGAATGGCTATACTATGACTGGATTGCGAGTCCCTTATGCCATGGCGCTGGAAGACGAAATTCCTTTTAGCAAGACCTTTGCAACTTTAAGTAAAAGGACCAATGCCCCTTATGCGGCGGCCTTTTTACAATTAGGGATCGCTTGTGTCATGATGCTTTTAGGAACCTTTGATCTATTGACCGATATGCTGGTTTTTGTTATGTGGTTCTTTAGCGTGTTATTGTTTATCGGGGTTTTTCGTTTGCGAAAGACAGAACCGCAGATGAAGCGTCCATATAAAGTTCCCTTCTATCCCATCATTCCATTGATCGCGATCCTAGGTGGCTGTTTTATTTTGATCATGACATTGATCACTGACACTTGGTTAGCGATAGTGGGGATCGGTGTGACTTTATTAGGGATTCCTGTTTTTTATGCAAAAGCAAAACGAGAGGAGTGAAAGAATGAAAATCGTTGTACTTGATGGCTATGCCTTGAATCCTGGCGATTTGGACTGGCAAGGTTTTGAAGAATTGGGGGAGGTGACGGTTTATGATCGCACCTCGTATACAGATCGGCTAGAAATAATTGAGCGGATCGGTAATGCCGAAGCGATTTTGACAAATAAAACACCGATCACCGCAGATGTGATCCAGGCTTGCCCACAATTAAACTATATCGGGGTCTTAGCAACTGGCTACAATGTTGTTGATTTAGAGGCGGCTACCTCACAAGGAATTACCGTAACCAATATTCCTAGTTATAGTACAAATTCAGTGGCACAAGCGACATTTGCATTATTGCTTGAGGTGACCAATCAAGTAGGCAGGCATAACCAATCGGTTCATCAAGGAGATTGGCAGAATAGTCCCGATTTTTCTTATTGGCAGACACCTTTGATGGAACTGGCTGGCAAGACGATTGGGTTGATTGGCTATGGCGCAATCGCACAGGCGGTTGCCGAAATTGCTCACGCGTTTCAGATGACCGTCATCTATTACAATCATCGCCCCAAAACACCACAAGCGGAATGGGCAGAACAAGTTTCCTTGGAACAACTCTTTCGACAAGCTGATATCATCAGTTTGCACCTGCCGCAATTTCCTGAAACAGAGAAAATGATCGACGCCCATGCACTGTCTCAAATGAAAAAAGCAGCGATTTTAATCAACACGGCTCGAGGAGGACTGCTGGATGAAACAGCAGTGGCAGAAGCATTAAGTGCTGGACAAATCGCGGCTTTGGCGGCGGATGTGGTCTCTCAGGAACCAATCACCGCAGACAATCCGCTGCTCCATGCGCCTAACTGCTACTTAACCCCTCATATTGCTTGGGCACCGTTGGAGACCCGCCAACGATTGCTGACGATTGCTGTTTCAAATTATCGACACTTCTTAGAACAACAGCCAATCAATGTCGTCAACGGCAAATAAAGAGCTAACAACTACTGTGGCTTTTGTTACAGTAGTTGAAAGCCAATAGTTTTGATAGGAAAGTTTCCCTCGGTCGAGTGGAAACTTTTTTTGTTTTTCTTTTAAAAAAAATCTGGCTGACTCGAAACAAACAATCATTTAGTAAGTTTGGCAAGATTAAGTCAAAAATAATATCTCTGGATAAAGTCCTTGCAATCACTTAAAAAATCGGTATAATTGATCATAAGTTAGGCGTGCCTAAAAAATAAATAAACGATACTTTAATATAAATGCCAAGGAGGACAAATCATGCTCACATTTTCAGATATTTCGGCAAGCTATGATGGGAAAAACCAAGCGATTACTGGCCTATCATTCACTGTCGATCAACCTGCTATCGTTGGGATCGTCGGGCCCAACGGGGCAGGGAAATCAACTTTCATCAAAGCCGCACTTCAGCTGATTCCTTCAGAAGGGACAGTCACTTCTGAAGGGAAGAAGCTCAATACATTTCAAAAAACGATTGCTTATGTGGAACAAAAAACAGCAGTGGACTATACGTTTCCCATCACAGTCAAAGAAGTGGTGTCATTGGGACTTTATCCCCAGCTGACTCTCTTTCAACGCATCAAGAGCAAGGAGTGGCAAAAAGTCACTACGGCATTGGAATCTGTGCAAATGGCAGATTTTGCTGAACGTCAGATTGGTGAACTATCTGGTGGCCAATTCCAACGAGTGCTGATTGCTCGTACATTAGTTCAGGATGCCAAATACATTTTTTTAGATGAACCCTTTGTAGGAATCGATGCCATGAGCGAGGCGATTATTATCGACCTTTTACGGACGTTTCGCGAACAGGGAAAAACGATTTTTATCGTTCATCATGACTTGGGGAAGGTGACAGAATACTTTGATGAATTGGTAATGATGAATCAACGGTTGATTGCCTATGGACCAACGGCGTCTGTTTTTACGGAAGCCAATTTGAAAAAAACGTTTGGCGATGCAATCATCGTAAAAGGAGGCGTTTCAGATGATTAGTCATTTTATTGATGGATTAGTCAATTATCACTTTCTGCAAAATGCGTTGATTACGGCTGTGGCGATTGGGATCGTTGCCGGAGTGATCGGATGTTTTATTATTTTGCGAGGGATGTCATTGATGGGGGATGCCATCTCTCATGCCGTGCTGCCGGGCGTGGCACTATCCTATATTTTAGGGGTGAATTTTTTTGTGGGGGCGATTTTCTTTGGTGTTCTTGCTTCCATCATCATCACTTATATTTCCAACAATAGTTTGATCAAAAGCGATACGGCCATTGGGATCACCTTCAGTTCCTTTTTGGCACTAGGGGTCATCTTGATCGGAGTTGCCAACAGCTCTACGGATTTGTTCCACATTTTATTTGGGAACGTGCTAGCTGTACAAGATGGCGATAAGTGGATCACCATTGCGATTGCTCTAGTCGTTCTGGCACTGATCCTGCTCTTCTTTCGACCGTTGCTGATCACTTCTTTTGATCCCATGATGGCAAAAGCCTTTGGAATGAACGTACAAGTCTATCACTACTTGTTGATGCTGCTTTTGACATTGGTCTCTGTGACTGCGATGCAAAGTGTGGGTACCATCTTGATCGTGGCATTGCTGGTCACGCCAGCTGCAACAGCGTATTTGTATACAAAGCGGCTGAGCCACATGATGGTGATTGCAGGGATACTAGGCGGTGCTTCTTCTGTAATCGGGCTATTTATCGGCTATACCTTTAATATTGCTGCGGGATCAAGCATCGTTCTCACTGCAGCTGTCTTGTTTGTCTTAGGATTTCTCTTTTCACCCAAACAACAAACGACTCCTGCCAAACGTTGGCTGACCACCGCAACAGTTTCTGCGGCAGCCATTGCCGGTGGCTTCTTGATTTATCAGCAAACAGAGCAAGCCGCAGCCGTTGAGGACAAGTTAAATGTTGTAGTAACTAATTCGATTTTAGCAGATATAACCAAAAACATTGCAGGGGACAAAATCAATCTCCACAGTATTGTTCCAGTAGGACGTGACCCTCATGAATATGAACCTTTGGCAGAAGATGTCCAGAAAGCCACCGATGCCGATCTGCTCTTCTACAATGGCTTGAACTTGGAAACTGGCGGCAATGGCTGGTTTACCAAATTGATGAACAATGCCAACAAAAAAGCGGATGAAGACTACTTTGCTGTCAGTGATGGCGTCGAGGTGCTTTATCTTTCTGATGATGAGGATCACACAAAAGCAGATCCCCATGCGTGGCTCAACTTGGAAAATGGCATGATCTATGCCCAAAATATCGCCAAACATTTAAGCAGCAAAGATCCCGCAAATCAAGCCTTTTATCAAGAGAACTTGGAGCAGTATCTCAAGCAGCTTTCAGAATTAGATCAGCAAGCCAAAGCAAACTTTGCCGCGATTCCCAAAGAAAAGAAATTGATCGTGACCAGCGAAGGGGCATTTAAGTATTTTTCTAAAGCGTATGGCGTCCCGTCGGCCTATATCTGGGAAATCAATACCGAAGAGGAAGGTACTCCTGCCCAAATCAAAAACTTAGTCGATCAATTGCAAGCGTCCGCCGTGCCTTCACTCTTTGTCGAAAGTAGTGTCAATACCCGCCCCATGCAAAGCGTCTCTCGGGATTCAGGGATACCGATCTATGGTACGGTCTTTACCGACTCGATTGCTGAACCTGGAGAAGATGGCGATAGTTATTATGCGATGATGAAGTGGAACTTAGAAACGATCTATAACGGATTACGCCAATAAATAAACAAGCTCTGAAGCTGCTCAGCTATCTTAGTCAAGATAGTGAAGGGGGCTTAAGAGCTTGTTTTAGGCTACGGCATGTTTCTCAGCCGGCACGAGATGATAATAAGTGATTTCCGGAGGCACTGCAAAACGCGCTGGAATTGCGGTCGTACCGACACCACTGGAAACACTAAGTAATGTATTCGGTGCTAAAAGATAAAGGCCATCTGTATATTTAAGGGCACCTTTGGTCTTGGCAAAATAAAAGGGCACGCGAATCTGTCCGCCGTGACTGTGACCGGAGAGAACTAGGTCGTAATCACGAATGTTGTCTACGCGCGAGACATAGTCGGGTTCATGAATCAGGAGGATCTGCCATTCCGCTAATGTCGGTTCGTAGTGATAATGCACATTTTTGCTGGCGCTATCGATTCCTACGATATTCATTGAAGTTTTTTCGTCAGAGCCAAAAATTGATTCGTTATCTAATAATGTAAAATTTGCGTTTTTATACACTTCACTTACAAAAAAGTGTCCATCGCTTAAATGATCATGATTGCCTAAAACCGCAATTTTACCCATTGGGGCATTCAACTTCTTCAATTTTTCAACAAGACGACTGGTGGAACGATGGGGCCACTTGCGGTAATCATCAATCAAATCACCGGTAATGATGATTAAATCAGGCTTGTTTAAAATCGTGGACCGAATGATGCGATTGATTCGCTGTGGCTTGAACCAATGGGAAAAGTGAAGATCACTGATATGGGCGATGACGACATTCTTCTCATCTTGATAAAGATCATACGCTTTGGAAATATCAAGAACCGTCTGCTTCTCTTTTTTGATCAAATAATGCCGTTGTTTCAAGCGCCTCGGTTCGATGATAAAGGCATAAAAAAGCAAGCCCACAAGGAAGGAAAAGATAAAAATGAAGGTCAACATGGCGGGTCTCCTTTTTTGTTTAACTAACTAATAGCATAGTAGATTCATCTCAAAAAAGCAATCAAACAAAAGACATTCAGTAAAAAAATTAAGTCTTTTTTTGATTGCTTTTCAATAGATAAAAAAACACAACGTGGAATCCTATTAAATGACCAACAAATGAATATTCATTGAAAATGATTCAGCTAGGATAACAACGGTGACCGTTTCGACAGCAGAACAGTTAGCGGCAAGCAAAGCTGTTCTGCTCATCTTGTTTGGTAAAGGAAAAGAACCCAAGCAATCTCACTTGGCTGTAATATTTGCCAAAGCATTTGCGTCACAGTTCCATTGTTGCAAGCAAAGATTTTCCCAAAAGCTCCTTTTTTAAAATGAATCCACTCGAACACAATCCAATCGGTTTCAAATAGGAGGAATCCCCGGGACGATACCGGAAGTAAAATGCTGCCAGTAGATACGAGTATACAGCTCATTAGAAATTATTTGATACGTGAAAATTTTTGCAAGCGCCGACCTTTTTTTGAAGGAAGCAAGACAGTCAAGCAATCATAGGGCGCAGTGAGCAGTCGCCAAGCAAAGGCTTTACTAGAAGCGGTGGGATAATTTTTCTTGAACAACAAATGACCACTGATCAGTGCAAAAACAACTGCTGCAATCATGATCCATCGATCATCCCATGCTGTAAAATGATGGATCGCTGTAATCAAGAACGGATAGCTGTAAAAATACATTGCTGTAAAGATAAAGGTCACGTTTCTCGTCAATTGTTTAAGTGTCAATAAAAAGAAAAGGGCTGAAAACAATAGACCTAGTGGTGGAAACAGCGTCACCAAAAACGAATAAAGAACTCCCAGAAGAATCATCCCTGGACCTTTGACAAGGGCAGCGATCACAAAAACCAATAAAAGAAATAAGAGCTGTTGCGTGAAGGTGGCAACCGTCAATAAACTAAATAAAATCAATAAGAACCAGTGGGAGAATGTTGCTGTTTGATCATTGGTAGTTGGCTTTTGTTGCAACTTGAGCCAGTTCGCAAAACTTGGGAAATCTTTTTGAAAATCATTTTTGAAATTCCCCTGATATTGTTGGTGGGCGTTTTGCTGGCGATAATAGGTATAGCGCTGTCGTAAGGTACATTTTGTAAATGGTTTTGATTTTTCCATCTTTTTCACCTCCAAGTCTGATGGATCGTAAGTCTATTATAGTCGAAGCTTATTTTTCCTCCCTCCACCTTGGGACTGATTTTTTCGTGATTGCTGAAAACTTTCTTTAGCGAATGAAAAAACAAGGAGGATTCATTTCTTAAAGCTGCAAAATATGCTAGAGTATAGAGGGAAACAAGGAGGAATTAGAATGATTTTTGATTCACACACGCATTTAAATGCGGAACAATTTAATGACGAGATTCCCGAAACGATTGCCAGAGCCTATGAGCTTGGAGTAACCAAAATGGCAGTTGTCGGATTTGATCAACCTACGATTGAAAAATCATTGGCGTTAAGTCAAGAATATGACGGGATATATAGCATCGTTGGCTGGCACCCGACAGAAGCTGGGTCTTATACAAAAGAAATCGAGACGTTTATTCAAGATCGCTTAACCAAGCCAAAAGTTGTGGCATTAGGCGAAATTGGGTTGGACTATCATTGGATGGAAGATCCCAAAGATGTGCAAGCTGCTGTCTTTCGCCGACAAATCGCCATTGCCAAAGAGATGAAGCTGCCAATTAGTATTCATACTCGGGAAGCACTGGAAGATACTTATCAGATTTTAAAAGAAGAAAAAATCTTTGATATCGGTGGGATCATGCATAGTTTTAGCGGTGATGGGGAATGGGCAAAGCGCTTTTTGGATTTAGGGATGCACATTTCATTTAGTGGTGTAGTGACCTTCAAAAAAGCCCTCGATGTCCAAGAAGCTGCGCAAGTGGTTCCAATGGATCGACTGTTAGTAGAAACGGATGCGCCTTATCTTGCGCCGATGCCTTACCGAGGAAAACGGAATGAACCGGGCTATACCCGTTATGTTGTCGAAAAGATTGCAGAATTGCGGCAACTATCTTTTGACGCAGTTGCCCAACAAACCTATACCAATGCCGAAAAGTTGTTCAATTTGTATGAAGGATAGATGGCGAATCGAAGAAATCATTGTCGTCGAAGGCAAAGATGATACCCGCAGATTACAGGAAGTGTTTGATGTTGATACGATCGAAACCATCGGATCAGCAATCGATGAAACCATCTTAACGCAAATTGCCCATGCGCAGGAGACCCGGGGAGTGATCGTTTTTACCGACCCAGATTTTTCAGGTGAAAAAATCCGAAAAATCATTATGGAAGCTGTTCCGGATGCCCAACATGCCTTTTTGCCCCGCAGTCAAGCGGCACCAAAGAAGAAAGGCAGCCTAGGGGTGGAACATGCCAGTGATGAAGCACTTAAAGAAGCGCTCCGCAAAATTGTGACGCCAGTCAGCCAGGAAGAGGGAGCTGAAAGCCCACAGATTTCTCGTCAAATTTTGGCCGATTATGGCTTGATCGCGGGGCAGCAAGCGCGATTAAAACGGGAAAAGCTGGGAGACATTTTACGAATTGGTTATACGAATGCCAAACAGTTGGAAAAACGTCTTGCCATGTTTCGTATCACGGAAACAGAACTAGCAGCAGCAATGAAGACAGTGGAGGAAGAATTGTGAAAGAACAAAGGGATATTGCAACCCCATCTAGAACGAAAGAAATACTAGCGAAACATGGCTTCACATTTAAAAAAAGCTTAGGACAGAACTTTTTGACGGAACCGAATATTTTGCGCAAAATCGTTGCAACCGCAGCAATTGATGCCCAGACAAATGTGATTGAGGTTGGTCCGGGGATCGGCGCATTGACCGAGCAATTAGCGAAGCACGCCAGCCAAGTTTTGGCTTTTGAGATCGATGACCGCTTGATTCCTGTTTTACAGGATACATTGGCACCTTATCCCAATGTTCAAGTGATCCATCAAGATGTATTGCAAGCAGATTTAGCTAGCACGATCAAAGAAGCGTTTACGGAAGAGCTGCCAATCAAAGTAGTCGCCAACCTTCCTTATTACATTACTACGCCCATCATGATGCATTTCTTAGAGTCACATGCTCCGATTCAGGAAATGGTAGTTATGATGCAAAAAGAAGTAGCTGATCGAATTTCAGCGGTACCGGGAACGAAAGCCTATGGGTCTTTATCGATCGCTGTTCAGTATTACATGGAGGCAGAATTGGCTTTTATCGTACCAAAGACGGTTTTTGTCCCCCAACCAAATGTTGACTCTGCGATTTTGAAATTGACCCGCCGAGCAACTCCTGCGGTACAAGTAACAGACGAAAAAGAATTCTTTAAATTGACTAAGGCGGCTTTTCAATTACGACGGAAAACGTTATGGAATAATTTGCAGAATTCCTATGGAAAAGATGAACAAACGAAAGAATGGCTTAAAGCGAGTTTAGCTGCCAGTGAAATCGATCCTACGCGTCGCGGGGAGACATTATCTTTAGCCGAGTTTGCCCGGTTGAGCAATGAAATGTTGGCACAAAAAAATTCTTGAGACAACTGAATGAGTAACGAAACTACAAAAGCTGTGATCCAAGTCGATCAACAAATAGACAATCCGAAGCGTTTGACGTGCCTCCACTATTCAGTAGGGCAGAGGGCACTTTCGTAAAAAAAAATTCAACGAAAGTGAGAGGTTGGGCTATGTTTGTCTGGAATGACTTGGGATACAGCTTTATTTTTTTGTGTCTTGACACCTTTTGTTTTTCAAGCTACAATGAGCGAGATAAATGTGTCAAGACACATTAGAGGAGGAGTTATTCATGAAAAAACATTCAGTTCGTCATTTAACCATTGCCGCGCTTTTGATCGGTATGGGGATCGTTATTCCGATGGTGATGCCAAAGATCGTCATTGGTCCTGCTTCCTTTACATTAGCAAGCCACGTCCCTTTATTTATGGCCATGTTCTTTTCGCCAGGAATGGCAATCGCAGTTGCTTTAGGAACCACCTTCGGCTTTTTTCTCACATTGCCGCCAATCATTGCATTGCGGGCACTTTCCCATGTTGTTTTTGCTGTGATCGGTGCCATTTATTTACAAAAGAATCCCGGTATCTTATTAAAAAATGGCAAGCCAACATTGCTCAATGGCCGTTTTCAAGCATTTAACCTAGTGATCGGTTTGATTCATTCGATTGTGGAGATGCTTGTTGTTGCAGTCTTTTACTTTACCGGCAACGTACCAGGTACCGCTTTTGATGGCAATTTTTATTACTTCTTGTTCGTGTTGATGGGTGTTGGCGGCTTGATCCATAGCTTAGTGGATTATAATCTGGCTTATTTTGTCGCCGGCGCATTAAGCAAGCAGTTTGATATCTACTCTTTTTCAAGAGCCAAAAAATTAGGGATCGGAAAAAAAGAACAAGCCCTTTCTTAAACCAAATAAGAACCAATCTGCTAAAAGATAAGGAAAGCATCATCATTCCTTATCTTTTTTGTGGCCTTTTTTGTTGTGCAGAATGGTTTAAGCAGAAAAACTGCGCCCTTGATTTTCAATACCTTCATTTTTAAAAATATAAATTCTTTTCGTTTGGTTGCTATTCAAGGTATAATAATCAAGTAAGAAAGGGGTAAACTGATGAAAAAGAAAAGCATTCGATTGCTTTTAGGTTTGCTAGCATGTAGTTTTTGTTTTTTTTGGTTATTTTACGATAAAGCAGGGGAATCTCCCTATGTGAAGAAAAAAGAGATTGCGGATGTACAACTGGCCACTACTATCTCAGAACAAAAGCTGGTTGCAGAGAAAGACCCAGTGATCCAGCTAGATGTTCCGTTAGAGAACCAATTTGATGAAGAATATTTAGGCAATGGCTGTGAAGTAACCGCATTATCCATGTTGTTGAACTTCTATGGCTTTGAAACAAATAAAAATGCACTTGCCGCTGAATTAGATTATGTTCCTGTATATGTGGATGGTACCCATCGAGGAGATCCTCGTGAAGGGTTTGTAGGGGATATTTATGGCGGAGACGGTGCTATGGGGGTTGCGGTAGAACCTATTGCCAAAGTTGCCAGTCAAGTGGTAGGCACCTCTTATCAAGTGGTGAGTGGTCGAGACAAATCTTTTGAGGATATTATTGAAGTTTTGGAACAGGGAACGCCTATCTGGATGATCGCCACACTAGAATTACAAGTGCCAACCAATGCAGATTTTTTTGAATGGCCGACGCAATCTGGCATGATTTATGAGACTGCATTGATCCATTCCGTCGTGATCACAGGAATCGACGGGGATAAAATGTATGTCAATGATCCTTATGGCTACAAAGATCGTGAAGTCTCCCGTGAAGATCTTCAAGAAATCTATGAACAGATGGGGCAACAATACCTTTATCTTTCCAAAAAATAAGCAGATTATTGAAAAAAGTCAATTGACATTGAATGAAAGAACGATTATAATTCTTAGAAATTACAAATAGAAATGAAACGTTGAAGAGAAGAGTAATCGCTACGTTGAAGGTACAGAGACTCCGGAGGGTGAAAAAGGAGACAGGAGACAAGCGATGAAGATGAACTCTGAGTTTTTATTTGGTTCACGCCAAATAGACGGTATGCGCCCGATAACGCGCCAAGTATCATTGGTACTGTTGAGGTGACTGCCTGCAAAGGCAGCACGAATTAGGGTGGTAACACGAGTCAGTCGTCCCTTTTATCGTTAATAAACGGTAAAAGGGACGACTTTTTGCTGTTCATCATCTGGACTGCTTTGCAGACCATGCAAATCCTGCTTCAACTTAGAAGTGACTGCAAGTTTTCAGAATAGACCAGAAAATGAACGACCAGAAGACCGAAGGATTAGAAACAGGAATCAGAGCCAATGGAAAAGGAGTGAGAGAATGCCGATCATTATTCCCAAAGAATTACCTGCAGCAGCCATTTTGCAGCACAATATTTTTGCGTTACAAGAAAAGTGGGCGGTCAAGCAAGAGATTCGACCGTTGAAAATTGCGATCCTAAACCTAATGCCGCAAAAAATCACGACGGAAAATCAGCTCTTGCAGCTTTTGTCCCAGAGCCCTTTGCAAATCGAAGTGAAATTAGTGAAGATGCAGCAACATGAAAGTAAAAATACCAGCAGTCATCATTTGGAAAAATTTTATGTCCCATTTCAGTCAATCCAAGAGGAACGTTTTGACGGCTTGATCATTACTGGGGCACCGGTCGAGAAGATGCCTTTTGCTGCAATTGATTATTGGCAGGAACTTCAAGAAGTGATGGCTTGGAGTCAAACAAATTGTACCTCGGTATTACATATCTGCTGGGGGGCACAAGCGGGTCTATACTATCATTACCAGATCGATAAGATCCGTTACCAGCAAAAACTGTTTGGCATTTTTGAACAACAGGTGACCCGAAGCCATCCGTTGATCCGGGGCTTTGATGATTCTTTTAAGATGCCTCATTCTCGTTACACCGGGATCAATGAGGCGCAGCTGCAGCAGGCACCTCTAGCCGTGATTGCTGCGAGTGCTGAAACTGGACCAGCGATCTTGGTATCTGACGATCATAAAAATGTTTTTCTGTTAGGTCATTTTGAATATCATACGGAAACATTGAAAGAGGAGTATTTACGGGATCAAGCCAAAGGACTTTCTACGAGGATTCCAGAAAACTATTTCGCTGATCCTCAAGGAACTATCGTCAATCGTTGGCGAGGGCATGCTTCTTTATTTTTCAGCAATTGGATCCATGAAACGTATCAGCGCACTCCGTATGATTTGCATGTTTTACCTACACATAGTGGCTATTATATAGGAAATGATTTGGAGGACTTAGAGACAAACGAGAACGCATGAATCTTTAGTGAAACAAAGGGATATCTCGAAGGAGGTTGAAAGGCAAGCTGTGTTTCGCAAGTCAAAGCGATAAAGCATCGAAAATAAACGGAAGAGGTTGACTGAGAATAGTTGCTACTAGCGGTAAAGGACTAGTTTTCCACAAGGAATCGTAAAAAAGAGGATATTTTGCTTCATTGTTTCACAAAAGGTTCTTCCTTGGTAGTTACTTGTTTGAAGAATGTCCCACAAAAATCGCCAGCAAAATTAGATACTCTACCCGCAACAAGGAAGGTAATTCTTAAGAGACTCCACTTCGTTTTTTATCGTCAGAATTTTGCGACAATCATGTTATCTTATTGCAAAAAAAGACCAGACACAGAAAGGAAAATGTGAGTATGACTATTGATATTGCAACTTTTTTAACGCAACTGGGCAATCGTTCGGATCAGGCGACAGGAGCGGTCAGTGCGCCGATCTATCTTTCTACCACCTATGCTCATCCCGAACTAGGTCATAGCACGGGCTATGATTATACGCGTACCAAAAATCCTACCAGAGAGTTATTAGAAGCGGGTTTAGCTACATTAGAAAATGGGGCTGGATGTGTGGTCACCAGTTCAGGGATGAGTGCCATTGCACTGGTTTTCGATCTTTTTCCTAGCGGAAGCGAATTTTTAGTATCAAGAGATTTATATGGTGGTAGTTTTCGCTTTTTTGAAGAATTAGCAGCGCGTCAGCTGGCTCATTTTCATTATTTCGCTACATTAGAAGACCTAACAGCACAAATCAATCCGAAGATTGAGGCGGTCTTTTTAGAGACCCCGACAAATCCACTGATGACAGAAATCGATGTGGCAGCAGCTGCTGAACTTGCTCACCAGATAGAGGCGTTGCTGATTGTCGACAATACTTTTTTGACGCCATTGAGGCAGAAACCATTAGATCAAGGGGCAGACATTGTTCTTCATTCGGGGACGAAGTTTCTGACGGGGCACAATGATATTCTAGCCGGCGTGGTTGTTGCCAAAGAGGCAGCACTTGGCGAACGTTTGACCTACCTTGCAAATACGACAGGTCCTACTTTAAGCAGCTTTGATTGTTGGTTGTTTATTCGCAGCTTAAAGACATTACCTTTACGGTTTGAAAGACAGGAACAAAATGCCAAAGAAATCGCTGATTTTTTAAAGCGTCAGCCAGCGATTAAAGAGGTTTTATATCCTGGGGTAGGGGGAATGATCAGTCTGCGATTAAAAGATGCAGGGAAAATCAAGGAATTTTTGAGGCGGCTTTCCCTCTTCACTTTTGCAGAGAGTTTGGGGGGAGTAGAAAGCCTCATTACGTATCCCACGACTCAGACCCATGCGGATATTCCCAAAGAATTGCGGGAGTCCTATGGGTTAACACCAGATCTTTTGCGGCTTTCTATTGGCATCGAAAAGCAACAAGATTTGATTGCAGATCTTACACAGGCATTGGCTCAAATTTAAAAAATAGTTCTCCTGAAGTGTGTCTACAGACAGATATCCTGTAAGGATCAACTGGTGTTTCTTTATTGACAGTTTTTGGTGTATAAGATAAAGTTACACTACATATGAATAGTTATTCCGATGATCATTTTTTTGGTTTATCAATGACAGAGAAATGGTCGAATGCAGGCAGCCTATTCAGACATTGCGTTTATCTGCGACATGTACAAAAGCTACAGCTTTTGTAGGCTTCGTTCAAAGGGGGAAAAAAGGGGAAGAAAAAATGAAAATACGTTGGAATAAATGGATTGGGGCATTTTTACTCCTGCTAGTATTTGCTTTAGCAGCGTGCAGCAAACCGGCTTCTAAGACGACAGTCAAGCTTGGCGTAGTGGGGGAACAAAATGAAGCTTGGGAATATGTACAGAAACAATTGCTGGAAAATGAGCAAATTGATCTACAGATCGTTAAGTTCACTGATTATCGCCAGCCTATCGAGGCATTAGAAGATGGTTCGATCGACTTGCATGCAGCATTGACAGAAATCTTTATGGATAATGTCAATCAAGAAAGTGGTTATTCCAATACAACGATTGCGTATACCACACTTAATCCATTAGGTATCTATTCAGATAAAATCAACGACATTTCTGAACTGAAAGAAGGTTCAGTCGTTGCGTTGCCGAATGATGTTTCAAATGAAAGTCGGGCATTGTTGCTGTTGCAGACGGCAGGAGTGATCACATTGGATCCAGCAAAAGGGTTACTGCCCACGACGAATGATATTACCGATAATCCAAAACAACTGACTTTCAAACTGTTAGATGCCAACCAGACCGCACGAGCGATAACCGATGTCGCTATTTCACTGATCAATAACGGGATGGCGGTCGATGCCGGATTTATTCCAACAGAAGATGCGATTTTCTTGGAACCTGTCGCTGATTCGTCAAAACCTTACTATAATGTCATTGCTTCACGTGCAGAGGACAAAGAAAATCAGACTTATCAGAAGATCGTTGACTATTATCAAACCGATGAAGTCAAAGAAATCATTGATAAAGTAACCAAAAAATCAAGTATACCTGTATGGTAAGAAAGTAGGAGAACGATGAAAAATTGGAAAAAAGGATTGATGGGAGCAGCAATCATTGGCTTAGGCTTTTTCTTAGCCGCTTGCTCATCAGGGGGTACAAAAGATTCATCAGCAAATACAACGACGCCAAAGGGGGATAGTGACACATTCACCTATGCAATTAACGGGGATCCTTCTTCAACGAATCCGATCAATACGAGTGACCGTTGGGGATTGACCGTGACGAATATGATCTACTCCCCTTTAGTGATCGTCGAAGCTGACGGAACGACGCAA
Organism: Enterococcus sp.; assembly: GCF_022711995.1. Taxonomy (GTDB): domain Bacteria; phylum Bacillota; class Bacilli; order Lactobacillales; family Enterococcaceae; genus Enterococcus_D. The sequence continues at coordinate 93,669 of NZ_JALAHI010000116.1, forward strand.
AATGCATTAGCTGACTCGGTTGATCCAGCTGAAGACGGTTTGTCTCTGACTGTTCATTTGAAAAAGGATGTGAAGTGGTCAGATGGTGAAGCATTTACTGCAGATGATGTTGTGTTTACCTATGAACAAAAAGTGAAAAAAGAAAATGGCAACGCCGATGCTTTGTGGGTTGACGGAAAACCAGTCAGCATTGAAAAAGTTGACGACTACACGGTGAAATTTGTCTTGCCTTCTGCAAGTGCCGCAGCACTAAATAATATCGCAACAGAGACATATATCATTCCTGAACATATTTATAAAGATGTCACTGATTTTTCGGTCAACGAGTTGCCGGAAAAACCTGTAGGTACTGGCCCTTATAAATTAAAGGAATACAAACGCGGCGAGTATTTCACTTTTGAAGCCAATGAAAACTATTATGGTGGCGAAGCTGCCATCAAAAATGTGACATTACGAATCATTGAAAGCAACGATACAGCCAAAGTCGCTTTGCAAAAAGGTGAAGTGGATGCAGCCGTTGTCTTGCCTTCTGATATTGAAGATTTAGATGACTCAACGATTTCCATTTATCCGTATTCTGAAAATCGGATTGGTTATTTGGGATTGAATACGAATTCCGATGCCTTGAAAGATGTCAAAGTACGACAAGCCGTTCTTTATGCTTTGAACAAAAATGAAATGAATCAAGCAGCTTATTTGAGCGATAAGTATTATGATACGCCTTATTCATTCTTGCCACCTAACAATCCTTTTGCGACCGAAGACGTGGAAAAATACGAGACAAATGTTGAGAAAGCCAAAGAATTATTGCAAGAAGCCGGTGTATCCAATCTGCAACTAAATCTGGCATTTACTTCAACAGATCCAGCGCAAACGATTCAAGCAACACTGATCCAACAACAATTGCAACAAGCCGGAATCAATGTTTCATTAGAGGGGGGCGATGGCACAGCGATCTTCACTGAATTGAAAAAAGCCGGCTCCACAAAATACAACCTATTTTTAGGCGGCTATATTATGGGAAATGATCCTGACCTTTATGGTATGCTATTTAAAACGGATGGCAGTTCCAATTATTTCCAAACAAAGAACAAGACGACGGATGAGTTGTTTGCCAAAGCCGCAGTTGAGTTAGATGAAACCAAACGGAAAGAGTTGTATAATCAGCTGCAACAAGCGATTGCGGATGATGCCCGCATCTATCCAATCGTAGACAATAAAAAGATTTTAGCGGTCAACAAGCGTATTGCCAATGTAGAAGAAGCGGGCTTGATTCCAATCTATACATTTGAAGATATGTCAAAATTGACGATCAAGGAATAAGAATGGTTGTGACAGAAGTCAAACAAAGAAAAAAAGAGTGACAGCTACTCGTTGCTTTTGATCAGAGCAGCTGTATCAAGAGGTTAGAGACTGGAACATCAAGGCGAAAGGATCTGCAGGGGCTGAGCTAGGAAGACAGGACGCATAAAGCGGATGTTTTCCTAGCTGTCATCTGCCTCTTTCCGAGAGCTTCCTTGAGCCATTGCTCTGACTGGCTTCTTGAGGTATTCTGTTTTTCGTTTAGCCGACTTCTGTCATGCTTTTTTTGAGAGAGAAGGAGAGACATGTTTCGATATATTTTAAAACGAGTATTGCAGGCGATTCCTTTATTATTCGTTATTTCATTTATCGTTTTTTCATTGATCCACATTGCCCCCTATGATGTCATTGATTCAATCACTACGCCAAATATGAGCCAAGAGCAGATTGATCTTTTACGGCAACGTTACGGTTTGGATCAACCTTTTTTAGTGCAATACTTTTTATGGATCAAAAATATTTTTTCTGGTAATTTAGGTTTTTCTTTAGTTTCACAAAACAGTATTTCGCAAGAGTTGGCCGTCCGAATCCCAAATACGATTCGCTTGGTTTTACCAGCTTACTTAACGGCGTTACTGTTAGCCATCCTTTTAGGATTACTAGCGGCAGCCAATAAAGGTAAGATTTGGGATCGAATCATTGATGGGGTCGCTTCTTTAGGAATTGCAGTACCTACTTTCTGGTTTGCAATGATCTTGATCTATCTTTTCGGGTATCGACTAAATCTATTTCCGATTATCGGAATGTATACGGTGGGGCAAGAAGGCGATTTTAAAGACTTCCTGCAACATTTTATTTTGCCTTACGCGACATTGACAGTCGCCTTTTTCCCAGAATTGACTCGTTACATTCGGGCGTCAGCGACCCAACAAGTATCGGAGGATTATGTCGTGGTGCAGCAAGCGTTTCATGCCACGAAATGGCAGATTTTCAGTCGTCATATCAGCCGTAATGTGATGATTCCCATCGTGACGCAAATAGGTCTGGCATTGCCCATGTTAGTGACCGGAGCAATCATTACAGAAACGATCTTTGGTTGGCCAGGGGTCGGTCCTTATTTGATGAGTGCGACGAAAAGTTTAGATTACCCAGTGATCATGGCAATTATGTTGTTGTCGGCGACTTTAGTTATTTTAGGTAATTTATTAGCCGATGTTCTTTATTCGATTGTTGATCCAAGAATACGAAAAGGAGGGAGTCGTTCATGAATCGGTTACAAAAGGTCAGAAAAGCGATTTTTTCTTCTCCTGTGTATGCATTTTCGTTCCTCTTTTTGACAGTGTTGATTTTGCTTTCCCTCCTGGCACCATTGATTCCGATTGATCCCAATGCGACGGATGTCAGCAATATGTCTCAAGCACCTAGCTGGGGGCACTTGTTCGGTACCGATGAAGTGGGACGGGATTATTTCATTCGAGTGGTTTATGGTGGACGGGTTTCGTTATTAGTAGGGGTCTTGGCGATGACCACAGCGACACTGATTGGCACAGTGGTGGGATTAACGGCTGGTTATTTTGGTGGTTGGGTGGATAGCATTCTCATGCGCCTTGTAGACGTTTTGTCTTCCATCCCTTGGCTAGTATTGGTTATTGTACTAAGTGTCTTTTTACGTCCGGGATTAACCACGATCATTATTGTGATCGGCGGCTTTTCTTGGATGAATATTGCCCGGTTGATTCGGGGAGAAACGCTGGCTGCCAAAGAAAGAGAATATGTTGTTTATGGAAAATTTATTGGTCGTTCAGCGATGAGTATTATTTTTCGGCATATTTTTCCGTCAGTTTTGCCCACACTGATTGTTGCAGCTTCTGCTAGTATTTCAGGAGCAATCATGACAGAATCGGCATTGAGCTTTTTGGGTATGGGAATCCAGCAACCCATGGCTTCCTGGGGAAGTTTGTTACAAAATGCCCAAAGTAGTCTGCAGCGAGCGCCCTATATGGCGATCTTACCCGGTTTATTCGTGATCTTTACCATTTATTCGTTTAACAATCTTGGAGACATGATCAAGCGTGTCTTGCAGCGGGAGGTGTAGCAATCATGACAGAATCGTTATTGACGGTAAAAAACTTGAATGTGGTTTTTCATAGAAAACAAGGCAATCAACAACTGCTGAAAGAAATCAACTTAGATATTCCTAAAGGACAAGTAGTGGGAATCGTTGGAGAATCAGGCAGTGGAAAAAGCATGACGATGAAGAGTGTGATGGGAATTTTACCAGAAAAGATTTCGGATTCCTTTGATTCTTTTGTTTTTGACGGAAAACCAGTGACAGATCGCCATAAATTGCCTTTGGCGATGATTTTTCAAGACCCGATGACCTCCTTGAACCCTTTGCGCACCATTGGGTATCATTTAATCGAAGTCATTCGCAGAGGTCAAAAAATGTCAAAAAAATCCGCGCAAGCAATCGCTATTGCAGAGTTGGCCAAAGTAGGGATCCCGCTTCCAGAACAGCGGATGAAACAATACCCCCATGAACTATCCGGTGGAATGCGGCAGCGGGTCATGATTGCTATGGCGCTGTTGGCACAGCCAAAATTATTGATTGCAGATGAGCCCACGACGGCACTAGATGTAACGATCCAAGCCCAGATTTTGCTATTGATCAAAGAGTTGCAGCGGGCCGAGCATCTTTCAGTGGTATTAGTGACCCATGACTTCGGCGTTGTGGCGGGAATGTGTGATTATATCAAGGTCATGTATCAAGGCAGGATCGTGGAAGAAGGCACCACCGAAGAAATTTTCTACCAGCCGCAGCATCTTTATACGAAAAAACTGCTGCAAGCAGCCCATTTAGGGGAAACGGTAGTCTTTGACTATCATGAAGAACTTCCAGATGTGTTGCAGGTTCGAGAAATCACAAAAACGCATCGTGTCTGGGAAGGAGTGACCAACAAGTGAAAGAATTGATCCGAGTTGAAGCAGCCAGTAAAACTTTCCGCAGTAAAAATTGGCGTGGGGTAGTGACAGAAGTTCAAGCGGTAGATAATGTCAGCTTAACGATTCATCAAGGTGAGACGCTAGGTCTTGTGGGGGAATCAGGTAGCGGGAAAACGACATTGGGTCGAAGTATTTTAAATCTTGAAACATTGTCTTCCGGTAAAGTTTTCTTTGAAGGACAAGAATTGGCTCATTTGTCAGCAGAGGAACAAAAAGACCGTTATCAGCAGATGCAAGTGATTTTTCAAGATCCTTATTCGGCATTGAACCCCCGGATGACGGCACTGGAATTAGTGATGGAACCATTGCTGAAAGAAACGAAAGATGCCGCACGAGCGAAAGCAAAAGAAATCCTGGCCATTGTCGGAATCAAAGGGGAAGATATCCATAAACTTCCTCGAAACTTCAGTGGCGGCCAACGTCAACGGATTGGGATTGCTCGAGCAGTGGTCAATCGACCAGCCTTTGTCTTGTGCGATGAACCCACATCGGCATTAGATGTCTCGATTCAAGCCCAGATCATTCAATTGCTTTTGCAACTGCAGCAAGAATTTTCTTTGTCTTACTTGTTCATCTCCCACGATTTGTCTGTCATCCGCCATATCAGCGACCGGACAGCTGTGATGTATCAAGGGAAACTGGTTGAATTAGCGCCGACAGAACGGCTTTTTGAGAGCCCACAGCATCCTTATACCAAGAAACTGTTAGCGGCAGCCCCTATTGCTGATCCCATTCAAGCACGAGCTGCGATGGCTAAAAAGAATATTCAAGAAACGATCACATTAAGTCCGATCTTTGACTGGGTAGAAGTCGAAGAAGGACATTTCGTAAGGAGAGAGAAACAATGACTGTTGAAACATTAACATTGATCCAAGGAAAAGATAAATTTGAATTACCACAACAAAATGGGAACTGGGTCTTAGCTAGAGAACTAGGCTATTCACCGGTGCAAATGCTCGTCACTGCAGCAGGAGCATGTGGTGGGTATGTTTATACTTCCGTTTTGGAAAATTCTCACGTACCAGCTGAAATTGAAAAAATCGAAGTCAGCTATACCAGAGATAAAGAGAAGAAAGCAGAACCGATTTCTTCGATCCAAATCGCATTTTACGCTCGAATCGCTGAAGAATATCAAGAAAAAGCCATTCGTTGTCTCAAACTGGTTTCACCAAATTGCCCAGTGATCCAATCTTTGGATCCAACGATCACGGTAGAAGAAACCGTTCATTTTATTTAAGCGGGAATCATTTCAAATGAAAAAAGCAGCTAGGACAAAAGCTTGTCACAGCTGCTTTTTTAATGCAAAGGGTTAGCGTCAGTTTCTGCGATGTTAGGCTGCAATGGCTTGCATCTGCCCATGTTTGTTGCAATTTTTTTTAAAAAATAATGTTTTCGCGAATCAAGCCAATATCTAAAACCAATAGTTTTCGATCTTGGGTTTTGATGGCGCCGCTTTCTCGTAAACGCTGCATCATCCGATTGACACTACTTGCTGAAGTGATGCCACAAAAGCGGGAGATTTCCTCATTGGTGACCTCAAAATCAATCAGCGTGCCTTCGTCTGTCGGGACACCAAAAGTTTCATATAGTTCATTCAGTTGCGTACAAACTGCCCCGAATTTGCCATTCATCAGCATTTGCTGCATTTTCTTCATGGAGTACATCAAGTTTTTACGGTAGTATTCTTTGACATAATCTTGTAGCGCTCGATTTTGATTGACATCTGTCCAAAATTGATCCCGGACGATTTTATACAATTCAGCTTCCTCTGATTCCACGCGTACATTAAAGGGCGCTTCCACTTCTTGAGAAGATTCATCTTTAAAAAGAGAAACAATATCGAAATCATTCATATAGCGTAAGTTGAATTCTCGACCTTCGCGGGTAACAACACTCGTTTTGATGATCCCTTTCTTCAAAATATACACATAACGATCAGGGATTCCTTCATACGTCAAATAACTCCTTTTTTTGCGTATGACGACTGGAATGTTATTTTCTTCCAAATATTCCATTAAAAGTTGTCTTACCAAACAAAGCACTCCTCTTGTTCCTATAGTCCTTTTCATTCCGTTTCATTGTTACCTGCATTGAAACATTCCTATTTCATTAAAGAACATTTCGATACAAAAAGCAATAACAAATGTCAATGTTTTATGTTTTTGCTTTTTTTCAGCAACAAAAGCGAATTCGCGGTTGTTAAATTTCGGGTATAGTTAGACCTGTCATCTGAAACAGATGACAAATGAGCAAAGAAACAATAAAAAAAGGAGCAAAACATAAAATGTCAGAACATGAGCAACAAACAGAAAAACTATGGAACAAAGGCTTTATTACAATTACATTAATTAATTTTATCGTTTTTCTAGTCTATTACTGTTTTGTCGTCATCACGGCAAAGTTCGCCACTCAAGAATTAGGGGCTTCCGCAGCACAAGCTGGATTTGCGGCAGGGATCTATATCATCGGAACACTGATCGCCCGCTTGTATATCGGTAAAGTGTTAGAAATAGTTGGACGTAAAGCAATTCTTCGTTGGGGAATGATATTTTATGTTGTAACAACGGCGGCTTATTTGATCTCATCAAATATTATCATTTTAGATAGCGTTCGTTTCTTGAATGGGTTCGCCTACGGTGCAGTGTCTACCGCAGCAAACGCCATCGTCACAGCTTATATCCCATCTTCAAAACATGGAGAAGGAATCAACTATTACGGATTAAGCACAAGTTTAGCTGCAGCTGTCGGACCATTTATTGGGATGTTGCTGTTACCTTCTTTAGGTTTTAATTTTATCATTATTTTGGCAACAGTTCTTTCCGTCTTAACAGCGATTGCTTGTTTTGCTTTCCCAGTAAAAAACATCGTCTTGACACCCGAACACAGAGCAGAACTCAAGAAATGGTCATTCAGCAGTTTTGTTGAGCCAAAAGTATTGTTTATCTCAGGACTGGCCTTTTTGATTGGCTTATCTTATTCCAGTGTATTAGGATTCCTTTCAATCTATGCCAGCAACCTTGGTCTTGAAACAGCAGGGGCATTCTTCTTTGTTGTTTATGCATTGTCTGTAACCTTTACTCGTCCTATGACAGGTCGCTTATTTGACCGTCGTGGTGCAGATGCCGTTATGTATCCAAGCTTTATCTTTTTGACATTAGGTTTGTTCTTGTTAAGCGTGACAGGTAACAGCATCATGCTATTGATTTCCGGCTGTTTTGTCGGTCTTGGCTATGGTACGTTTATGTCAAATGGACAAGCCGTATGTTTGAAAGAAGTGGATTCTCATCGAATCGGTGTCGCTCTTTCTACTTATTTCATTGGTCTTGATCTAGGTTTAGGGGTTGGCCCTTACGCATTAGGCAGCTTGAATGGCATGTTTAACTACTCTCAAATCTACATCATTTGTGGATTGATCCCAGTGGTTGTCATCGTCTTGTATAAATTCTTTTACAAAACGAAAAAAGTAGTTGAAAATGCTGAAGCTTCAGAACGTTCGATCGAAGAAGAATAACCAACAAGGAGTATAAAAACAATGGACAGCAATCAATTGATTTTAGAAGCATTAAATAAATTGGTGACAAATATTAATGAATTAAATAAAGAAATTCATTCGATGGAAGAAGTCAATCAACGTTTGACCATCGAACAAGTCGAGATCGCCCATGAATTAAAAGCAATCAAAAGTGTCTTGATCAACGATAATATTATCGGCTGATTCATTCTTCAAAAAGAGGCTGTGCACTCACGGAGCAAATCTGTGCTTGCACAGTTTTTTTATCGAAAAGCAGCGAAAAAACGAACGATTCTCAAAAAAGTTTGATCAGTAGAGTGACGAAAATTGAAGCGGGTTTGGATCTGTGCTATAGTTTGTCTGGGTAGAAATACCTAAATAAATCAGAGTAGGAAATAAAGCGTTAAGTGCCGAAAGGATGGGATGTTGCCTTTTGGACGAAGAACGATCTGTTCGCGGTTTTATTTTCGCATTCGCTGCATGAATTTGTAGCAGCTCTAAAAGGAGATGCTCGTTATGAAAAGAAAAGTCGACGCACATATGATCGCGGTCATGGGGCTTTTGATTGCCCTGATGGTGGTCTTGTCGCAAATTTTGGGTTTTGAAACCGCCTATTTGAAACTCACTTTCACTTTTGTTCCTGAATTGATCATGGGAATGCTTTTTGGGCCATTCTGGACTGCTGTAGGGGCTTCGGTCGCCGATATAGCAGGAATGATCCTTTTCCCTAAATCCGCCTTCTTCTTCGGATTTACGATCAATGCGTTTATCGGGGGATTGATCTACGGCTACTTTTTCTATCGAAAAGAAGTCACTTGGAAACGGGCAGTGACGGTTGTTTTGCTGAATACCGTTTTGATCACATTGATTTTGACTCCGATTTGGTTGGCGATGATGTTGAATATCCCGTTGACAAGTTGGGCGATCTGGTCTGTTCGCTTAATGAAGGCGGCAATTATGTTCCCAATCCAAACAGTGTTGATCTACGTTGTTGGCCGTGCGGTACCTTATAAACGATTGACACGACGTTTCAGCTAAACACTAAGAAATTAAGACAAACATCCATTAAAGCGACAGGAACCTGCAAGTGAGTCCTGTTCGCTTTTTTTCTGTTAAAGAGCGTGCTAAACTAATCAAAAACAGGGAGCAAGGAGAAACATATGAATAAAAAAGGAATCTTTATGGGTGGGTTCATTCTGCTCCTATTGCTTATTATAGGAGGAATGAAGTGGCTGATGAATCAACAGACAAATCAAGAAGAGCCAGCGGCATCTGTCCAAACGTCTTCATCGACAAGCAGTGCCTCAAGTAGTAGTGAAAGTACAGCGAGTGTGGAGGAAGAACCAACGATCGCTGATCAGATGGCCCACATGAGTTTGGAAGAAAAAGTTGGACAATTATTTTTTGTTCGGGTACCTGAAATCAATCAACTGGAGGATATCCGCGACTATCATTTAGGTGGTTACCTGTTATTTGGTCGAGATACCGAAAACGAAACAGCAGAGTCATTGAAACAAAAGATTCGAGACTACCAGAAAGCTAGTACCATCCCTCTCTTGATCGGAATGGATGAAGAAGGAGGAACTGTCACTCGAATCAGTCGCAACCCCGCTTTGGTACCAGCTCCTTTTCTATCTCCTCAGCAGCTTTACCAGCAAGGCGGTTGGCAAGCAGTTGACGAGGACACCGCTCAAAAGGCCGCGATTTTCCATGATTATGGAATTTCTACTGGATTGTTTCCGGTCGCAGATGTGTCAACAGATCCCCATTCGTTTATTTATGATCGAACGATTGGCTTAGATGCAGCAGGCACCAGCGAATTTGTTCGCAGAACGGTTGCAGTGTTAAAAGAAAACCAGATCGGTTCAACGTTGAAACATTTTCCCGGCTATGGCAACAACCGGGATTCGCATGTAGAGATCGTCACGGATGATCGCTCGTTGAAAGAACTGGAAACGAAAGACTTTTTGCCCTTCGAAGCAGGGATCAAAGCTGGAGCAGATAGTATTTTAGTATCCCATAATATTGTCACCAGTATTGATGCCAGCGTGCCAGCTTCCATCTCAAAACCCGTCCATGAACTCTTGCGAAATCAACTGAATTTTAAGGGAGTGATCATGACAGACGACATGGATATGGCTGGTTTAGCCGACTTTATTTCACAATCGGAAGCCGGATTGAAAGCGTTGGAAGCTGGAAATGATTTAGTGATGTCTTCTACGTATCAGCAGCAGATTCCTGTCATCATAGCTGCTATCAAGCAAGGGGACTACTCAGAAAAAGCCCTTGATGCTTCTGTTAAACGAGTGTTGGAGTGGAAAGCCTCGCTAGGATTAATCAACGAATAAAAAAAACGATCTGAAGGTCACTGTCTTGCCGTTGATTGGCAAAGAGGGGCCTTAGATCGTTTTTTTGCAGCGATTATCCAAAGGGTTCTTCGGTAGGTACGATGGCTAAAAGAACACTGGTGGCTAAGTCGGAGAGTTCATTCGCATAAGCTGATTGACCTAAAAAACGCAAGACTTCAAGGGATCGTGTAATCGTTTGCTTCCCACTATCGATTTCACCGTGAAAAAGTGCGCTGATCCCCTCAAAATAGCGAATCATCAAACGAATCCGATCATTGTCTAAAGGGATGTTTTTAGTCATATAGAAAAGAATTTGTTCAAGCTGATCGATTTGCTTCCGATCAATGAACAGGAAGGCCGCGTTAGTCAATAGCTTTGAATAAATATGATAATTGAGGCTAAGCAAGTTATTATAAAATTCTTGCTTATTTAATTGTTCGATTTGAAATAAAATGTATTCGTCTGTAAACAGAAACATGAGATTGACGAAAATCGTGATTTCAAATTTGCCCCACGTTTCGATTCGATTGAGGTAGTCTTTGATCGATGTCTCAATTCGTTCGATTTCATCAGTAGTATGTATCTGTCCTTTTTTCATCAGAATCAAATAGTATTGGCTATAAAGCAAATAATAATAAAAGTCTTGTGTCTCTTGATAGAGCCCTTTTGACGCTTCGATCAAACAAGCTAACTGATCGAAATCATGCTGATAATAAGCTGTGTGAAATTGTTTGGAAAGCTGCTTCTTTTCATTTAACTGATTGTTCGTCAAATGGTATTCGAATTCCTCAAGAGTGACATTTAAACGATCGAGGTACTTGTAAAGAGTATCGAAAGCGATCCGATGCCCTTTTTGTTCAAATGAAGCCAGTGTACTGCGTTCAGATATGTCTGCTGCCAGCTTTCTTTGAGAGAAATTCCGTTCTGTTCGTAATTTTTTAAGCAATTGATTGGCTTCCAAAAAAAAACCTCCTAGGTGCACCTAAATTTAGGTGGACGAAAAAATAGTCCAAATCAACTATAGTTATATTTTCCATTTAAACTAAAGGAAAGTCAATTAAAGGAGGAAAAGAAAATGTTCCAATTTTTTGGATTTCCATGGGAAGTAGTTGAAAATATGATCAACATTTTTTCTTTCTTACGCTAACACCCCTTTTGTAAAATAGGGTTAGATACTTTTTCATTCACATATAAATAAGTGGTTTCTAGTAATAATTTACTATTTGCTCCTCCAAAATTGGTGACCTCTCCCCAGAGTCCTGTATATCAGGCTTTCCAGGCTGTCAATTTTAGGAGGAAACAGGAACTTGAACAGAAGAAAACAGAAAAACAGCGATTTCTGTTTTTTTCTTTTGCCTCAAAATAAAAAAGCGAGGGTGGCAGACGTGGGCTGTTTCAAGAATTAAGCTGGAATATCCGAAAATGATTGCCCGTTTTTGTAACAGTTGGATTTATTTCCAAAGAAAATACATCGTTTGATAGGAAAAGAGGCTGGGACAGAAGTGTTAAACTCCGAGAAATAAGGAGGAAGACACGGAAATTGCTTTTCAAATTTTTGGGTATTACGACTTATTTCCGAAGGAGTTGCTTCTGCTCCCGCCGTTTATACGTGATAAGAGCGTGGGA
>NZ_JALAHI010000117.1 GCF_022711995.1 Enterococcus sp.
CCCTACAATACCACCGCACAGGAAATTTTGGATCTTGCACCAGATGGCGTCATGCTAACCAATGGACCTGGTGATCCGAAAAGCCTCCCTGAAGCCATCGAAATGATTCAAGGAATCCAAGGAAAAGTGCCGATTTTCGGTATCTGTTTAGGGCATCAGTTGTTTGCTTTAGCCAATGGGGCGGATACTTACAAAATGAAATTCGGTCACCGAGGATTGAACCATCCCGTTCGAGAAATCGCTACAGGAAGAATTGATTTCACTTCACAAAACCATGGTTTTGCAGTAGCAGAAGCATCGATTGATCAAGAGAAACTGATCATCACTCATGTGGAAGTCAATGATGGAACCATTGAAGGTGTCCGTCATCGTCGCTACCCAGCATTCAGTGTTCAGTATCATCCAGATGCTGCACCAGGACCACATGATGGCGTACATTTATTTGATGAATTTTTAGAAATGATCGATGCATGGAAGGAGCAGAACTAAATGCCAAAACGTACAGATATTAAGAAAATCATGGTTATCGGTTCTGGACCGATCATTATTGGCCAAGCAGCCGAATTTGACTACGCGGGAACGCAAGCCTGCTTAGCCCTGCGGGAAGAAGGCTATGAAGTTGTGCTGGTCAACTCAAACCCAGCGACGATCATGACCGATAAAGAAATTGCAGACAAAGTCTATATTGAACCAATCACTTTTGAATTTGTTTCCCGTATATTAAGAAAAGAACGCCCCGATGCGATCTTGCCAACATTAGGCGGTCAAACTGGGTTGAATATGGCGATGGAATTAGCCAATTCCGGGATCTTGGATGAGTTGGAAATCGAGTTGCTGGGAACAAAATTAGCAGCGATTGATCAAGCAGAAGACCGGGACCTATTCAAGCAATTAATGGAAGAGTTGAATCAACCAATTCCTGAATCAGAGATCGTATCAACAGTGGAAGAAGCAGTCACTTTTGCCAAGAAAATCGGCTATCCAATCATCGTTCGGCCAGCCTTTACATTGGGCGGTACTGGCGGCGGAATGTGTAATAATGAAGAAGAGCTGCGGGTAATTGCTGAGAATGGGTTGAAACTGTCACCAGTGACGCAATGTTTAATCGAACGCAGTATTGCCGGTTACAAGGAAATCGAATATGAAGTGATGCGAGATTCCGCTGATAATGCCATCGTTGTCTGCAACATGGAAAACTTTGATCCTGTCGGAATTCACACGGGAGATTCAATCGTTTTTGCACCAAGTCAAACTCTTTCTGATCATGAATACCAAATGTTGCGGGATGCTTCTTTAAAAATCATTCGCGCATTGAAAATCGAAGGCGGCTGTAATGTTCAATTAGCCCTTGATCCTCACAGCTTTAATTACTATGTGATTGAAGTGAACCCTCGGGTTTCCCGTTCGTCTGCTCTGGCAAGTAAAGCCACAGGCTATCCGATTGCGAAATTGGCAGCTAAAATCGCTGTTGGTTTGACATTAGATGAAATGAAAAACCCTGTCACAGAAACCACTTATGCGGAGTTTGAACCGGCATTGGATTACGTAGTAGCCAAGATCCCTCGCTGGCCCTTTGATAAATTTGAGTCCGGTGAACGCCGTTTAGGGACACAGATGAAAGCCACGGGTGAAGTCATGGCTATCGGTCGGAATATCGAGGAATCTTTGCTGAAGGCTGTGCGCTCATTAGAAATCGGCACGCATCATATTGAAATGAAAGAATTAGCACAGCTTTCAGACAATGACTTGATCGATAAGGTGATCAAAGCGCAAGATGACCGTTTATTCTATGTAATGGAAGCCATTCGCCGCGGCTATGCGATTGAAGAATTAAATGAAATGACCAAAATCGATCTTTTCTTCTTGGATAAAATGCTGCACATCTACGAAATCGAACAAGAACTTGCTGAAAATGTTCAAGATTTGGCAACCTTAAAACGAGCAAAACAAAATGGGTTTACGGACAAAAAGATCGCAGAACTATGGCAAATGACAGAACAAGAGATTCGAGACCTCCGTAAGGAAAATCAATTGATTCCCGTCTACAAAATGGTGGACACTTGTGCCGCCGAGTTTGAGTCGGCAACGCCTTACTTCTATAGTACGTATGAGTTTGAAAACGAGAGTGTTCGCAGTGAAAAAGAATCTGTATTAGTCTTAGGATCTGGTCCGATCCGCATCGGTCAAGGTGTGGAATTCGATTATGCAACAGTACACTCGGTCAAAGCGATTCAGGCTGCGGGCTATGAAGCCATTATCATGAACAGCAATCCGGAAACCGTTTCGACAGACTTCTCGATTTCCGATAAATTGTATTTTGAACCATTGACATTAGAAGATGTTTTGCATGTGATCGAATTGGAACAACCGATTGGTGTCATCGTTCAATTTGGCGGTCAAACAGCAATCAATTTAGCGGAGCCGTTAGTGGCAGCAGGTGTCAACATCTTAGGTACTAGCATCGAAGACCTTGATCGAGCGGAAAACCGTGATCTCTTTGAACAAGCGTTACAGGCATTAGCTATTCCGCAACCTCCAGGAGATACCGCTACAAATACCACAGAAGCCGTGGCGATCGCTAATCGCATCGGTTATCCAGTCCTTGTTCGTCCAAGTTATGTCTTAGGTGGTCGGGCGATGGAGATTGTGGAAAACCAAGCGGATCTTGAAGACTATATGAAGCATGCAGTAAAAGCTTCTCCCGAACATCCTGTTTTAGTCGATCGGTACTTAGTCGGGAAAGAATGTGAAGTTGACGCGATTTGTGATGGCACAACGGTTCTGATTCCGGGTATCATGGAACACATTGAACGGGCAGGGGTCCACTCGGGTGACTCGATGGCAGTCTATCCGCCACAAAACCTATCTGCCGCGACGATTGCTACCATCGAAGATTATACGAAGCGTTTAGCATTAGGACTGAATTGTGTCGGAATGATGAACATCCAATTTGTCATCCATGAAGAAAAAGTCTACGTCATTGAAGTCAATCCTCGGGCGAGCCGAACCGTTCCATTTTTGAGTAAAGTCACAGAAATTCCAATGGCACAGATTGCGACAAAAGCAATTTTAGGAGAAAAGTTAGCAGATCTAGGCTATCGAGATGGTCTTTATCCAACACCAAATGAAGTTCATATCAAAGCACCAGTCTTTTCTTTCACCAAGCTACAAAAAGTCGACACGTATTTAGGACCAGAAATGAAGTCAACCGGTGAAGTTATGGGTTCAGACAAAAACTTGGAAAAAGCTTTATACAAAGCATTTGAAGCAGCTGGGTTGCACATTCCGGAATTTGGAAAAGTTCTCTTTACCGTAGCGGATGAAAGCAAAGCAGAAGCAGTTGAATTAGCTGCACGCTTTTTCGAAATCGGCTTCTCAATCTTAGCGACAAAAGGAACGGCCGATTACTTTGAAAACTACGGGTTACCAGTTACTCGGGTAGCGAAAATCTCGGAAACAGAAGACGAGACTGGCGTTGATCTGATCCGTAAAGGCGTGACGCAAGTAGTAGTCAATACAATGGATAAAAATCGTCAAAAGGCTACTGAAGACGGCTTTATCATTCGCCGAGAAGCAGTTGAGCATGGAGTGCCGCTCTTTACTTCATTAGATACCGCTGATGCCATTCTTCAAGTAATGGAATCAAGAGGGTTCAGCACCAAAGCAATTTAGCAGTCAGAAAGGAAAACAGCTCATGAAACAAGAACTTATGACGATTACCAAGCAACGTACCCTTGCACCGCGAATCTATGAGATGACCCTCTCTGGTGCCCTTGTACAAGAAATGACCTCTCCGGGGCAATTTCTCCATATCCGAGTACCGGATGATGCCTTTATCTTGAGACGACCTATCAGCATTAGCTGGATCGACCAAGAAACCCAAAGTTGTCGCATCATTTATCGGACAGAAGGGGAGGGTACCAAGCGGTTTTCCCATCTGCAAAGCGGGGATCAGCTGGATGTTTTAGGCCCTTTGGGGAATGGCTTTCAAATCGAAGATTTACAAAAAGATGAGACTGTTTTTATCGTAGGTGGTGGTATCGGCGTTCCACCACTCTACGAACTTTCGAAACAATTAGTCGCAAAAGGCGTACGGCCGATTCATTTTCTGGGATTTGCTAGCTCAGAAGTGATGTATTATGAAGAGGCGTTTCAAGCTCTTGGGGATACACGAATCGCAACGGATGATGGCACCTATGGCGTTCAAGGGAATGTCGGTAATCTATTGTTAGCAGCCGATAGCAAACCTACGGCTGTCTTTGCCTGCGGCAACAATGGCTTGTTAAAAACGGTTGAGCAGCTTTTCCAAGACCATCCCAATGTACAGCTTTCATTGGAATCTCGCATGGCTTGCGGCATCGGCGCTTGTTATGCTTGTGTTTGTCACAAAGCCGATGATCCAACAGGGACTAAAAGTGTCAAAGTCTGTGACGAAGGCCCTGTTTTTCAAGCTGGAAAGGTGGTTATTTAAGTGGTTTTAGCTGTAGAATTACCGGGATTGTCTCTAAAAAATCCCATTATGCCAGCTAGCGGCTGTTTTGGTTTTGGCGCAGAATACAACAAATACTATGACATCAGCCAGCTGGGAGCGGTCATGATCAAAGCTAC
The DNA here is from genome assembly GCF_022711995.1 of Enterococcus sp. Lineage (GTDB taxonomy): Bacteria > Bacillota > Bacilli > Lactobacillales > Enterococcaceae > Enterococcus_D. The sequence goes on from NZ_JALAHI010000117.1 coordinate 4,609, forward strand.
GACTCCAGAAGCACGCTTTGGCAATCCCACACCACGAGTGGCTGAAACACCAAGCGGCATGTTGAATGCGATTGGCTTGCAAAATCCTGGCCTTCAAGTAGTCATGGAAGAGATTTTGCCAGAGTTAGCGCAAAAGCATCCAGATCTGCCGATCATCGCCAATGTGGCTGGTTCCACCCAAGAAGACTACATCGCTGTCTGTGAGAAAATCAGTCAGGCACCGAATGTAAAAGCGATTGAATTAAACGTTTCTTGCCCAAACGTCAAACATGGGGGTATTACTTTTGGTACCGATCCTCAAGTGGCGCAAGAACTGACCCAAGCGGTCAAAGCCGTTTCCCAAGTACCGATCTATGTCAAACTATCGCCAAATGTGACCGATATCGTGCCCATCGCCAAAGCAATAGAAGCCGGTGGTGCCGATGGTTTCACAATGATCAATACATTATTGGGGATGCGCATCGATTTGAAAACTCGCCGTCCTATTTTGGCTAACCAGACCGGTGGGCTTTCAGGCCCAGCCATCAAGCCGGTGGCAATTCGGCTGATCAAACAAGTTGCGCAAGTGTCTTCATTGCCGATCATCGGCATGGGTGGTGTCATGACGGTGGATGATGTGTTAGAAATGTACTTAGCCGGAGCAAGTGCGGTGGCTGTTGGTACGGCGAATTTTACCGATCCTTATATTTGTCCAAGGCTGATCGAAGAATTGCCAGTACGAATGGCAGAATTAGGCATCGAATCCTTGGCGCAGCTGATCAAGGAAGTAAGAGAGGGGCATTAAGATGATTGAACGACCAATAATCGCACTGGATTTCCCCAGTAAAAAAGAAATTGAGCTGTTTTTAGAACAATTTCCTAAAACAGAAAAATTATTTGTTAAAGTCGGCATGGAAATCTTTTATCAAGAAGGGCCAGCAATTGTTCGCTGGTTAAAAGAATTGGGCCATGATATTTTCTTAGACTTAAAACTTCATGATATTCCCAACACTGTCGAGCGGGCCATGGCGCGTTTAGCCGATCTTGGGGTTGCGATTACCAACGTACACGCAGCGGGAGGCATCGAGATGATGGCAGCAGCGAAGCGGGGACTGCAAAATGGCACCAAGGAAGGACAAAATGTTCCGTTGTTGATCGCTGTCACACAGCTGACTTCTACTAGCGAAGAACAAATGCAGCAAGATCAGCTGATTGCCGTTTCACTGGAAGAAAGTGTCCGGCATTATGCCCAATGTGCAGAAAAAGCAGGCTTAGACGGCGTCGTTTGTTCCGCACAAGAAGCGACAGCTATCAAGGCAGCGACCAGCAAAGACTTTATGTGCGTAACTCCGGGCATTCGTCCCACCGGAAGTGACGCTGGCGATCAGAAACGAATCGTAACTCCAGAAGTGGCTAGACAAATCGGTTCTTCTGCGATTGTGGTCGGTCGACCAATCACGCAATCGGCGACACCTTTTGCCACTTATCAAGAAATCAAACAAGCATGGAAGGAAGCAAATCAATGACAGAAATCAGTAAAGCAATTGCCAAAGACCTTTTAACGATCGAAGCCGTATTTTTACGCCCTAATGAACCTTTTACTTGGGCAAGTGGCATCAAAAGCCCAATTTATTGTGATAATCGCATGACCATGAGTTATCCTGCGGTACGTAAAGCGATTGCCAATGGATTAGCTGCACAAATCAAAGAACGGTTTCCAGAAGTCGAAGTGATTGCCGGAACAGCTACAGCTGGGATTCCTCACGCAGCTTGGGTGGCAGATATTCTTGATTTACCGATGGTTTACATTCGTAGCAAAGCCAAAGATCACGGCAAAGGAAACCAAATCGAAGGACGTATCACAGAAGGTCAAAAGATGGTGGTGATCGAAGATTTAATCTCTACCGGCGGCAGTGTGCTAGAGGCCTGTGAAGCAGCAACTCGCGAAGGCGCGAATGTTCTAGGCGTCGCAGCAATCTTCACTTACGAGTTGCCTCAAGGAGTAGCCAATTTTGAGAAAGCACAGCTTCCATTAATAACCTTGACCAACTATTCCACCATGATCGATACCGCATTAGAGATAGATTATATTGGAAAAGAAGATATTGCATTATTGCAGCAATGGAAACAATCCCCTCAAACTTGGACTGGTAAGTAAGAATAACGAATATGCCTGGAGGAATCCAAGAGCATATTCGTTTTATTTTTATCTTTTTTCTGATACGATTTGTTACGATTCAGCAAAAGTTTTCTGACAGTTGCAAGACCGTCAGTTTCAATAGGGAGGCAGTTTTAGTGAAAAGAAATATGGATGTTCCATGGAGTTATTCTGGGGAAAATGGTCCCGAGTATTGGCACACATTGTGCGACTGGTATGCAGAAGGCGCCGAGTTTCCATTGCAGTCGCCAATTGCGCTTTACCATGATGATACCGAGGAACCTGTGGATGAGGATCTAAGCTTCCATTATCATCGGGAACGCTTTACTGAAAAAGAATTCAAAAACACGATCCATTTTGTGCCATATAATAAAGAAAGCTATGTGACCTTTCAAGGCATTAACTACTATTTGACAGATATTCATTTTCATATGCCTTCTGAGCATATCATCGATGATGAGCAGCAAGAACTTGAATTTCATTTGGTACATATGAATGAGCAAGGAGAAAACTTAGTCGTGGGGATTTTGTTCCGATTGACAGATAAATTAAACTGGATCTGTAATCAGCAAGACGATAGCATTTGGGATTTTGAAAACCATACCCAATGGTTCGATCCGATCATGTTTTTACCAGATATGACCCATCATTTTCACTATGTGGGTTCTTTGACCACTCCACCGACCAAAGGCCCCATCAATTGGTTTGTCTTTGATTGGGTAGGCGAGATGAGCCGTCGCTTCATTCAAGAATTTCGTGAAGAAGTTTTGGAAAACAATAATCGTCCGTTGCAAGATCGAAAAGACCGGCCCATTTACTTTTATTGATAGACGAGGAAATGAAAGGAAGGCTACGAAATGAATCCGTTTCAAGAGTACCTAACAAAGGAATTGTCAGAAGCGCAGCGAAAAGTTCTAGAGCCGTTATTTGAACATATCTTAACTGAATTTCCGGATTTGCAGGCCCGAATTGCTTGGAATCAGCCGATGTTTACGGATCATGGAACCTTCATTTTAGGTGTTAGCAGCTCGAAAAAACATTTCTCGGTCTCGCCGGAAGTGAAAACGATGGCCCTGTTCCATCCGCGCATTGAAGCAAGTGGTTACTCGCAAACAAAAAACATTTTTCGTATTTTGTGGGATCAGCCGGTTGACGAAAAGCTGATCTTCGACATCATCCGTTTTAACATCGAAGACAAAGCAGAGTTTCAAACCTTTTGGCGCTAGGCAGTCACTAAGTGGTCGTTAAATAATTGCTAATTAATCACTAATTAGTCACTAAATAGGAATAAATTTGAATAGCAAAAAAAAGACGTATGGGACGTCTTTTTTTTTGCTTCAATGAAGTTAAATTCGTGATTATCAGACAACGCCGATTGAATTATGCTAAACTAGCGGAAAGCAAACGAAAATTCGTTCAAAAAGATAAATGATTGTGAATTAATACACATTCGAAATTTTTTTTAGGAAAAAGAGCAGAGGGCGTTAAGCTTTTTTTCGCTGTTTCTTTTATAGTATCAGAAAGGTGAACGCGATGTATGCTTGGGAAGCCATCCAAAAATCACTCGACCATATTGAAGAAAATTTATCCGAAACCATCGAAATTGACGAGTTAGCAAAAGTTGCGGCTTTGTCGCCGTTTTATTATCAACGGTTATTCACGCGATTAGTAAAGATTTCCGTGCGAGAGTACATCAAGTTACGCCGTTTGGCAGTAGCGGTAATGTATTTAGAAGATACCCAGCGACGGATCATTGATGTCGCCCTTGATGTGGGATTCAACAATCCGATTTCTTTTTCCCGGTCGTTTAAAGAAGTCTATGCTATTTCACCCTCCTACTACCAGAAGCACCAAATCCCCCTCCACAATTTTGAAAAACCTGATTTATCTCTTAGCCATATAGTGGTAGAGGAAGGGGAGCCGTTGATTAGTGAAGGAGTCGTCTTAGCAATGCAGCAAAAATCCATGGATCACCCGAGGGTTTTCGGTGGTGTCGTTGGGTATTATCCTTTCAAGTACGGCAAAATGTTAGGGGAAAGAACCGGCATTGATCCAGTTGAAAAGATTTGGCAGGATTTTTTTCAAGCTTGCAGGAATCCCCGGTTTTTGCGAGAAGGGACGCTGATTGGTGTTTCCTATCCAGGAGAGGCACCAGCAGGTTATTCGAGTTATTTCGTCGGTGCAGAAATAGGCGCTGATACCCTCGATATGGACCTAATAGGACTGACCCGTTGGACGCTGCCGGCTCGTGACTATATTGTCTGCAGCTTTGAAACTACCAAAGCACAAATGATCGTCGGGATGGGGAAGGCAATGAGGTATACTCGTTTTTGGCTAAAAAAACAAGGTTTGATAGCGGATGGCTATTTCCCTGAGCTGTATCAACCATCACAAGCAGAGATCATGATTGTTGAATTGTGGATCCCTTTTAAAATGCGAGAAAATTTTTAAGGAGGAAGAGCAGATGATGAAATATGATGAGGGCTTGGCATTACTGGAAGAAAAGTTTGGTAACAACAAAGACAATTTGATTTCTTTAGCAACGATTGCCTGCAGTTCCGGTGAAAATGGCTTGCCTCGACCAATGGTACGGGATGTCGATGCTTATTATGAGAATGGAGTCTTTTATGTATCGACCCATGAAAGCTCCAACAAAATCCAACAAATTGAAGCGAATCCCGAAGTTTCTGTTGCAGTCTGTGGCGAATGGTTTACCGCTAATGGATCCGGAGAAAATTTAGGGTGGGTCTTGGACCCCAAAAATGCAGAACTGAGAAAGAAAATTCGCAAGGCGTTTGTTTGGTACGATGAAGTCAATAATGAAGAGGATCAAGGCTGTTGTTTTCTGGCCATTCGATTAACCAAAGGAACGTTGAATATCAATCACTGGGAGAAACTCTATCATTTTGATTTTGAAAATAAGCGCATGATCGATCAAAACGATACGATTTAACCATCAACAATGTAGGAACTGTGCCATAAGTCTCAAGTAACACTATCCGAACAGTACTAGTATTGTTCTTGCGGTGCAGTGGCTCCTCGTCGCAAAAGTCCGAGGATTCCATCATCGCACCAGCATATGATGCGGTTTCACTTGTTGGATGATGGCTTATGTCACAGTCTTTTTGTTATGGTGGAAGGGCTCGACAGATTTGCCGAAAAAATACTTTGTATTTTCCCGTAAAACATGAGCCACTTACAAGTGTCTAACACACCCCATTCTCATTGATCGCCGAGAAGGAGTGAGAAGAACAATCCGTAAGTGGCTCATGATTTGTTTCGTCTTCGCCAGATTTAAAAAATATCAGCAAAAGAACGCTGTTAGCTTTGTTTTAAATCCAAAATGGTTTCCTCAGGTGTGACATAATAAGTCGTCTGATTCTCATAAATCACAAAGCCGGGTTTTGCGCCATTTGGTTTGCGAATGTGCTTAACTTGCACCAAATCCACAGGTACTTGGGCGGAATGGCGGTATTTCGAGAAGTAGGCCGCTAATTCTGCGGCTTCCAAGATGGTTTCTTCGCTTGGAGAATCCGACCGAATGATCACATGGGACCCTGGGATATTTTTGGTATGGAGCCAGTAGTCCGTTTTGCGGGCTGTTTTTAAGGTTAATTGATCGTTTTGGAGATTGTTTTTTCCAACCAGAATCTCCGTGCCGTCAGAAGAACGAAAACGTTCCGGTTGCGAAGGTGCCTGCTTTTTCCGTTGTTTCGTCCGATTTTTGACATACCCTTGAGCGGCAAGTTCTTCACGAATCGTTGCGAGATCTTTCGGTGCGGCAATTTCCAACTGTGCTTCCACCGATTCTAAGTAGGCAATCTCATCTTTTGTTTCAGCGATTTGCTGATGGATCAATTTGACTGCATTTTTCAGTTTTTGATACCGTTGAAAATATTTCTGCGCATTTTGATTAGGTGTCAAAGCCGGATCCAAGGCAATCTTGATTGGTTTGTTTTCATCATAGTAATTGGCTAACTCCACTTCATTGACGCCACGAGGCACTTGTGCCATAAAGGTTGTCAGCAGCTCGCCTTTTTGCCGGAATTCTTCCGCGTTTTCAGATTCTTGCAGTGTTTGTTGTCTTTTTTCTAGTTTGTGCTTGTTTCGCTTTAGCTCATTGTCGATTTTTTTCAACAATTCGCTGCCTTGTTGTTTTACCCGATCACGGTCTGCTTTTTCATGATAAAAGGCATCAAGCAACTCGCTCAAACTTGCATAAGTTTCCTGCCAGTCCGCTTTTTCCAGCAAGGAGTCAAAAGGAATGGGGGTGAAGAATTCTTTATTGGCCAGTTTAAGGTAAGTGGGAACAGGCTCAGCCAGTGCAGCAAAGAAATCTTCCCAGACCGCTACTTTTTCATTGGGGCGTTCTTGCAGACGATAGACCAATTCATCAGCTGTATCTTTGCCAAATCCTTGGAAAGTCTGCTGCAAGACTTTAGGCGTTAAGTCTTCTAGCCGAGACAGCATCTCAAAAACTTTTGTTTGATTAAGAGTATACGGATTCGCTGTGTCTTGTTTTGGTGGAGCGACGTAAACCGACCCTGGTAACAAGGTACGGTACGTATTTTGTGAATGACCAATGTGTTTGATGGTGTCAACGATTTTTCCGGTGGCACGGTTCATTAAGAGAATCGTACTATGTCTGCCCATCAGTTCAACGATCAATACAAAGTTTTGCAGATCACCTAATTCATCCCGACGAGTAAAATGGAAATGAACCACCCGATCATTGGCGATTTGTTCGATTGATTCTAAAATTGCGCCATCTAGGTATTTCCGCAACATCATCAAGAAAGTAGGCGGTGTTTCGGGATTTGAATAGGCGGCCTCTGTGCATTGAATTCGAGCATAGCTCGGGTGGGCAGAGAGTAGTAATTTGTGATTTTTTCCTTGAGAACGGATTACGAAGACTACTTCATTCTCATAGGGTTGGTGAATTTTATTCACCCGACCATTGATAAGTTCCTTTTGCAGTTCTTGAACCATCAAGTGGGTAAAGATGCCATCGAAGGACATTTGTTTCCCTCATTTCTTATCTAACTTATTTACTTATTCAGTCTGGAGTCGTTTTTTCTGCCTAACAAAAGCAAGTAAAAAACCAACACCGACTGGATCGCGTAGTTCTATTATAACGAAAAGCGGTCAGAAAGACCAATCGCGATCCAATCGACCTATTGGTTGAAAGGCGATCTACTCACCAAGGATCAATTTTTACTATTTTGGGCATCCTTCAGTGCTTTTTCAATCTCCATATTTAAGAAATAAGAAATAATGGTACGGATGACCACCACCACGGCTAAGCGAACAATATCGCCAAAGGTTGGATGAATGATGGTCTCAATAATATCCGCAGCGATCAAAATTTCTAATCCTAGCAGCACATAACTGCCGAGAAAATTGCGAATAAAATTGTTTTCTTTGGCTGCGCTCATCCGATCTTTGGTTTTAAGTTCAAAACGAATAAAATCGAAACCGGCTTTTACCACACCCCAAACAAGTACGAAAATCGAAAGCAGGTTCAAACAAACAACGATCACATCTAAAATGGGGATTGCATGATCCATTAAAAGTTCCGCAAGATCAGTCATGATGAACTCCTTTCATTTTTTACTCTATCTTAGCGGATATCTTCTCATATGGAAAGTTATATGGTAAGTTTCTTGACGCTCCCAAGACATCTTGCTAGTATAAAGATAAGGTTGATGGCAGACGAAAAGGGCGGGATTTAGAATGGAACGATTTGAGGATTTTTTTCAGGTGATAAAAGAGAAAATCGAGGAAAGCTGGTCGGAATTTGTACATAGTATTTATCAGAACCAGAAAAAAACAATGTACTATCTAGGTACAGGGCTTTTTCTTGCGGTTTTGTTTGCTGTAGTCATCATCACTTCTCAGACACGCATCAAAACATCGTTGATCCACAAGATGGCCTTTGAAGAATTGCCATCTGCCAAAATTGAACCATTGGAATATGCGGCAGCAGATCAGACGATTCAAAAGACAAAAGCAATCTCCGTGATGTTTAGCAAGCCTAACGGGGAAGAATTAGCGGAAGTGTTCCAATTGATCAAGGACAAAGAATCTGAAATGAATCGAGGGGTCTATTACTATCCGATCGTCTATGACACACAGTCTTTTCTCGATACATATGGTGTCAAAGCAAATGAGATCACTTTTGTTTTCTTTGAAAATGGGCAAGAGAAAAATCGCTTTACTTATGACTCTCTCAAGACCCCGACGGAGGATTTTATTCCTGAATTGAATCGGTTACCGATGTGGAACATTCGCCAACTAGACGAATAAGAAAAAAATCTGACAATTTTAACGAAAGTTGTTGACGTTCTTTTATCAATAGGCTAAACTAAGAAAAACAACGAATGATAAATGGAAAAAGGAGGAACTGATATGAAACTATTTTACCCAGTGCAATTTAATTCATGGCAAAACTGGCGTAGATAGTTGTATTGGTGGACCTCAATCCATAGATACAACTTTTTAGAGAACCTTCTAAAGTGCTGTATCTATGCTGGTAAATGAATCTTTCACCGCATAGAACGATGAGTCTATGCGGTTTTTGCTTGAAGCAACTGCCGTACTATCGGCAGTTGCTTTTTTAGTTCTTTGGTTCAAGTAAAGAAAAGCGAGGAGAATGATGAATGAAAAATAAAGGATTAATTGCTGCGGTTGTTGTTATTTTTGGATTTTTATTGGCTGCTTTTGGGTATCAGATGGGTGCAAAACAAACGGGTGATTCTGCACAAGCGACAGATCAACCAGAAAAAAACGAGCACAAAACAGTCGGGATTTTGCAATTTGTCAGTCATGATGCATTAGATGAGATTACCCGGGGTGTCAAAGAAGGATTAAAACAATCCGGTTACATCGAAGGGGATAATTTAACCATTGAATTTCAAAATGGGCAAGCGGATCAAAGTAAGCTAGCCACCATGAGTCAGCAATTATTGGACAAAAAGGCAGATGTCTTAGTAGGAGTCGCGACACCTGCTGCACAAGCGTTGGCCAATGCTACCAAGGATGTGCCGATCGTTTTAGGGGCAGTGACAGATCCAGTGGGGGCAAATTTGGTTGATACCATGGATAAACCTGGCAGAAATATTACCGGAGTGTCAGATAAAACGCCGGTAGCTAGTCAATTTGAATTAGCACAACAATTGATGCCAGAAGCGAAAACAGTTGGTATCTTATATTCATCGACAGAGGATAACTCCAAATATCAAGCGGCTGAAGCGGAAGCAGCAGCGAAAAAATATGGACTGACGTCAAAAACCTATCCCGTTCCTTCCAGCAATGAAATTGCCCAGACGGTCCAAGTAATGGCAGAATCTGTCGATTTCATCTTTATTCCATTGGATAACACGATCGCCAATGCCATGCAGACAGTCGTCGGAGAAGCCAACAAAACGAAAACACCCATTATCACTTCGGCAGAAACAATGGTCCAACAAGGCGGATTGGCAACGGTGGGTCAAGATCAATTTACATTAGGGGTCCAATCTGGAAAAATGGCAGCTGCGATCCTAAAAGGGGAATCGGATCCTGCGACAACGCCTATCTATACGTTTAAAGATGGAAAGATGGTCATCAATGGAAAACAAGCCGAATTTTTAGGGATCACGATTCCAGAATCCCTCAAGCAAGAAGCCACTCTTCTTTCGGAGGATACAACCAGTTCAGAGTGAATTCGCAGGTTAAGGCATCCGTCGGCAACTTTTATTAAAAGTAGTGAAACAATGAATGGGGTTTACTGCTATTAGTGCTATTAGACAGTTTAGTGATTTCATTCGTAACAAGGAGGAAAAAGAAATGTTTGTTTCAGCAATTGGACAAGGACTCCTTTGGGGGATCCTTGGGTTAGGGATTTTTATGACTTATCGAATACTCAACTTTCCGGATATGACCACTGAGGGTTCTTTTCCATTAGGGGGAGCTGTTTGTGTGACAGCGATCACCCACGGTGTCTCACCGATTTTAGCCACTCTTTTAGGTGTATGTGCCGGAATGGGAGCCGGACTTGTAACCGGAATTCTTTATACCAAGGGAAAGATTCCCGTGATTTTAGCCGGAATCCTCGTCATGTCAGGGTTAAATTCAGTGATGTTGTTCGTAATGCGCTCGCCGAACCTTTCACTCTTAAATCAACGAAGAATCCAAGATTTTTTCACAAAATTAAATTTGCCAAATTATTTTGATACAGTACTGATTGGTCTTTTGATGGTATTACTGATTGGAGCAGTCTTGCTGTTTTTCTTCCATACGAATCTCGGACAAGCGTATATTGCTACCGGTGATAACGAGCATATGGCCAAATCCCTTGGGATCAATACCGATAGGATGAAAATCATTGGCTTGGTGGTTTCCAATGGCGTGATTGCACTATCTGGTGCATTGATCGCGCAAAACGATGGCTATGCCGATGTGAGCAAAGGTATTGGGGTAATCGTCATTGGTTTGGCCTCTATTATTATCGGGGAAGTCCTATTCGGGGAACTGACGTTATTGGAACGGTTAGTAGCGATTGTTGTCGGCAGCATTATTTATCAGTTGTTGATTTTATTTGTAATCAAAGCTGGTTTTGATACAACTTACTTAAAAATCTTTTCGGCGATCGTGTTGACACTTTGTCTATTGATCCCACAATTCAAAAATTCCCTACACTTGCGTACTGGCTTTGAAACGGAGGATGAATAATGTTAACCATCAATAAAGCAACGAAAATCATCGGAAATGGTCCCCATGAGCAGAAGACACTGTTGCAAAAAGTAGATTTAAAACTACAACCCGGCGAATTTGTGACAGTGGTAGGAGGGAATGGGGCTGGAAAAAGCACCTTGTTCAACTGCATTTCTGGTACACTTCCCCTTACCAGCGGTCAGATTTTGATCGATGGCCATGATGTGACACAATTGTCAGAGGAAAAAAGAGCCGCTTACTTATCGAGGGTTTTTCAAGACCCTAAAATGGGCACCGCTCCACGAATGACTGTGGCGGAAAACCTGCTTTTGGCTCAGCGCCGCGGGGAAAAAAGAAGCTTGCGTCTGCGCCAATTACATGCGCAAAAAGAATTTTATTACCAATTATGTCAAGAAGTAGGCAATGGTCTTGAGCAGCATTTGGATACGCCTACTGGAAATCTCTCTGGTGGACAACGCCAAGCGTTGAGCCTTTTGATGGCAACGATCCAAACCCCAAAATTGCTTCTTTTGGACGAGCATACGGCGGCATTGGATCCGAAAACATCGAAACAGTTGATGCAAATCACTGCTGACCGCGTGGCCCAGCAACAGTTGACTTGCTTGATGATCACCCATCGCATGGAAGATGCATTGAAGTATGGGAATCGCTTGATCTTGCTTCGTAAAGGAGAAATTGCGAAGGACTTGTCTGCAGCAGAAAAAGCCCAACTGCGTTTGCAGGATCTCTTACGATTCTTTGAAGATGATTTATAAAAAGCAGGTAGGAGCAAAGGGTGAAAATCGGCAAAATGAAAAAAATAAGAAAAAATCATTGACAACTTTCAAAGTTCCACCTATACTTAGAACAATCTTACATCAGTTTGGAGCGAACAATTATGAAAAAATTGCTAACGAATCCCTCACAACTGAATAAATATTACTTTAGCTATTTTAGATAGGTTTGTATTCATGAAAGACATGGGTACAAACGCTAGTTTGTATCTATGATGGCTAAGGCATTTCGTAATGACTTTGCAGCCACGTAGATCGTAAAATCTATAGTGGCTATTTTTTATATTCACATATCACTTGATATGTAATGTTTAAAGGTGTTCACTGTAGATTCTGCAATTTACAGTGGACATCTTTTTTTGTTGAAAGGAATGAATGTAAATGAATCAAATGATCACAGGACATACCCGTTTGGCGGGACTGATCGCTAAACCTGCCAAACACAGCATCTCACCAGCCATGCATAATCTTTCTTTTGAAGATCAGCAAGTGGATGCGGTCTATCTGGCTTTTGATGTCGAACCAGAAGATTTAGCTGCAAGTATTCAAAGTATTCGTCAGCTGGACTGGTTAGGAGCCAATATTTCCATGCCCCATAAAATGGCGGTTGTCCCTTTGGTAGATGAATTGTCACCAGCGGCTGAATTGATTGGTGCCGTCAATACGATCGTCAACCAAGATGGCCATTTGATTGGCTACAACACAGATGGAATCGGCTTTATGCGGGCGCTGGCCGACATCGATGTCTCCATCATTGGCGGCAAGATGACCGTCATTGGTGCGGGGGGTGCTGCAACAGCTATTATTAGCCAAGCCGCTCTTGATGGCGTAAAAACGATTCATGTCTTTAACCGAAAAGATGCCTTTTATCCAATTATCGAGAGTAAACTTCAACAAATTGCCAGTGCTACCGGCTGCACCATTACATTAGAAGATTTGGATGAGCAACAAGCATTACGACGAGCAGTAGAAGAAAGTCAGCTGCTAGTCAATGCAACGGGAGTCGGAATGAAACCGAATGAAGACGAAAGTCCACTAAAAGATAGCCGCTTGCTGCGCGAATCATTAGCCGTGTATGACGTGATCTATAATCCACGAGAAACGCGACTATTGAAGGAAGCAAAAGCCACTGGCGCGAAAACAGCCAACGGATTAAGTATGCTGCTCTTTCAAGGAGCGGCTGCCTTTGAACTTTGGACTGGCAAACAAATGCCCATCGAAAAAGTCAAAGCAATGATAGAAAAAATGTAAAAACTATTAACGACGAAAGTAGGAAGAAAAAATGATCGTAATTATGAAACCTAATGCTACAGCAGAACAAGTAGATCTTGTTGTGAAGCGAATCAAAAAAGAAGGACTTGATGTTCAGGTCAATCAAGGAAAAGAGCAAATCGTCATCGGTCTAAAAGGAGACACACGCCGGATTCAAGATGTTGCTTTTCGCAGCTACGAAGGGGTAGAAGATGCGATTCGTATCTCGAATACTTACAAATTGACTTCACGAGAATTTCATCCCCAAGATACAGTCGTTGATGTGGACGGTGTCAAAATCGGAGACGGCAATTTCGTAACCATGGCTGGCCCTTGTTCAATTGAAGGTCTGGACCAAATCCGCGAATGTGCGCGAATCGCCAAAGCTGGAGGAGCGAAGATTTTACGAGGTGGCGCTTTCAAACCCCGGACATCGCCTTACGCGTTCCAAGGACTTGAAGAAGAAGGGTTGAAATACATTCGTCAAGCTGCCGATGAAACTGGAATGAAAGTCATCACAGAAGTCATGGACGAAGCCCATATTGACATGGTCGCGGAATACAGTGATATCCTGCAAATCGGTGCTCGGAATATGCAAAACTTTAAATTGTTGGCGGCTGTCGGTAAAACAGGAAAACCCATCGGCCTAAAACGCGGCATTTCAGGAACCATTGATGAATGGTTGAACGCGGCGGAATACATTGCGGTTCAAGACAAAAGTGAAGTCATCTTCATTGAACGAGGCATTCGGACCTACGAAACAGCCACCCGGAATACCTTCGACCTTAGCGCAGTCCCAATCATTAAAAAGTTAAGTCACTTCCCAATCATTGTGGATCCTAGTCACGGTACAGGAATCTGGGATCTTGTTCCACCGATGGCCAGAGCCGGAGTTGCTGCCGGTGCAGATGGCATGATCGTGGAAATTCATCCCGATCCAGCAAACGCTTGGTCTGATGGACCACAATCATTGAACGAAAAAACCTACATGAATATGATGAATGAAGTCCATATTATGGAAAAAGCGATGAAAGAAATCAAAGCATTACAAAAATAAACTTTCTGATTACAACTGAAACACGAGAACAGAAAAACAAAGGGGTGTATCGTTTGATGTTACACATAAATTTAGCAGAACATTCCTATGACATTGTCATCCAACAAGGGGCTTTTGAAGAAGTTGGTACATGGGTCAAAGGATTGTGGCAGCCGCAACGAATCGCGGTGATTACGGACAGCAATGTTGCACCGCTGTATGGACAACTGGTGATCGATGCCCTTATACAAGAAGGATTTGCAGCAAAATTACTCGTTGTTCCAGCAGGAGAAAAAAGCAAGTCCCTTGAACAAGCAACGATCCTTTATGATCGCTTAGCAGAACTTGGATTGACTAGAAGCGATGGCCTCATTGCCCTAGGGGGAGGGGTGATCGGAGATTTAGCCGGCTTTGTCGCTTCAACTTATATGCGAGGCATCCACTTTTTACAGATTCCCACCACTTTATTGGCACAAGTAGATTCCAGTATTGGCGGCAAAACAGCGGTCAATACTAAGAACGCCAAAAATTTAGTTGGGACCTTTGCTCAGCCTGCGGGGGTTTTGATCGATCCGAAACTTTTACGGACATTGCCCCTCGATCGGGTACAAGAAGGCATCGCAGAGATCATTAAGTCAGCAGCGATCGCCGATGAACAGTTATGGCAAGTATTAAGCGAATTAACAGATGAAGCAGCATTATTAGACCGTGCAGAAGAAGTGATCAAAGCAGCTTTAACGGTCAAACAAAAAGTTGTTGAAGAAGATCCTTTCGATCATGGCAGTCGGCTGACGTTGAATTTCGGCCACACCATTGGACATGGCTTAGAAAAAACAGCAGCTTTTGAAATCAGCCATGGGGCCGGCGTAGCCATGGGGATGGTGATGATCACCCAACATGCCGAAGCTATCGGTCAATCACCGAAAGGAACGACGGCAGAGCTGATCGCAATGATCCGCAAGTTCCATTTGCCTACTCATCCAGAGGTGATCAATAAAGATCAATTGTATCAAGCCATTACTCATGATAAAAAAGCCCGGGGGAATCAGTTGAAGATTGTTTTGCTAGAAAAAATCGGGCAAGCAAAGATCGTTACGATCCCTACTGAGGAAATCAAAGACTTTATCTAAAAGAGAGAGGAAGCGACGGTTTATGCGTTACATTACAGCAGGTGAATCTCATGGCCCAGAATTGACCGCTATCATCGAAGGGTTACCAGCGGGATTACCACTAACAGCAGCAGATATCAATCATGAATTAGCAAGAAGACAAACGGGATATGGCCGTGGCGGTCGTATGCTGATTGAAAAAGATCAAGTCCGCATCACTTCCGGCATTCGCCATGGGAAAACATTAGGTTCCCCCGTGACATTGGTGGTAGAAAACAAGGATTGGAAAAATTGGACCAAAGTGATGGCAATCGAAGAGGTTCCGGAAAAAGACCGAAAACTGCGCCGGGTGGCCCGTCCAAGACCAGGACATGCGGATTTAGTCGGGGGCATGAAATACCGTCATCAAGATTTGCGCAATGTCTTAGAACGTTCTTCAGCACGGGAAACGACGATGCGGGTGGCCATTGGTGCCATCGCCAAAAAAATCTTAAAGGAACTGGGCATCGAAGTTGCCGGCCATGTGACCATGCTTGGGGGCATCAAAGCGACCGTTCCTGAGGGATTGACTGTTCAAGAAATCGCCGAGCGCTCCGAAGCATCTGAAGTCCGGGTGTTGGATCCTTCCGTCGAAGAAGAGATCAAGCAGCTGATCGATCAAACCAAAAAGAATGGCGATACGATTGGTGGCGTGGTAGAAGTCTTAATTGGCGGTGTGCCTGCCGGATTAGGCAGCTATGTTCAGTGGGATAAAAAGCTAGATGCCAAGATTGCGCAAGCCGTGGTCAGCATCAATGCCTTTAAAGGCGCCGAATTTGGTGTCGGTTTTGAAGCAGGGGTCTTGCCGGGTTCACAAGTGATGGATGAAATCCTCTGGGATCAACAAAAAGGCTATACCCGTCGCAGCAATAATCTGGGTGGATTTGAAGGTGGAATGACCAATGGCGAACCTATCGTCGTTCGTGGGGTGATGAAGCCTATTCCTACCTTATATAAACCATTGCAAAGTGTGGATATCGATAGCAAAGAACCTTACAAAGCCAGTGTTGAGCGCTCGGATAGTACCGCAGTTCCCGCTGCCAGCGTCGTCTGTGAAAATGTCGTTGCTACAGTGGTGGCAAATGAAATCCTCGAAAAATTTCCTAGTGATTCCTTTGAAGAATTGCAAGCAGCTGTTCAAGAATACCGTGACTACTTGCGTAACTACTAAAAACAGCTAGCTCTACACGTTGTCCCATTTTTTACAAAAGTATTCTTGTTACCCATTCTGGAAGAAAAGAGGAACATTCCAATGACACAAAAAATCATGATCGCTGGATTAGGATTGATTGGCGCATCTTTAGCAAAATGTATTAAGAAAGCTGTTGCTGACAGCTATCTGATTGGTTGGGATCATTGTGAATCCACAAATGCCCTGGCACTGCGGAGAAAAGTCGTCGATGTGGTCCCAAGTTCCTTTGCTGAAGGTGCAACGGAAGCAGAAATCATCGTATTAGCTTTGCCGGTAGAAATCACGAAGACCTATTTGGCTGAATTAGGAAATTTATCTTTAAAGCCGAATGTGCTGGTCACCGATACCGGCAGTACCAAAGCAGAGATCGTTCAATTTGCGCAACAGTTCTCTTTTGATTTTATCGGGGGACACCCAATGGCTGGTTCCCATAAATCCGGGATCTCGGCAGCCGATGAAAATCTTTTTGAGAATGCCTACTATATTTTCACCCCAACTACCTGTCATCGGATCAATGAATTGCAGCAATTATTTCAAGGTACACGGGCAAAATATGTAGAGCTGACCCCAACGGAGCATGATCAAATCACCGGAATGTTGAGCCATTTACCCCATATTATTGCTTCGGGGTTGGTCAATCAAGCCAACGGGTTTAATCAAAGTCAGCCTAGAGCGCAGCAATTAGCTGCCGGAGGATTTCGCGACATTACCCGCATTGCGTCTTCGGATCCCCGCATGTGGACCGATATTTTACTAAGTAATCGTCGGGAACTTTTGCAATTGATCGCAGAATGGCAAAATCAAATGGCCCATGTCTCTCAATGGTTACAAGCTGAAGATGAAGCAGCGATTTTCCAATTTTTTGAATCAGCAAAAGAAACCCGCGACCACCTGCCAGTCCACCAAAATGGAGCGATCCCAGCATTTTATGATTTAATGATTGATGTACCGGATCATCCAGGTGTGGTAGCAGAAGTGACCCAGTTGTTAAGCACAGAGAATCTTTCTTTGATCAATTTGAAGATTTTAGAGACTCGCGAAGATATTATGGGGGTTTTACAACTGACTTTTAAAAATCAACACGATTTGCAGCAAGCGCAGCAATTGATTACTGAAAAAACGACCTATCAGTGTCGGATAAAATAGGAGAACACAGATGAAATTACTTAAAGCCAACCAGCTCAGAGGAAAAATAACTGTTCCAGCTGATAAATCCATTTCTCACCGCAGCATCATGTTTGGGGCACTCGCGGAAGGAACCACTACAATCCGTAACTTTTTAAGAGGGGAAGATTGTTTAAGCACCCTTCATGCCTTTCAAGAATTGGGCGTACCCATCCAAGATGACGGTGAAATCCTCACGATCACTGGACAAGGATTTAAGGGATTAAAAGCAGCTGCGCGCCCAATCGATGTTGGTAATTCCGGCACGACGATTCGCTTGATGATGGGCATCTTGGCAGGACAACCCTTTACGACTACTTTATTCGGCGATGATTCGTTGAACCAGCGACCAATGAACCGAGTGATGGTACCTTTGAATCAAATGGGGGCACAGTTGAATGGGAGCGACGAAAGTGAATTCCCGCCAATTACGATCCAAGGTAGCCGTGCATTAACGCCAATTGATTACCAGATGCCTGTTGCAAGTGCGCAAGTCAAATCGGCATTGTTGTTTGCTGCATTGCAAGCAGAAGGAACTTCACGAATCATTGAAAAAGCAACTAGCCGCAACCATACGGAAGAAATGATTCGCCAATTCGGCGGAAGTATCACGGTTAATGGAAAGGAAATTCAAGTAAAGGGACCGCAATCATTGACGGGGCAAGAAGTCATCGTACCCGGAGATATTTCTTCCGCAGCCTTTTTCTTAACCGCCGGTGCAATTATGCCCAATAGCGAAATCACGTTAGAAAATGTCGGCATCAATCCCACTCGAACAGGTATTCTCGATGTGCTAGATCAAATGGGTGCGGATTATTCCGTAGAAGCGATCGATCAAAAAAATCAATCGGCGACTCTGATCATTCGTTCTTCTGAACTAAAGGGGATTGACATTCAAGGGGAGATCATTCCCCGTTTGATTGATGAATTACCAATAATTGCTTTATTAGCCACACAGGCGGTTGGGCAAACGGTGATTCGCGACGCTGAAGAATTGAAAGTTAAAGAAACAAATCGAATCGATGCGACAGCAGAAGAATTGACGAAGCTAGGAGCAAAGATCACCCCAACAGAAGATGGCTTGATCATCCATGGACCTACACCCCTTCACGGAGGGAACGTGTCCAGTCGTGGAGATCATCGAATCGGAATGATGTTGCAGGTCGCTGCATTATTAACAACAGAAGATGTCGAATTAGAACAGGCGGAAGCAGTAGCGGTATCTTACCCGCACTTCTTCGATGACATCCGCCAATTAACTGGAGGTGGCACAAAATGAAAGGTTTTGTTCTTATTGGTTTCATGGGTGCGGGAAAAACGACGATTGGTCGTCTATTGGCAGAACAATTAGAGTTAGCGCACATTGATTTTGACGATTTGATCGTTGAAGAAATTGGCATGACGATCCAGGAATACTTTGACCGTTATGGGGAAGCGGCCTTTAGGGAAAAAGAAACAGAGATTCTAGCCAACTCATTGATGTTAGACCGAGTAATTTCTACAGGCGGCGGCATCGTCTTAAAAGAAGAAAATCGTCAGTTGCTGAAAACAATGCCGCAAGTCGTTTATTTAAAGACCGAGACAGATGAACTTGTCAAACGGCTGAAGAATGACACGAAGACGGTACGTCCATTAGTGGTCTCAAAATCACCTGATGAAATCATTGACGTATATCGTCCACGAATTCCATTGTATGAAGAAAGTGCGACATTAGTGATTGACACGACCCACAAATCGCCCACAGCGATCGTAACGGAGATTCTCCAAAAAGCAGGTGAATAAATGAAAATCGGCTATTTAGGTCCTCAAAACTCCTTCACTTATCAAGCGGCCTGCGAATCCTTTAGGAACGAAGAAATGGTTCCTTTTGGATCGATTCCATTGTGTATTCAAGCTTTAGCGGATGGAAAAGTCCAGCGAGCGGTCGTGCCAAATGAGAATTCGTTGGAAGGTTCTGTTCATGCGACCATTGACACGTTGTTTCGCCAAAAAGAACTAACCATCGAACAAGAAGTGATTTTACCGATCAACCATCAGCTGCTTACCGCCCATCCAGATCAGCCGATTGCCAAGATCATTTCTCATCCACAAGCTTTGGCACAGTGTACAGCGTTTTTGCAACAGCACTTTCCCGATGTTCCTATAGAAGCAGTGGCATCAACGACAACTGCTGCTGCCTTTGTGGCAGAACATCCAGAAGAACCAGTGGCAGCGATTGCTTCTAAGAAAGCGGCAACTGGGTATGGTTTGTTTATTCAAAAAGAGAATATCCAAGATACCACCAGCAATCAGACCCGTTTTTGGATCTTGCAAAAAACAACTCCCACGAATCCTTTTCACGATAAGGCAACCAAAGCTACCGTCTATGTGACGTTGCCCACCAATCGCCCCGGTAGCTTGCATCAGATTTTGGCCGCTTTTGGCTGGCGGGGGATCGATTTGAGTAAAATCGAATCGCGACCTTTAAAAACAAGTTTGGGTGAATATTTTTTCGTCATAGATTTAGTGCTGAATCAGCCTTGGCCTTTAATTGAAAATGCCTTTCAAGAAATTAGGATGTTAGATTGCAATGTCCATCTGCTAGGTACTTATGCGGTGAGGGAAATCGGTAAAAAGTAAGGAACAGTCTCTTTCTTTTGTTGGTGAGACTGTTCCAGCATGCTTCGAAAGGCTGGCTGTTTTTGCTACCTAAAAACTGGAGAATTACACCCTGAGCGGGTTACTTCCTAACAATTAGCTTAAAATAGCCTAGAAAAAGTGCGATAGATGTAGCCTTTTTCTAGGCTTTTCTGTCTTATAAAAAGGAAAATAAGGGCGGAGCTGAAAATCGTTGCAGCTGCCGCTTTTTTGCTTTGCTGATGATCGAAACGTATTGAAACCATCTATAGGACTCTTCTGATGGAGGCTGGAAAGATTTTATTGAAAAAGAACTCTCGCGCTGACAAAATAGTTAGTCAACATGATTCGCTTTGAGCTTTCATCAAAAGAACTTTCCTATTCTTAGTATGTCGAGGGGAATGAGAAAGGGGACGCTCTTTTTTGAACAATTTGGACTTCTTCAACTCAAAAAGTTGCTAGGAAAGTCTTAAAATTTAAAAAAATAGCTTTCTTTCTTTTTTTCGTAAGGTATTCTTATAAGAAAGAAAAGCTTTTTTTATTTGGAGGAACTATCCTATGAGTCGAATGGATCGCAACAAAAAGTTGCATGAACAATTAGCGAAAGAAGAACGACGGTCTGCGGGGAAAGAAACCATTTTTGCCCGGCGGGAAGCAAAAACTGTGAGACACCCTCAAGACGAGGAATTTTTAGAAGAAAATGAATTTGTAGAGCAGCCATATGATCAAACAAGTCAACGACCCGGAGGTGATCATTCGTCCGCTAATAAGTCCTTTCGAGGGCCAAAACGAACAGCGGGTAAAAAATCCAAGGCAAAATCTTCAAGCAAATCAAACATGGCTTTTGGAAGCAACGGGCAGTCGTCTGGCAAAAAGCAAGCCAAACAAGAGAAAGCAGCCAATGCAAAGAGCAAGAGACGTAAAAAACATCCAATTTTGCGCTTTCTTCTGTATTTGCTGGTTTTTGTGCTGGCCTATTCTGTTGTAGCTTTTGTGGCCGGACAACAAGTGGCTAAAAGAGATGCGCAAGCTTCAGATACAGAAACTTTTAATGGGGTAGCATCTGCAAATGGTGCCAAAAATATTTTGCTTTTAGGAAGTGATAGCCGCCAAGGAGAGGCTGGCCGTGCGGATACGATTATGGTCTTGCAACTAGATGGTCCTTCTAAAAAGCCAAAACTGATTTCTTTCATGCGGGATACATTGGTCACGATTCCCGGCTATGGAGAAAATAAGATCAATGCTGCTTACGCCTTTGGGGGCGCTGAATTGGTTCGCCAAACATTAGCTGAAAACTTTGGCATTCAGACCAACTATTATGCCAAAGTAGACTTCAAGTCGTTTGAGAAAGTAATTGATACGCTATTTTCAAATGGTGTGCCGATCAATGCCGAGAAAGATATGAGTAAAAATCTCGAAGTTCCGATCAAGAAGGGACAACAGAATATGAACGGTTTAGAATTATTGCAGTACGCGCGTTTTCGTATGGATGAAGAAGGGGATTTTGGTCGGGTGCGAAGGCAGCAACAAGTGATGGATGCCGTCTTTCATGCCATGAAAAATCCACTGTCGATGGTTAAACTTCCCTACGCTGCAGGAAAAGTTCTAGGTTATGCCTCAACGAACCTTCCCGTCAGTTTCTTATTAAAAAATACCTTTTCGATTGCCAAAGGGGCAGGAGGCATTGATCGTTTGACGGTTCCTGTGGATGATTCTTGGCAGTATGGCTCTACTTATGAAGCCGGAAGTGTGTTGGTGATCAACTTTGATACCAATAAGCAAGCCATCGAAAGTTTCTTAAATCAGTAAGTCTAATTGAAAACTTTTTGAAAAGAGTTTTGAAAGCTTACCTGTTTATGCTATATTATTAATGACGTTTGAAATATGTTGAAACGAGGAAAAAAAATGAAATTAGCCGTTGTTACTGATAGTACAGCTTACTTGCCTGAACGCATCCAAGATCACGCTGACTTGTTCGTTATTCCGATACCTGTTATTTTAGATGGAAAAAGCTATAATGAAGGGATCGACATTCAACCGGATGAATATTATTCTCTATTGAAAAACAGTAAAGAATTCCCTAAAACTTCTCAACCTGTTCTTGGCGAAGTGATCGCTTTATACGAAAACCTAGCCCAAAAAGGCTATGATACGATCTTAAGTATCCACCTTTCTAGTGGCATTTCTGGCTTTATCAACACGTTATATGGCATCAAGGATGATTTAGGAGTACGGGTCATTCCCTATGATTCTAAAATCACCAGCATGCCTATGGGACACATGGTGGAAGCTGCATTGGATTTGAATCAGCAAGGGAAGACCATTGAAGAGATCGTTGCCCACATAGATCAAATCCGCGACAATACTTACGCTTATTTGATTGTGGATGACTTAAACAATCTTGTTCGCGGAGGCCGATTAACCAATGGAGCAGCCTTGATTGGCGGATTATTGAAAATCAAACCAATCTTGACTTTTGATGAAGGGAAAATTGTCCTTTATGAAAAAATCCGCTCTAGTAAAAAAGCCTTTAACCGAGCTGAAGATATTATCGGGCAAAGAGAATCAGAAATTGCTTTCCCGGTGAAGTTCTATGTGATCCATGCGAACAACTTGTCTGTTGCTATGGAAGAAAAAGAAAAGTTACAGAAGAAATACCCAGATGCTGAAATTGAAGTGGGCCATTTTGGGCCGGTGATTGGTTCTCATTTGGGCGAAAAAGCGATTGGAATCGCTATTGCTGCACAATAATAGAAGAAATGGTTTCTTCGAGGCAATTATTTGATTTTTATAAAACTACCTCTATTTTCTGGAATCTTGTCAAACCTTGGCTTTGACTGGTTCTTTGGGAATAGAGGTAGTTTTTTCGAGCATCTTGCTTGTCGATTCGACTAGGTCTCACTATACTTAATCCAATTACTACTTTAGTAACGTACTAAATAGGAGGATGGGAAATGAATATACCAGAAAATCTAAAACACAAACCGGTCATCAAAGTAGAAGACTATGATACAGTCGATGGTCGTTACGCTCTTCATACGGATGCCAAGGGATTATCCTTAGGGTTAGCACAATGGAATGATCGGGGCAAAGTCGATATTTCAGGAAAAGTGTGGCGTCATACAGGGGAAAAATGGTCTCGTCAATCAGAAGAGTTGCCTCTGACACGTATTCTTGATCTAGCAATTTTGGTCGCACAATCGAATCTCTATTTTCAAGATGCCTATCGCCATGAAAAGTTTTATGATCCAGAAAACCCTTTGATCGATATCATTGGCTTGCAGGGAAATCGCATGACTGTGGAAGTGGACACGGAAAACCCAAAAATCGATGAGGATATTCTATTGTTCTATGATGCTTTGCAAAAAGACGGCGAATTGTTGGGCGAACGGTTTCGCATATTAAGTCGATTATTAAATGAGTTAGGTTATTAAGAAAGGCGGAACTCTCATGAAAATTGATCGGACGACTCCCTTTGCTCTGACAGAAGGTCGTCACTTCAGCAAGCTGGAACAGCAAATGATTTGGCAAAAACCAGTGAGTCATCAAACGAGTCAAGAAGAATTACGGATCGCTCAAGAAATCAAATTGAATTGGCAGGATCCAGAAATGAAGATCTTCAATGTTTTATTGGAAGGAGACGCTGGCTCTGGAAAAACCCAACTAGCCAAAGCTCTCTCTTATGATCTTCAATTGCCGTATACCAAAATCACCTGTTTCGCGGATATGGACAAATCAGATGTCTTCGGTGCATTGTTACCGATCGTGGCAACGGATCAAGACGAAGACAGTGAATTATTAGAAGCAATCTATTTGAGTGACAGTTTAGATCAGGTCATTCAAGTGATTGCGGATCACTATTCAATTACCACTGAAGGTGCTCGTGAAAAATTGGCAGATTTGATTCGGCGAATGGAAGAAACAGATACCACCGAGGTTGTCCATTATAAGTTTTATCCTTCAGAAATTGTTCGTGCAATGGAAAAAGGGTATCTATTGGAAGTCCAAGAGCCGACGGTTATTCGTGATGCTTCAGTCCTGGTTGCACTCAACTCGGCTTTGGAGCAAAATGGAATGCTGAATCTGCCAACTGGTGTCGTTAGGCGCCATCCCGATTGTGTCGTCATCATTACGACCAACCGGAACTATCAAGGAAATCGGCCATTGAATGAATCTCTCCGAGATCGCATGCAGCATGCAGAAAAAATGGATCTTCCTGAACTATCCGTAATGGTGGCGCGGGCGCTTGCCAAAACAGGTTATGAAGATCAAGCCATCGCCAGCAAAATGGCCGAAATCATTCGGCTTCTCGATAGTACAGCAAAAGCAAATGCCATCAAGGGTGTGGCAGGTATGCGTTCCTATTTTTACTGGCTGAATACAGTCAAAAATGGGCAGTCGCCGTTAGAGACATTCGCGGTCAAAGTTCTGTACAAGTTAACGACAGATCCAGATGAATTGCATCTGCTGCAAGAAGCCCTCGATCAATCTGAATTACTGGTAGAGCTAAGACGCTTGTATCAAGGACAGGAAATGAGTCAGCGACAACCAGTACAAGGACGCATTCTATCTGCGAAAGAGGCCGATGCCCGAAATATCGAAGAGTCATCTTCACAATTGGGAACTGTAGCTGCTACGGAAGAAACAGCCGAAACACCAGATACACAGGAATCAAATCAAGAAGACCCAGCAGTACCTAAAGAAAAAATAGCTGGTGACACTTTAGAGAGTCAACACTCTTCTGAGGATGGGCAGGCACAAGAAGGAAGCGAACAGGCTAGTCAAGCCCCTTCCAATCAGCATCTTTCCATCGAAGAGTTCCAGCAACTAGATAAGGAATTAAGAAAGCAAGCAAATCAGGAAGCCCGCCAAGCGCTTAAACACTCGCTCCATACAAGGGAAGGCCTGATTGTACATCGGCCAAAGCTTCAAGAAGATGCGTTTCAGAAAGCCCAACAACTTTTGGCGCCATTATTACCGGTAGTTGATACAATAAGTAAACAGTTGTTGGAATTATTAGAGAACGAAGCCGCTTCTTCTTATGGTAAAGGAAAATACAGCGGGTCGCGCTTTGATGCCAGTCGCGTAGCTTATGGCGACTTTCGTACCTTTGATAAGAAGAATCCACCCCATGAACAACCCTCTTTAGCCATCGCTTTACGAATTGACGAGTCAGGGTCCATGGTGCGAGAAGGGCGAATGACGGCGGCTCAACAAGCCGCACTTGCAGTGAATGCCTTTGCCCAGCGGCTAGAGATCCCACTGATGATTTATGGGGACACAGCTGATTTGTCTCTCCGGGAGAAGACTTCTCTATACTCCTACAAGGAATTCAGTGAACCTTTTGATTATGTGCCGGCAAAGCTGATGTCTTTGCAACCTCGACAAAACAATCGGGATGGCGCAGTGTTGCGGGTCTTAGCTGAAAAACTTGTCCAGCAATCGGCTACGACAAAACTGCTGTTAACGATTAGTGATGGTCAGCCAAAGGCGATGCCAGACTATACCGGCAACAAAGCAAAAGCGGATATTCAATCAGTCATCAAAGAATACGAACGACAAGAAATCATCTTTTTGTCTGCTGCCATCGGACAAGACAAAGAAGTGATTAAAGAAATCTATGGTGCAGAAAGATATATCGATATCAGTAGTCTCAAAGAATTCCCCAAACAGTTACTGGCATTGATCAGTCGCTATTTTTAACGAACCGTTCAGCATCTTTGAAAGAACACGAGTTTTGCGATTCATTGTAAAACTCGTGTTCTTTTTCTTGTCATAAAAAGAACATATAAGCTTAAATAAATGAACATTTTAAATTTTCACTCATTATGCTAAACTGATTTCAAAGGAGGGGCTACCATGGCTTTAAACTGGCGTTATCTCTATCCTTTCTCTACTGCAGGAACTTATTTTGTTCGAAGAAGAACATTGTGGATGAGTTATGGACTATTTATATTTTTGGGTTCGCTTTTATTTTTTTGTGAAAAGTGGATGTTCTTTTTTTATCGTTGGTATGATTTTGAACGGCATTTAAAACAAACCGCTGAAGACAGCACGTTTCAAGGCTGGATCTTTTTATTGCTGCTTTTTTTAGGTGTGATGGGGATTCTGTGGATCGGCCTTGCGCTTATCTTTTTTTTGTACAGTCGTTCCTGTTACAAACAATTTCTTTTTTCAGAAGGAGAAAAATCCGTGACGATTCGCTTTTTAGTTGGACAGTCACTTCCTATGATGGCCATTGAAGAAACGCTTTTTTCTTGGATCGGGATAGGCTCATCTTTTCTCATCGGTGGTATAGTAGGTGGCTGGATCTTTGAACGGGCTTTTCATGACTTTAGTCAGTTCTATCAATTGCCTGCTGGCTTGCTGAATAGCGGTTCTTCAGTGACACCGTGGGCATGGCATCTACTGATTGGTTTCCTAGTGGTTCTAGGCTGTTTCCTAGGCTACAAAAGCTGGCTACCTAAGATTGTCAATCGGCATGAGATCCATTGATTTCACCGAACCTTTTGGCTGTTCGTCAAAGAATGGTGGCCATCTGGATTTACTGATAAGCGATACAGGTGTGAGACCCAGTAGTTAGAAGTCATTATTTTTCAAAAGAAAGAAGTGAAGTTTGTGTATTTAGAAATCAACGCTATTTCAAAAAGCTTTGATAAGAAACAGATTTTTGATCAAGCAAGTTACCAATTTGAAACGGGGAAAATCTATGGTATTTTAGGACGCAATGGGGCAGGGAAAACGACATTATTTCAATGTATTGCTCGAAATATGACTGTCGATAGTGGAAGTATCTCCTTAGTTGAGGAGGGAAATCAGCGCACGTATGAGAATACCGATGTCGGATTTACGTTCACACAGCCGCACCTCCCAGGCTTTATGACCGCAATTGAATTTTTGCGCTTTTTTATGGATATCAATCAGGAGCGTATCAAACAGCCGCTTTCTCCGGAAGAATTTTTATTGTCCGTAGGGATTTCTCCGGAAGATCAGCATCGTTTGATGAAAGATTATTCCCATGGTATGAAAAACAAGGTACAAATGCTTCTTTCTTTGATGGTGCAGCCGCCAATCATGTTGTTTGATGAACCGTTGACTTCTTTCGATGTTGTCGCTGCGCTTGAAATCAAGGAAATGATTCGCTCAGCAAAAGAGGCGTCGATCATTTTGCTTTCCACTCATATTTTACAATTGGCGCAAGATTTATGTGATGAAGTGGTTTTATTAAGTAATCATCAATTGACTGGCATTGATCCTTCGCACATTCATGAACCGGATTTTGAAAAGGAAATCGTGGCTTTACTGACGGAGGGAGAGACGGATGCTGCAATGGATTAAACTTTACTGGATCTATGAAGAGACGAGCTTTTCAACGAAAGCGAATGGCTTTCTCTACTTTTTGACTAAGATTCCTTTGATTGGCAAACATCTGCCTCAAGACCTTTATGGGCAATACGGTCTCAAAAAAATGGTTTTTACCTTATTATTTAGTTTTCGCTTGATCTTGCCTTTTTTTACAAAAATCATTTGGCTGCTTCTTTATTATGCAGTCGCCTTGTTTGCTTTACGTGGGTGGGATCCTTTATTTGACTCTTTTGGTCGATTTGAGGAACAAGTAATGATTGTCGGTTTTTATACTTGGCTGGTAATGGTCGCGCTAGCCAGCAATTTTTTTTATTTATTCTCTTTTACATTAGAGCAAAAAGCGATTGAATTTACAGACTATTTCATGGTATCCAAACGACAGTATTTGCGAATGACTCTTTTCTTCAAGACGATCCAAGCCATTATTTATTATCTGCCGGCACTTTTGCTGTACAGTTTTTTTGCTGGCAATGGTTGGCTGTCCTTCGTTGGGATCTTTGGCGCAGTCTTTGCTTGCTTAGCAGCTGCCAGTCTGATTCGCTGGGGATTTCAAAAGCAATGGGGTAGAGGCTGGCGTATTGGTTGCCGACTAGCCGTTTCCTTGTTGATAGTAGTGTCTCTTTACAGCTTGTTGCTCCAACAGATTATTCCAACTGCAACATTCGGGGTCGGGCTTTTTGCTTTCTTTTTGATTGGCGGCAGCGGCTGTCTCTACTACCTGAAACACTTTACACAAGAAGATGCCTTTTTCCTTTATTCGGTTGAAAAAAGCTATCAGCAGATCAGTGTATTGGAAACCATCGCTTCAGATTCAAATCAGTATCTTAGCGAAGGAATCGAAATGCAGAAGAAGCTTTCTTTGGATCAAGAGAAGCCTCTCACTCATTTGCAGGGATCAGAATACCTCAATGGTTTGCTCTTCCAAAGATGTCGTAAACTGTTGCACAAAAAATTGCTGAAACGAGTCGGTATTGTAGCTATTCTATTTCTAGGATTGATTTTATTGACCCTTCTGAAGATTCTGCCCTATCCTAATGAAGAGGATCTGACTAAAGTATTGCCGGCTCTTTTTTTAGTCATGTATTTTGGTTCCCTGGGAAAAGCAATCGTCCAAATGGTTTTTGTCAACTGTGACATTTCACTGCTTTACTATCCCTTTTATCGAGAGAAAGAAACGATTCTCAGTGGGTTTAATTACCGTTTTATCAAATCCATGTTTTACAATGGGGTCTTTGCTGGCAGTATCTTTGGCGGTTTTTTCATTCTGAACTTCCTAAATGGGGGACGTACCAGTTGGTATTTTATTGGTGTCTTATTTTTATTATTGACGAGTTTGACGGCATTGTTCTCATTTCATGAGTTATTTATCTATTACTTGCTGCAGCCGTTTACTGGAGATATGAAAGTGGTCAATCCAGTTTATAAATTTGTCAGTGGGGCATTGTATTGGCTCTGCTATATCAATCTACGCCTGCAGATTACCGGATTTGCCTACTCGATCGTTGTCTCAATTGTTCTACTATGCTACGTATTAGTTGGGTATTTGCTGATCCTCCGCTTAGCCCCTCAGACCTTTAGAATGAAAGAATAGAACGATCATTGTTGAATAAAATTGATTCACAAACGCGAACGTATGTTTTATAATAGAGAAAAGCTGTGAATAGGAGGGTCTAGTCAGATGAAAACTACGTTGACTCTTGAAATGGAAGAAGCCCTTTATTATTACTGTCGCGAAAACAGTGATATCGTCGTCGAAGAGGTTGTCATGCCGGATGATCAAGGGATCGTTGATACCTTGAGTTGTCGCTTAACACCAGAAAACTTATTTGAATGGCGGTGTTATGAATTAAAAGTCAGCTTGGCAGATTTTCGTTCAAAAGCGAAATTGTCATTTATTGGGCATTATAATTATTTTGTTTTGCCTCATGCATTATATGTAAAAGTGAAAGAGGAGATTCCTGCCTCAATCGGTGTATTGGTTTACCATGCGTTTGTCGAACAGGAAAAGGGGAGTCCAGGCTATTTTAGCGTGGAGAAAAAACCGCAGCGGCAATCTTTATTGGTCGACGAAAATGCGTTGTTGTATCGTTTGATCGCTGCACAAGCGCGAGAAGTGGGGAAGGCGAAGCAAACAGCACGAGGCTTACGGGTTTTCTCGACGGAACGGCTGTATAAAGAGCTGAAAAAAAGGGAACCGGAATACGATTTATTTGGCGGTGGGGTCAATTACTATGACCGCTTTATTGAAGATACGCAGCTGCAAGCTATCGAAGCGTTAAAAGAAGAACTGGCTGCGACTCGAGAAGCGTATTTTGAGTTGGAACAACGCTTTTTGGCACAAGAGAAGGAGTAACACTATGTACTATCCGTACTTTCGTGGTAAGCAATTTGATTTATTGGCATTAAAAAGTCTCTTAGAAATGGAGCAGCTGTCTTTAGAAGTCCAGCCAGTCATTGAGCCTATTCGCCAGTCAAAAACATTTTGGGATACAGTGAATCTTTTTCAGAAAAAAGAACATCCTTTTTTTGTTATCGTTAATCCACAGGCGGGGGACTTTCTAACTGAAGATGGAAGTCGCATGTTACAAACATTGCCTCATGCTAAAGCCTATATCGTTGATCAGCCGATTGAAACTATCGACTGTCAGCCGGATCTTTGGGTCGTTCATCAACCTGGTCCAGCGTTAGCCAGTGATTGGCGTAAAAATCAGATACCAATCCTAGTCGGCCAAGAATTCCGTTTATTAAAGAAAATCCAGGGACCGAAGATTCTTATGCACGATTTTTTTACCAGACTGCCTAGAAATGGTTTCTATCAGGAAGTGCCTGAAGAATTGCTGCCAACCGTTTATCAGCACTACCAGCAGCAACGATTTACCGGGTATAGTGATTTTTCTATCGATAGCAAAATTTATTATGAACATAGCTATCCCTCTAAAACAATCGTTTTGCATTGGCTATTTGTTGATCCGCTGCAAAATTTGCGAATCGCTCATTTTGTTTCAGATGAATCATTAGAAACCCAAAAAGAAAAATTTCTTCAGCTGATGTCGCAAGTTTTATTGCATGAAGAAATCTATCCCACTCAGACCGCAGGTTTAGCATTGCTACTGGAAGCATATAAAAAGGATAAATTTCCAGGTATGGGCGTTTTGCGTAAAGCTGCTGTTATGAACCACTTGGAACTGATCAGCCGTTATCAGTTTACATGATTATTCATCAAGTCATAACATCAACCGCTAAACGTAAATTTCCCGTGCAAAGAACTGAATGAAATCTAACTGCAGCTAAAATCTATTGTTATAGCTGCAGTTAGTCATTGAGGGCAATCAGCAAAAATCCTAATGGCAAGCTGAAGCTTGCTAAAAATTGTTTTAGGAATCAAACTTTGCAATGCAAACACAAATATTCAATATCTAAAAATCATCAGACTGCACAGTAAAAATCATTTTTTTACCCAAAATGGTTCATTTTAAGAAAAATCGCTGTTTTTAAGAAAAAATACAGTGAAATCAGAGGGAGGAGAGGTAAATTCAGGAGATTTTTTGCTAGCTCTAAAAATTATTTATTTTAGTTTACATAATATATATTATACAAAGTTATATTCAAATTGTTAAAAGCTATTATGCTTATTTTTTTGCCTTTTTTTGACCTCTCTCTCGATATTTCAGACATATGCCG